>NZ_JBWKQE010000002.1:0-403114 GCF_059418605.1 Duganella sp. GW821-FHT07G03
ACCATCGCTCTTGGCGAGCTGAGATCGTTAATCGCTATCTTCAAAATTTGAGGGGAAGGTTCAGGACTTGACCCCCGGTTTATTTACGGCAGCGGCGCGGCCGGCGACGCCGGCACCGCCGTCTGCGCGGCGTTCATCACCATCGCCAGGAAGGTGTAGTAGCCGTTGATCCCCATCAGGTCCACCACCCCGTGCTCGCCGAAGGCCGCCAGCGCCGCCGCATAGGTCGCGTCGTCGACCCGCTGCCGCTGGTGCAGCTGGATGCAGAAGTCGTGCACCAGCGCCTCGTCGGCCGCCATGCCGTCCGGCCGCCGGCGCGCCGCCACCGCCGCGATCACCTCGTCTGACATGCCGTACTGGCGCGCGATCGGCTCGTGGATCGCCCACTCCACCTGCTGGCTCCACTGGCGCGCCGTCACCAGGATCGCCAACTCCGTCAGCCGCGTGCCGATCGCGCTGCGGTAGCGCAGGTACTCGCCCATGCGCTGCGCCGCCGCCATCAGCTCCGGGCTGCGGATCAGCGGCACGAACGGCCCGTACAAGGCCCCGCGCGGCCCGTCGATCACGGCCTGCGCCGCCACCTGCTGGGCCGCGCTCATGTCGGCAAACGGAATAGCTTCCAATCGGTCGGTCATCGTTGTCACTCCTGCTGGCGTCCTGGTCAATTATTCGCACATGGTGCGGGATAGATCAACAGAACACAAGCCGATCGCGGCTATCGTCTGCTCTTCGTCACCCTGACCGAAAGGACGCCATGAGCCACATCATCCACCGCAACCTGCGCCGCGCGCCGCCGCTGGCCATCGGCGCCGCCGGCCTGACCGTGCGCGACAGCCAGGGCCGCAGCTATCTCGACGCCAGCGGCGGCGCCGCCGTCTCCTCGCTGGGCCACGCCCATCCCGACGTGCTGGCCGCCATGCACGCCCAGGTCGACCGCATTGCCTACGCCCACACCGCCTTCTTCAGCTGCGACGCCGCCGAGGAACTGGCCAGCCGCCTGGCCAACGACGCCCCCGGCGACCTCGATCACGTCTACCTGGTCTCGGGCGGCTCGGAAGCGATGGAGACCGCCCTCAAGCTGGCGCGCCAGTACTGGGTCGAAGCGGGCCAGCCGCAGCGCGGCATGTTCATCGCCCGCCGCCAGAGCTACCACGGCAACACGCTGGGCGCGCTGGCCATCGGTGGCAACGAGTGGCGCCGCCGCCCGTTCGAGTCGATGCTGATGGCGGTGCCGCGCGTCGCCCCCTGCTACGAATACCGCGACCGCGCCGACGGCCAGAGCACCGAGGACTACACCGCCGCCCTGCTGGCCGAAGTGGAGGCGACCATCGTCGAACACGGCCCCGAGCACATCATCGGCTTCGTCGCCGAGACGGTGGTCGGCGCCACCGCCGGCGCCGTGCCGCCCACGCCCGGCTACTTCCGCGGCGTGCGCAAGCTGTGCGACAAGTACGGCATCCTGCTGATCCTCGATGAAGTCATGTGCGGCATGGGCCGCACCGGCACGCTGTACGCGTTCGAACAGGAAGGCGTGCTGCCTGACCTGGTGGTGCTGGGCAAGGGCCTGGGCGCCGGCTACCAGCCGATCGGCGCGGTGCTGGCGCGCCAGCACGTGGTGCGGCGCCTGCGCGACGGCAGCGGCGCCTTCCAGCACGGCCACACCTACATGGGGCATCCGGTGGCCGCCGCCGCCGCGCTGGCGGTGCAGAAGGTGATACAAAGGGATAGTTTGCTGGGCGCCGTCACGGTGCGCGGCGCCGCCTTCCGCCGCATGCTGCGCGAGGCGTTCGGCAACCACCCGCACGTGGGCGACATCCGCGGGCGCGGCATGCTGCTGGCGCTGGAGCTGGTGCGCGACCGCGTCAGCAAGGAGCCCTTCGATCCGACCTGCCAGCTGCACGCGGCGGTCAAGGAGCAGGCCATGGCGCTGGGACTGATGGTGTATCCGATGGGCGGCACCATCGACGGCCGGCGCGGCGACCATATCCTGCTGGCGCCGCCGTTCATCGCCACCGAGGCCGAGCTGGCGGAGATCACCAGCCGGCTGGCCGACGCCCTGGCGCGGGCGCTGGCCAGCGCGACTTAGACTTAGCTACGCCGCGATTATTTCGACGCCGTCCAGGCGACGACGTCCTGCTGCTGCTCGCCCAGGCCGGCGATGCCCAGCCGCAGGACGTCGCCCTTCTTCAGGAAGCGCTGCGGCTTGCGCCCCTGACCCACGCCCGGCGGCGTGCCGGTGGCGATCACGTCGCCCGGCTCCAGGGTCATGAACTTCGACAGGTAGCTGACGATCTGCGCCACCGAGAAGATCATGGTGTCGGTGCAGCCGGTCTGCATGCGCTTGCCGTTCAGTTCCAGGTACAGGTCCAGCTGCTGCACGTCGTAGATGTCTTCCTGCGTCACCAGCCACGGGCCGACCGGGCCGAAGGTGTCGCAGCCCTTGCCCTTGTCCCATTGCGGGCCGCGCTCGAGCTGGAACGAGCGCTCCGACAGGTCGTTGACCACGCAATAGCCGGCCACGTACTTCAGCGCGTCCTCCTCGCTGACGTACTGCGCGCGCGAGCCGATCACCACGCCCAGCTCCACTTCCCAGTCGGTCTTCTTCGAGCCTTGCGGCAGCATCACCGGATCGTCCGGACCGGACAGGCAGGAAATCGCCTTCATGAAGACGATCGGCTCCTTCGGGATCGGCATGCCCGCTTCGGCCGCGTGGTCCGAATAATTGAGGCCGATGCCGATGAATTTGCCGACGCGCGCGAGCGGCACGCCGTAGCGCGGATTGCCGCGCACCAGCGGCAGCGAGGCTTGCGGGATCTTTTCCAGCTTGCGCAGCGCCTTCGGCGCCAGCTGCGCCGCGTCGATGTCGGCGATCACGCCGGACAGGTCGCGCAGCTTGCCTTCGTCATCGATCAGGCCTGGTTTCTCTTTGCCGGGACGGCCGTAACGAACGAGTCTCATAGGGTTCCTAGGTTAAAAACAGTGGGCAATGTCTATGCCGATGCCCGCCATTCTAACCGTAGCGCCCTTGCCGCAGCCATTTGTTGGCGATGATCTTGGTGCCGCTGACCACCGGCGCGCCGCCGTGCAAGGTCTGCTTGTCCGGCTGGTGGTTGTCGTCGGTGTTGAGGAACCACAGCGCGTTGCCCTTCTTCGGATACACCTCCAGCCCCAGGCCGGGGAACACCGTGCCGCCGCCCTGCTCCACATCGCTCAGGTACAGGATGAAGGTGGCCAGCCGCTGGCCGCCGCGCGCCAGGTGGCTGCGATGGCCGCTGCTGTCCGGGTCCAGCCAGTCGTAGTGCGGCCGGTACTCCTGCGTCACGCCGTACTTCTGCAGCTGGAACGGTTCGCTGCACTCGGGCGGCCAGTGCGCCAGCGCCGCCAGCCGCTGCTCGATGCGCTCGGCCACCTCGGCCTCGCCGCGCTGGATGAAGGCCATCTCGCTGGTGCGGCCCTCGTGCACCACGCTGGCGCCGTCGGCCTCGCCGGTGACGGTGGAACGGGTGTAGCGGGTGCCGCAATGGGCGACGATGGCGTCGCACTCTTCGTCGCTGAGCACATTCCCCAGCAGGATGATCTGCGGCTGCTTCAGCACGAACAACACCTCCACCGTGCGGTCCGGCGCGGCGACCAGGTTGCGTTCCAGGTCAATATAGGGCATCTGCTGCGGCGCCACGAACACGCTGGCCTGCGGCGCCGGCGCGTGGTCGGCCGCCGCGCGCAGCGCCAGCGCCTCGTCGATGGCGGCGCGCGCCACCGCCATGCTGTGCTGGCCGGAGGCCGCCATGCTGTTGGCCATGTCCAGCGGATTGCAGGCGCGCGCCAGGTTTTGCATGATCCAGTCCTGCCATGCGGCCGGCAGGGAGACAAAGACGTTGCTTGCTGTAGTCATCGCGCGATCGGTGGGCTGGTTGCCGGGCTGCCGGATTGGTGGTCGATTTTACCGGATTGCGCGCCCGCGCCCCAGCGCCGGCGCGCGAATAACAACAGTCCGCGCAACTGCAACAGCACCAGCACCGCGAACGCCACCTGGTAGGCCTGCGCCGGATAGTGCTGCAAAAAGTCCGGCCGCCAGCAGCCGACCACCAGCCCGAAGCCCGCCTGCACCGCGAACGCGCCCAGGAAGATCAGCAGGTTGAGGCAGGTGGCGCCGCGCCCCGTCAGCGCGGGCGGCAGGCTTTGCGCGACGATCGCATACTCGATGCCGGTCACCGTGCCCACCAGCGTGAAGACCACCGACAGCAGCTGGTAGCTGGGCGCCCAGTTGCACACAAAGCCCAGCTGCACCGCGATGAACAGCGCCACCCCGGCCGCCGCCACGCTGATCGGCGCCACGCCGCGCCGCCCGGCCCACTCGGTGAGCATGCCCACCGCGATGGCGCCGAAGATCACCGCCGCCATGCCCAGGTACAGCAGGTAGGTCACCGCCGCCTCGGAGTAGCCGGCGACGTCGCTCAGCCAGCGGCTGATCCACAAGCCCTGGATGCCGAAGAACACCATGTGCGGCACCAGCACCAGCTGCGCCACTTCGCGGAAGGCCGGATGCCCCAGCACCTCGCGCAGCACCGCCAGCCCGGCCGGCCGCGCCGCCGCAGCCGACGGCGCGGCCGGCGCCAGCAGCCGTATCAGCAGCGCCAGCGCGGCCGCCGCCGCGGCGAAACCGACGAACAGGCCGCGCCAGTCGGTGTAGTGCAGCGCCAGCCGCACCGGCAAGGTGGCCGACGCCGCCCCCAGCCCGCCGGCCGCGATCAGATAGCCCTGCACCGATGGCAGCCGCGCCGGCGCCACCCAGGTCGACACCGCCTTCACCGCCGACATGAAGCAGCCGCCCAGGCCCAGCCCGATCAGCGCGCGCGCCGCCAGCAGCTGGGCGAAATCGCGGCCGCCGGAGAAGGCCAGCGCGCCCAGCGCCGCCAGCAGCAGCATCGGCGGCTGCACCCGCGCCGGCCCCCAGCGGTCCAGCGCCATGCCGACCGGCAGCTGCACCAGCGCGAACGCCAGGAAGAAGGCGCTGGTCAGCAGGCCAAGCTGGGCGGGGCTCAGCGCCAGCGCCGCCATCAGCTGCGGCGCCAGCGTCGCGTTGACGGTGCGGATCAGGCTCGACAGATAGTGGCCCAGCGCGAACGGCAGGAACACCAGCACGAACACCGCGCGGCCGGACATGGCGCCGCCTACGCCGGACTGTGGGCGCCGCAGCCGGCCGCGCTGGCCACGGCCGCGCCAGCGCCGCCGGTACCACGCTGCGCCTCGTCCTGGCGCGCCGTGATCAACGGGATCACCTTGCGCTGGCCCGGCGGCTCGGCGCCGTATTCGCTGCGGCTGCCGCCCTCCTCCTCGAAGAAGAACTTGTCCTTGCCGAAGGCCGGCTTGAGTTCGTCCATCCAGGTCGCCTTCGGATCGAACTTGGCATAGAACGGCTTGCGCACCCAGTCGGCGTTGCGGGCCTGCAGGAACTGCAGCGCGAACACCTTCTCGCCGCCGATGTTGACGATACCGTCGATCACCACCTTGCCGGGGAAGGCGCTCATCGACGGCCCGCGCACCGTGCGCGACAGGCCCGACACCATCTGGTAGGCCTGCTGGAAGATCTCGTGCGCGCGCGCCAGCGGCAGCTGGAAATACTCGCGCGGCCCGGTGTCGCGCTCGACGAACATATAGTAGGGGATGGCCCCCAGCCGCACGCCGGTCTGCCACAGCTCGGCCCAGCTGCGCGGGTCTTCGTTGATGTGGCGGATCAGCGGCCCCTGCATGCGCAAGGTGGCGCCGGTGCCGACGATGCGCTTGACCGCCTGCTGGGCGATGGCCGGCCGCAGCTCCACCGCGTGGTTGTAGTGGCCCATGATGGCCATGTTCTTGCCGCTGCCGACCACCCGCTCGAACAGGCGCAGCAGGTCGTCGGCGTCGCGGTCGGTGACGAAGCGCTGCGGCCAGTACGCCACCGACTTGGTGCCGATGCGGATGTTCTGGATGTGCGCCAGGTCCGGCGCCAGCAGCGGCTCGATATACGCCTCCAGCGAGCGGGTGTTCATGATCAGCGGATCGCCGCCGGTGATCAAGACATCGGTCACCTCGGGATGCAGGCGCAGGTAGTCGGCCAGCTGGTGCGACTCCTTGGCGTCGAACTTCATGTCGTCCATGCCGACGAACTGCGGCCAGCGGAAGCAGAAGGTGCAGTAGGCGTGGCAGGTCTGGCCGGCGCTGGGGAAGAACAGCACTGTCTCCTTGTACTTGTGCTGCAAGCCCTTGAGCGGGGCGTCGTTCACGCGCGGCACGTTGTGCGTCATCTGCCCGGCCGGATGGGGATTCATGCGCAGGCGGATGCGCCGCACCAGCTCGGTCAGCGCCGGCTGGTTGGCGCGGCCCAGCACCAGCTCGCGCAGCTGGGCGTAGTCGTCCGGCGCCAGCATGTCGCGGTGCGGGAAGGTCAGGCGGAAGATCGGATCGTCCGGGATGTTGCTCCAGTCGATCAGCTGCTCCAGCACGTACTCGTTGGTGCGGAACGGCAGCACGTGCGACACCACCTGCACCGCTTCCTGCAAATCGGGCGTGAGCCATTCCCATTGGCGGGAATGGGGGATGGTCTGGCGGATGAAGGGCTTGAACTTGGGCGCCTGGGCGGCGGCGCTGTTCCAGGAGGCTATCGGAGTGGAGGTCATCGCAGGTTCCTATCGCAATAAAAGGGGGGGGCGGAAACTGCATGCTAGGCCCCTCGCCGGAATGGCGATTGCCGTAAATCAACTGACGTACGGAAATACATTTTTCCTTGACGCCGGCCGCGTGCAAAATTGCCACACGGCCAGACCTTGCGGCAACGCAATTCCCGTCCTGTGCGCCGGCGTAAAGTTCATGGGAGCAAGCCTCCCCGCCCCCACCACAAGGAACCGCCATGAAACAGACCGCCATGCTGGCCGCCATCGCCACGATAGCCGCGCTTGCCGCCCCCCTGCTGCCGGCCCCGGCCTTCGCCGCCGAGCCCACCGAAAAAGACGCCATCGCCATCGTGGAAAAAGGCGCCGCCTTCCTCAAGGCCCACGGCAAGGACGAGTTGATCAAGAAAGTGGCGGCCAAGGACCCGGACTTCGTGCAGGGTTCGCTGTACGTCGACCTGCGCGACCTCAACAGCGGCATCGTGCTGGCCCATCCGTTCAACCCCTCCATCGTCGGCAAGGACCTGACCGACGTGCCCGACGCCAGCGGCAAGAAATACCGCCGCGAGATCATCGAGCTGGCCGCCAAGAAAGGCCACGGCTGGGTCGACTACCAGTACAAGAATCCCGGCAGCGGCAAGATCGAACCCAAGACCACCTACGTCATGCGGGTCGGCGACGTGGTGCTGGAAGCGGGCATCTATAGAAAATAACGGCGAAAAATAACGGCGGGAGAGCACCATGCTGAGCAAACTGCGTATCGGTCCCAAACTGCTGCTGGCGCCCGGCCTGGTGCTGTTGCTGCTGATCGTCACGGCGGGCGCCGCCTACTACGGCATGGTGCGCCAGAACGCCTCGCTGGAAAACCTGGTGCAGGTGCGCGCCGCCCGCCTGCGCACCGCCGCCGACGTCACCGGCGAAACCCGCTACGCCCACGCCCATATCTACCAGCTGCTGGCCTGGGTCAACGGCAGTTTTTCCCAGCCACGGCTGGACGCGCTGGCCAGGCAGATCAAGGCCGGCCACGCCGCCATCGAGACCGAGCTGCGCCAGCTCGACGCGCTGGCGGCGGCCGACGACAACGCCGCCGAGCGCAAGATCGTCGAGCAGACGCTGCAATCGCTGGCCGCCTACCGCAAGGCCGTGCGCGACACCATGGAGATGGCCAGCATCGACCAGAGCATCGCCACCAACGCCATGGCCCACGGCGAAAAGCAATTCCTGGCGCTGAACGAACAGCTGGCGCAGCTGTCGGCGCTGGAGAAAGCCCTCAGCGAGCAGGCCTACGCGCGTGCGCGCGCCGAGTTCCACACCCTGGGCACCAGCATGGCGCTGATGGTGCTGCTGTCGATCGCGCTGTCGCTGGGGGTGACGATGGCGGTGCGCGGCGCCATGCTGCACGATATCCGCGCCATCGCCGACGTGGTGGTGGCGCTGGCCGCCGGCCGCCTGGTGGCCGGGCGCGGCGACAACCGCGGCCGCGACGAGATCGCCGACACCGCCCGCATGCTGGACCACACCATGCACAACCTGACCCAGACGTTGACCGCCATCCTGGCGGCGGTGCAGGCGATCGATTGCGCCGCCCATGAAATCGCCAGCGGCAACCTCGACCTGTCGAGCCGCACCGAGATGCAGGCCGGCTCGCTGGAGGAAACCGCCAGCGCCATGGCCAGCCTGACCCGCGCGGTGCAGGACAACGCCGCCGGCGCCCAGCAAGCCTGCCAGCTGGCGGCCGGCGCCGCCGACCTGGCCCAGCACGGCGGCGCCGCGGTGCGCCAGGCGGTGCAGACCATGGCCTCGATCCGCGCCAGCTCGCGCCAGATCGTCGACATCATCGGCGTGATCGACAGCATCTCCTTCCAGACCAACATCCTGGCGCTCAACGCCGCCGTCGAAGCGGCGCGCGCCGGCGAGCAGGGCCGCGGCTTCGCCGTGGTGGCCAGCGAGGTGCGCACCCTGGCGCACCGCTCGGCCGCCGCCGCCAAGGAAATCAAGGCGCTGATCGCGGCCTCGGTGGCCACCATCGACAGCGGCAGCGCCTCGGTGCACCAGGCCGGCGAGCGGATGGAGGCCATCGTCGCCTCGGTGCAGCAGGTCAACGAGGTGATCGCCCGCATCAGCAAGGCCAGCGCCGAGCAGGCCCAGGGCATCGCCGAGGTCAACCAGGCGGTCGGCCAGATGGACGATGTGACGCAGCAGAACGCCGCGCTGGTCGAGCAGGCCGCCGCCGCCGCCGCCAGCCTGCAGGAGCAGGCGGTGCAGCTGTCGCAGGCGGTGTCGGTGTTCAAGGTGGAGCCGCCGTCAGCGCATGGGCTTGCTCAAAAAACGCGAGCCGGCCAGGCCGAAGCGCCACGGCAGCTCCATCGCCTTGCTAATGCCGATGCGCGGGCCGGCTAGCACGTCGACCACGCCCCGCTCGGGCGCCAGCAGCACGAACGGCGCCGCGTCCAGCGTCAGGTTGTTGTGGGCGCGCGTGACGCCCAGCGCCTGGCACAGCCGCCCCGGCCCGGCGCACAGCAAGCGCTCGTCGTCCAGCCCGCGCCGTTCGCGCATCTGCGCCAGTCCCGCCAGCGGCTCCAGCGCGCGGATCAGCACGCCGGCGCCGTGGCCCTCCTCGCGGCAGACAAAATTCAGGCACCAGTGCAAGCCGTGCGAGCGGTAGACATAGCTGCGCCCCGGCGGCCCGAACATGGAAAAATTGCGCGGCGTCGGACCGTTGAAGCTGTGCGCGGCCGGCTCGCTGCGGTCGTAGGCCTCGGCCTCGACGATGCGCCCGCCGACGCCGTCCACCAGCAAGGTGACGCCGATCAAGCGCCGCGCCACCTCGGCCGAGGGCGCGCTGAAATCGATGTCAGCCAGATAGTTGTCCATGGCCGTATTGTAAATGCCCGTCCAGCCGAAAACACATAACAAATGATTATCGAATCGCCGCAATTAGCCGACATTAGCGACAAAATATGGCGGCCCCGGCAGAAATTCAGGATAAATTCACGCCCGCCGCGCGCGCTTGCGGCGATAATCGGGGTAAGCATGCCCAGCATGAGTAAGCGCTCCTGGTTTATAGTGCTGTATTGCATCGCCCACATCCCTGAAGAATACAATGACGACAGTTGCAGCCCCAGCCATGCCAGTTGAAAACGCGGTGGAAGAAGCGCTGATGCGCTCCATCCGTATTCCACCACGGCCCAGCCTGCTCGTCGACCTGCAGCGCGAGCTGGCCCAGTCCGACCCGTCGCCGCGCCGCATCGCCCGCATCATCGGCAACGACGTCGGCATGTCCGGCGCCCTGCTCAAGCTGGCCAACTCGCCCTTCTTCGGCGCCGCGCGCAAGGCCAAATCGGTCGAGCAAGGCATCAATTTCCTCGGCATCAACCAATGCGCGGCGCTGCTGACCGGGCTGCTGGCGCGCCAGGCCATCGACGGCAAGGACGCCGACCTGACGGCGTTCTGGGAAATCTCGGCGCGCCGCGCCCAGGCCGTGGTGTTCTTCTCGCGCAAGCTGCGCATCGCCCCGCCGGACATCGCCCACACCTTCGGCCTGTTCTGCGACATCGGCGTGCCGCTGTTGATGAACCGCTTCGCCGACTACGCCGCCACCTACGCCGACGCCTGCGACGACGCCGAACAAGCCTTCACCGTCATCGAGGACAAGCGCTACAGCACCAACCACGCCGCCATCGGCTGCCTGCTGGCGCGCAACTGGGGGCTGTCGCCGGACGTCTCCTGGGCCATCCTGCTGCACCACGACTACCGCGTGCTGGACGACCCGGCCACCGACGACGCCGTGCGCTCGCTGGTGGCGCTGGCGCTGCTGGCGGAAAAAGGCATCGCCCGCTTCCACGGCAGCAACCTGTCCTACGAATGGGAAAAAGGCGGCGACCAGGCCTGCCGCCACCTCGGCCTGTCCGAGGATGAAACCGCCGACCTGCTCGACGAACTGCACGAAGCCTTCCACACCGAACGATAAATAAAACATGCCAAAAAATAAGCGCCCGCAACCGCGCAAATCCGCGAACTCCCCGGAACTGAAAGACGAACAACAAACCACCGAATTGTGCGCCCTGGCGCTGGACCTGGCCGACGGCGAGTTCAACAATGACATCGTGGCCGACAGCACCCGCGCCGAGCTGGCCCAGAAGGCGCTGGACTTCCAGCGCCTGCTGCGCAAGCTGCTCAACCAGAGCAAGGACGAGGTGCTGTACGGCGCCATCGAGCTGGCGCGCGACGAATCGCGCGACGGCTACCGCTACCTGCGCAACGCCGTCGAGGAAGGCGCCGCCAGCCTGACGCTGCGCCGCGAAGGCGCGCCCGAGATGGAGATCGACGCCTTCGCCATTCCGGTGTTCGTCCACAGCCAGGGCGGGCTCGATCCGGCGTTCGACTTCCAGGACGGCGCCGCCTACGAAGCCCTGCTCGCCAGCTTCACCGACGCCGGCCTGGAAAGCCCCAAGGCCAAGGTGGTGCTGGTCAGCCACGCCTATGACCTGGAGGAATTCGAACGGGTCAGCTACGGCCAGCTGCACACCATGGTGCGCGAGGCGGCGCAGTCGCTGACCGAGAAAAAGATCAGCGCCGCGCCGGCGCTGGAGCGCAGCATGGCGGCCGGCTGGTCGGCCACCGGCTTCGGCGCCGACGACACCGCGGTCGAGCTGCGCTTCCTGCTCGGCTTCGCGCTGAAGCGCGCCGACGACACCTTCTACAAGGTGCCGGCCGGCGACAAGGCGGCCGACGCCTACTTCGCCCAGCGCGCCGAGCGCTACCAGCAATGGACCGCGCAGCACGCGCCGCTGGTGGCGCGCTGCCTGGGCCGCGGCCGCGGCGACGGCGCGTTGCGCCTGAACTTCTTGTACCAGGACCTGTTCTTCGGCGCCCGCGAACAGGGCCAGTCCGAGTACGCGATGCTGCAACTGCTGTCGGCGCTCAACCAGGCCATCGGCGGCCGCGCGCCGGCCGCACTGAACGCCGTCATCGCGCCGTCCGACGTCGACGACGAGATGGTGCTGCGGGTCCAGCTGCGCGACGGCGAGGCCGTGCTGGCCAGCGGCGACAAGCCGCTCGACCTCGGCGCCGACCTGGAACTGGAGGTCGACGACCTGCGCGACGCCCTGGCCAGCATCGGCGTCAGCGCGGTGCAGGTGGCGCTGCGCTTCGACGCCGACGGCCAGCCGCTGGAGCTACGCCCGCTGGCTTAAGCCGGCCGCAAATTCCCGTTTGACATCGCCCCACGAGCCGAGGATACTTTCCTCAAGCGGAACACAGAGTCCGCTGCCTGGTGCGGCGCCGGCTTGTGCTCCGCAGCAAAGGGAGACTCGTCATGAAAGCTTGGGCCCTGACCTTGAGCGCCGCGCTGCTGTGCGGCTGCGCCGGGCCGTCGCTGACGCCGCGTGCGGCCGCGCCGGTGGTATTCCACGACCAACTGTTCCAGCCGCCGGCGGCGCCGGTCGACACCAGCCACGTGTTTGCCGTCAGCCCGGCGATGCGCGACTACCTGAACCACCAGATCGGCCACAGCCTGACGCGCAAAGATCCCCGCCGCGAGCTGTTCGACGCCCTCTACCGCAAGGACAAGCTGCAACTCGAATACGATTCGGCCATGACGCGCGACGCCGCGCAAACCTTCGAGGCGCGCGCCGGCAACTGCCTGTCGCTGGCCATCATGACGGCCGCGCTGGCGCACGAGCTCAACCTGGTGGTGCAGTTCCAGCAGGTCGAGGTCGAGGAAAGCTGGAGCCGCGCCGGCAACCTGTATTTCGCCAGCAACCACGTCAACCTGGCGCTGGGCCGGCCGCGCCTGACCCATGGCGAGGTCTACAGCGTTGACATGTCGAGCGCGCTGACGGTGGACTTCATCCCCATCCCGCCCAAGGCGCGCGAAAATACCCGGCCGCTGGAAGAGCGCACCATCATCGCCATGTACCTGAACAACCGCGCGGCCGAGCTGCTCTCGCATGACCAGCTGGACGAGGCTTACTGGACGGCCCGCAAGGCGGTCGAGCAGGATCCGGGCTTCCTTAACGCCTACAACACGCTGGCCGTGGTCTACCAGCACCACGGCAACCTGGCCGAGGCCGAGCTGGCGCTGCGCTACGCCTTGTCGCAGGCGCCCGACAACACCATCTACCTGTCCAACCTGGTGCAGGCGCTGGCCGCCCAGCCCGGCCCGGACCAGCAGGCCGAGGCGGCCAGGCTGCGCATCCGCCTGGCCCAGCTCGAACCCGACCCGCCCTTCCATTTCTTCAACCTGGGCCAGGCCGCCATGCAGGCCGGCGACTACCGCCGCGCGCGCGACCTGTTCGCGCGCGAGGTGGAGCGGGTGCCGGACTACCACGAGTTCCACTTCTGGCTGGCGCTGGCCAATTACCAGCTGGGCAATCTGCGCGAAGCCGACGCCCACATGGCCACGGCGCTGGCCAACAGCACTACGCGCGGCGACCACGACCTGTATTCGGCCAAGCTGGACCGCATCCGCGCCTATGAGGCGCACGCGGCGGGCAAATAGGCGCGCGCGATGGTATTCTGGCCGGGGCGCGGCAGTGCGCGCGTACGACGCTTGACACATAGTTGCAAATACGCAACAATTGTAAAATGTGTAAATCAAGCTGTGCTTACCCCAAGGATACCGCCATGCTGAGACCCAGGTCCGTCTACCTCCTGCCATTGTTGCTGGCCGCCCTGCTGACCGGATGCGGCGGCGGTGGTGGTGGTGGTGGTGGCGGCAGCGCCGATCCTTCCACCCCGGCCGTCTCCCCCGCCCTCAGCTTCAATCCCGACACCGTCCGCGCCAGCCTCAGCGCCGGCACCTCGACCACCCTCAACGTCATCGCCAGCGTGACCCGGCCGGCCGACTTCGCCAATGCCGCCAGCGTGCTCGCCAGCGTGGTCGACAGCAATGGCGTGCTGCTGCCCAACGCCCAGCTGATACGCGACAGCGACACCCAGTACCACGCCGTGCTGCAAACCGCGCCGTCGCTGGCGGCCGGCACCTACACCGGCAGCTTCACGGTGCGCCTGTGCCGCGACAGCGGCTGCGCCACGCAATTCCCCGGTTCGCCGATGCAGCTGCCCTACAGCTTGCAGGTGGTGGCGGTCGGCCAGCTGGCCTTCAGCGCCACGCCGGCCGTCGCGCTCGGCGCCACCGCCCACATCGGCGCCGCCGCGCCGGCCGCGATCAACGTCGCCATCAGCAGCGAAGGCCGCAGCTGGACCGCCAGCAGCGGCGCCGCCTGGCTCAAGCCGGGCGCCGCGGCCGGCAGCGGCAACGGCACGCTCAGCGTCGCCTTCGATGCCAGCGGCCTGGCCGTGGGCGACTACCGCACCACGCTGACCATCAGCGCCAGCGACGGCCAGAGCGCCGTCCTGCCGGCCACGCTGTCGGTCCAGCCCAGCGGCCTGGTCACCGCCGGCAGCGTCACCTTCAACGCCATCAACGGCGCCCCGGTGCCGAACCAGGTGATCGCGCTCGACACCGACGACCAGCGCAGCGCCAGCTGGAGCGCCCTGGCCAACGCCGCCTGGCTGCGCGTCTCGCCCACCAGCGGCACCACGCCGGGCACCGCGGTGCTGACGGTCGATCCCACCGTCGGCACGCTGGCCAGCGCCAGCTACAGCGGCAGCGTCACGCTCAGCGCCGCCGGCCAGGCCAGCCGCAACCTGCCGGTCACGCTCAGCCTGAGCCCGGCCACCCTGAGCGCATCGCTCAACAGCATCACCCTGGGCGGCGCCTACGGCCGCGATTTCAGCGCCAGCCCGACCCTGGCGCTGAGCCTGAACACCGTCACCAATTCCTGGCCCTGGTCGTTTGGCGCGCTGCCCACCTGGGCCAACGCCAGCGTGCCCGGCGGCGTGGTCAACCAGGTCGCCAGCAACGTCGCCTTCAGCGCGCTGCCGGCCAACGCCCCGGTCGGCGTCAGCTCGACGCTGGTCAACGCCACCGCCCGCGTCAACGGCGACCGCGTGCTGGCGCCGGTGCTGCTGACCATCAACAAGGACCTGCACAAGCTGCTGCCGTCGGAAACCGGGGTCGCCCTCAGCGCCACGCCGTCCTGGACCAGGCTGACCCGCACCCTGACCGTGCGCGACAACTACGGCACCTTCGGCGGCATGAGCGCCACCTCCAGCCAGGGCTGGCTGGTGGCCGGCGTCAGCGGCAACAAACTGACGCTGACGGCCGACCCGACCACGCTGGGCGCGAACACCCTGAGCATCGCCACCGTCGCCCTGACCCCGCTCGACCCCGACGCCGGCGCGCCCGAGCCGATCCGGGTCGCCCTGTGGAAAGGCACGCGCACGCCGCAGGCCAACGCCAGCACCGCGCTGAGCTACGCCAACGTGGTCACCGATCCGATCCGGCCCTATGCCTACCTGCACAACGGCGGCGCCTACATCGACATCTACAACCTCTACAGCGGACAAAAGACCGGCACCATCACCGGCCTGGGCGCCAGCCTGGGCGACATGGCCACCAGCACCAACGGCGACTACCTGTACCTGTTGAACCTGAGCAGCCACGCGCTGGTCACCATCGACCTCGCCACCCAGACGGTGCTGTCGCAGATCGCGGTCGACGCCGACCAGGCCACCCGCCTCAAGGTGATACGCCCGAACGGCGTGGAAATGGTGGTGCTGAGCAACGGCGCCGCCTACCTGGCCGCCAACAACGCCCGCCTCAGCCTGCCGCTCGGCGGCGGCGGCACGCTGGCCGCCAGCGGCGACGGCACCCGTCTGCTGCAGCAGGCCGAGAACGCCGCCGTGGTGGCCATCACCACCCTCAGCGTCGACTATGCCGCGCTCAACGGCGGCACCCTGTACCCGGCCAAGATCCCGGCCGCCAGCCACGCCAACACCGGCACGCTGGGCCAGGACATCGCCGTCAGCCAGGACGGCACGCGGATCTACACCGCCAACAGCTCGCCCAAGCTGTGCAGCATCCTCAATCCGGCCGACCTGGGGGTGTTGGGCTATCTGGCGGCCGGCGACGGCACGCCCAATAACATCGAGCTCGGCAGCGACGGCCGCATCTATTGCGGCGCCGCCGTCAAGGCGGCCACCAGCGATGTGTGGATGTACGATACCACCGGCAAGCTGCTGAACCAGTACAAGCTGGTCGGCAGCGGCAAGCTGTTGTTGCCGCGCCAACTGGCGGTGTCCGGTGACGGCCTGCTCTTGATCGGCATCACCGACGATGGCGTCGCCACCATCGTCCCGGTGGGGCCGTAAGCAGCTTCAGTAGCCGGTGCTGCGGCCGGCGATGACCGGCAGGTCGTCGTCGCTGGTCATGGCCCAGATCAGGCGGGCGATGGTTTCCGAGGCGATCACCGTGTGGTGATTGCCCTGCGCCATCAGCTTTTCGCGGATCTCGCGCCGCACGGCGGGGATGCCGGTCAGGTCGAACAGGATGTCGACGCCGCTGCCCAGGGCGACAATCTGGTCCAGCGTCAGCACCGCCAGACCGGCGTCGAGCGCCAGCTGGCGGCCCGGCGTATCGCCGCTCTCGGCCACGCCCACCAGCTCCACGCCGCGCTCGCGGCGGCCCAGCATATTGCGCAGGAAGGCCGAGCCGATACGGCCCAGGCCGATG
The DNA here is from genome assembly GCF_059418605.1 of Duganella sp. GW821-FHT07G03. Classification (NCBI taxonomy): domain Bacteria; kingdom Pseudomonadati; phylum Pseudomonadota; class Betaproteobacteria; order Burkholderiales; family Oxalobacteraceae; genus Duganella; species Duganella sp. GW821-FHT07G03. The sequence continues at coordinate 16,228 of NZ_JBWKQE010000002.1, forward strand.
ATGGCGATTTTCTGATGATCCATTTTGTCCTCAGCTAAGTTGAACTGCGATTGATACCCCTGTCAAATCTGTGTTAAAAAGAAAGTGTATTTAAAGCAAGCATAACCACGCTCCCTCGACAAGGCAAGCTGCATGGAACGCAACGACCTGCTGGACCACATTTTTTGGCACACCCTGACCGGTGCCCACGCGCGCCACGCCGACGGCAGCGGTGGCGCGCGCCGCTACACCCAGGGCTTTTCCCCCATCGTCGCCTTCGCCGATCCGGACCGGCCGGACTTCGCCGCGCTGGCGGCGGTGTGCGCGCCGGGCGAGCCGTTCTACTGCGACAGCTGGAGCGGCGCCGCCCCGCCCGGCTGGAAAATCGACGCCGAGAACACCATGTTCCGCATGGTCTGGACAGGCGCCATGCCGGCCGCCGAGCCGGCCCCGGAGGCGCAAGCGCTGGGCCCGCAGCACGCGGCGCAGGCGCTGGAGCTGGCCCAGCTCTGCAAGCCGGGCCCGTTCGGCCTGCGCACCATCGAGCTGGGCGACTACTTCGGCTACTTCGACGGCGAGCGGCTGATGGCCATGGCCGGCGAACGCCTGCGCGCGCCGGGGCTGTGCGAAATCAGCGGCGTCTGCACCCATCCCGACTACCAGGGCCGGGGGCTGGCGAAAAAACTGATGCTCAAGCTGGTGCGCCGCCATCTGCAGCGCGGCGATACTCCCTTCCTGCACGTCATGCGCAGCAATGACGCGCACCAACTCTACCTGCGCATGGGCTTCGAGGATTACCTGGAGTCGGTGGTGCGGGTAATCTCCCGCGAGGAACCCTGAGATGCAGGCCTTGATCATCATCGACATGCAGCAAGGCATGGCCAGCCCGGCCGCCGGCGCGCGCAACAACCCCGACGCCGAGCGCAACATCGCCGCCCTGCTGGACGCCTGGCGCGCGGCCGGCGCGCCGGTGGTCCACGTGCGCCACATATCGCGCACGCCGGGTTCGCCGTTCTGGCCGGGCCAGCCGGGCGCGGAATTCCAGCCGCGCCTGGCGCCGCGGGCGCACGAACACGTGGTGGAAAAGAACGTGCCGGACTGCTTCGTCAACAGTGGGCTGGAGCGCTGGCTGCGGGTGCGCGGCATCGAGCGCCTGGTGCTGGCCGGCGTGAGCACCAACAACTCGGTGGAGTCCAGCGCCCGCAGCGCCGGCAACCTCGGCTTCGCCACGCAGGTGGTGGCCGACGCCTGCTACGCCTACGCCAAGAGCGACTATGCGGGCGCGCCCCGCAGCGCCGACGATGTACACTACATGGCATTGTCCAACCTCGATGGCGAATACGCCGCCATCGTCGACACCGCCTCTTTGCTAGGCACATTCAAGGATAGCTAGTCATGCGCATCGCCATCGTCTCCGACATCCACGGCAACCTGGCCGCACTGGAAGCGGTGGCGGCCGACATCCGCCACCAGGGCGTGGACGCGGTGGTCAACCTGGGCGACAGCCTGTCCGGCCCGCTGCTGCCGCTGGAGACGGCGCGCTTCCTGATGATGCAGGACTGGACCCACCTGGCCGGCAACCACGAGCGGCAGATCCTGGAACTGCACGCCGGCTCCGGCGCGGCCGACGCCTACGCCCGTGCGCAACTGACGCCGCGCGAACTGGCGTGGATCGCCACCTTGCGGCCGGCGCTGCAATACAGCGAAGACGTGTTTTTGTGCCACGGCACGCCCACCAGCGACCTCACCGGCCTGCTGGAAACGGCCGAGCGCCACGCCGGCGCCGCCGACATCGAACAGCGCCTCGGCCAGGTCGACGCCAACCTGGTCGCCTGCGGCCACACGCACGTGCCGCGCAGCGTGCGCAGCGCGCGCGGCACGTTGATCGTCAATCCGGGCAGCGTCGGCCAGCCGGCCTATGCCGACGACCACCCGTATCCGCACGCCATCGAATCCGGCTCGCCCGACGCCCGCTACGCCATCGTCGAGCGCCGCCAGCAGCAATGGCAGGCCCAGCTGATCAGCATCCCCTACGACTACCGCAGCATGGCCGAACTGGCCTGCGCCAACGGCCGCGAGGACTGGGCCGTCGCGCTGATGACTGGCTATGTCTCTACATCAAAGCCGGCGGCTTGAGTCACTCCGCCGACGGTGCTACCCTGTTGACACACCATTGCCGGATCAGATGCCATGTCGACCACCACCCTGAAACTCCCTGACGAATTGAAGCAGAAAGCAGTCGCCGCCGCGCAAGACCTGGGCGTGACGCCGCACGCCTTCATGGTTGACGCGATTCGTCAGGCAACGGAGGCGGCTGAGCAGCGCAAGCAATTCGTGGAGGAGGCCAGATCGACGCGCATCCGACAGGCACTTCAACCGCCGGCATCCAGTTACACAGTACGCAATGGTGTGCCGCTGCTCCGACCACAAACGGGAACCCTGCCGGTTACACTTGAAATGGTCAACAAATTGCGCGATGAGTTCCCAGGATGACATACCTGCTTGACGTAAATGTCCTGATTGCACTGATGGACCCTGGCCACGTCCAGCACGACATTGCGCACGAGTGGTTCGCGAGGGATGGGATGAGCGCTTGGGCCACCTGCCCCATCACCGAAAACGGTGCAATGCGCATTATTGGTCACGCTAGCTATCCCAACTCACCAGGGAATCCGGCCGCTGTAGCGCCGTTATTGCGGACCATGCGCTCGCTCGACGGGCATGTATTTTGGAGTGATGACATCAGTCTGCTGGACGAAGAAAAAGTCGATACGACTCGCCTGCTCAGTTCAGCGCAGACTACAGATAGTTATCTGCTCGCGCTGGCGCAAGCCCATGGCGGTCAACTAGCGACATTGGACCGCCGCCTTGTCGCCACCGCAGTTCATGGCGGGGCTGACGCTCTTTGCCTGATCGGCTAATGGCCGTCTGTGCCGACAAAGTCGGACGTGAACGAAATCAAGTGCCCCCTGTCGTCAAAACGACTGAGTTTCGCACCATCGCGCATTGAAACCTGGACGGACTACGGCAGCACTTTCCACTGCTCCAACTTTTGAGCCAAAGTAAGCGAGGCATGTGCCGGAGATGTCGAGGGCAGCACCAGCGTCCGATAACCCTCGGCGGCGAACTGCGGCGCGAACTTGCCCGAGGTCTGGCCATTGAACCCCACCGTTTCCAGCAGCGGGCACAGCTCCCGCAGGCGGGCGAAATCGTTGGCGGCCGGCTTGCGGATGGCGGAGTCGAGACTGCCTTCGCGCTCGCAAGCGCCCAGCACATCCCACAGGCCGAAGCCGTGCGCCAGCAGACGCGGCAGGCGTTCGTCGTACGGCAGCGCGGCCAGCGGCTCCCCCGTCAGCGCCGACAAAATCGGCCACAGCAGATTGCGCGGATGCGCGTAGTACTGCTGCGCCGCCAGCGAGGCGGCGCCGGGAAAACTGCCCAGCACCAGGATGCGGGTGCGCGCGTCGATTACCGGCGCCAGGCCGGTCAACGCGGAGCGAGCCGGGTCGGCATCGTTGGCCATCATGCGCCGCCTATCCGCCGTCGGCGTCGGGCAACGCGTCGGAAATCGCGCGGAAGGAGCGGTCGAACCGATATGGTATGTTCAGGTGGCTATCGACAAATTCCTCGTGCACGAACGGAATCCCCAAGCTGCGCAAGCGTTGCGCGAAGACGCGCGCGCCGTATTGCAGGTTGAATTCATCCAGCGACCCGGCGTCGAGGTAGAGCAGCCGCAAGCTGCGCAACGCGGCAGCGTGGCGCTCGGCGATGTGCACGGGATCGCTGCACAGCCAGCGCTGCCACACGGCCTCATGCAATTCACCGGTGTGCGTATCGAAAGGCAGCACGAAGCCCGGCGCCATAATCGGGTCCGGTGAGTAGCAAGCCGCCATCGCGACGGTATTGACGGTGGCGTAAAAGTCGGGGTCGCGCGGACGAATGTCACGCAGCCGCTCCACGAAGCCGGCCAGTCCGCCGTGGCGTTCCAGCACCGGCAGGCAGCGTACAAAAGCCGGCTTGTAGCACAGCTCGAAGTACAGGTCGCCGCTGTGCGATGCGGCGATGCTGAATACATGCGGACGCCGCATCGCGAACATCAGCGCCCCGTATCCGCCCGAGCTCTTACCGGACACGGCGCGCCAGTCGCGCGTGGCGACGGTACGATAACGGGCGTCCACATGGGGCACGATTTCGTCGGCGACATAGTCTTCGTAACGCCCGGTCGCGCTGGAATTGATGTACTGGCTGCCGCCGTAGCGCGTCAGGCAGTCCGGCATCACCACAATCATCGGGCGTATGCATCCACTCCCGATCAGGCGGTCCAGACGTTGGGGCAGGTTCTCGTCCCAGGCGGAATCGTTCAGCAGGGTAACGCCACGCCCGCCAAAACCAGCCAGCACGTAGACGCTGGGATAGCGCGCGGCGCCCGCGTCATAACCCGGCGGCAGGTAAATTGCCAGTTGCCGGCACGCGGGATCGCCAGCCGCGTTGCCTGCCAACAGCTGGCTGTCGATCGTGTCCAGGACCACCCGGCCTGCGGGATACTGCGTACTCACCATATTTGAAGTTCCTCCTGCCACTCGGCCATGCCCACATTGTACTCAAGCGTCGCCACGCCGCGTTTCAGGTGTAGAATTTACCGACGGCACGACCGTACTAAAAAAAACCGGAGACACCCATGTCGCAACCCCGCACCATCGATACGCTGCTGGCCCAGTACAGCGAAAGCCACCTCAACCCCATCAACGAAGTGATCCACTTCATCTGCGTGCCGATCATCGTCTTCACGCTGCTGGGCTTGCTGTGGGCGGCGCATCCGCTGCTGGCGGTGGCGGTCACGCTGGCCTCGCTGGCCTACTATTTCAAGCTGTCGAAGCCGTTCGCGGTCGGCATGCTGCTGATGAGCACGCTGATGCTGGCCCTGCTGGCCGCCCTGCCCGACCGCGCCATCCTGCCGCTGTCGCTGGCGATCTTCGTGCTGGCGTGGATAGGACAGTTCATCGGCCACAAGATCGAAGGCAAGAAGCCGTCGTTTTTCGACGACCTGCGCTTCCTGCTGATCGGACCGCTGTTTGTGCTGGGATTTTTGTACCGCCGGATGAAGCTGGCGTATTAATGGAAGCCTGAAAACGCCAACAAAGTCTGGGCGGCGCTCTGCATCTCTTCGTCGGCCAGCAACAGCACCAGCGCGGTGCTGAGGGCGACATAGCCCAGCAAGCTGACGACTTTGATTTGCAACGCGGTACTCATGTCGCACTCCCCTGATTGATGTGTCATTCCATCATACTTGCATTTTCAACAAAATGCTCAAAATTTACGCAACGATACACACAAATGCGCCGATCTGTTGCGCCGCAACAAAATCATAGCCGCTAGGCAAGGAATCGTCCGGGCGGCTATACTCGTCCGATGTCCTCTCCACTCCTGTTTATCATTGCCTGCCTGATCTGGGGCTCCACTTTCTTCGCCATCACGCTGCAACTGGGCGAGGTCGCGCCCGCCGTGTCGGTGGTCTACCGCTTCGCGCTGTCGGCGGCGGTACTGTTCGCCTGGTGCCTGGCGCGCGGCGACAAGCTGATCCTGCCCTGGCGCACCCAGCGCTGGATGTTGCTGCAAGGCTGCGCCACCTTCGGCCTGAGCTACATCTGCACCTACACCTCCGAGCAATACCTGGTCTCCGGCCTGGTCGCCGTGCTGTTCGCGCTGATGGTGTTCTGGAACCCCATCCTCAACCGCATGGCCTTCGGCACCCCGATCGGCTGGCGCACCTGGAGCGCCGGCGCGGTCGCCATCTGCGGCGTCACGTTGCTGTTCTTCGAGTCGATTCGTGGCGCCTGGAACGAGATCCTGTCCGGCGGCAACGGTCACTTTCTGCTTGGCCTGGCACTGGCGCTGACCGCCACCATCGCCAGCTCGGTCGGCAACGTGGTCGTCATCAAGGTGCGCGAGCAATCGTCCAACGTGCTGCTGACGATGGCCTGGTCGATGCTGTGGGGCAGCCTGCTGGTGGCCCTGTGGGTGCTGGCCAGCGGCCAGTCCTTCACCATGCCGGCCGGCCTGCCTTACTGGGGCGGGCTGCTGTACCTGTCGCTGTTCGGCTCGGTGATCGCCTTCGCCGCCTACTTCACGCTGATCCACCGCATCGGCTCGCACAAGGCGGTGTACATCGGCGTCGTCACGCCCGTCATTTCAGTGCTGCTGTCGATCCAGCTGGAGCACTTCCGCCCCGGACCGCTGCAATGGGCCGGCATGGTATTGTGCCTGTCCAGCGTCGCCTGGGCGCTGCAATCCGATTCCCCTTCCACCACAGAGAGCATAGTCGAAGCCTGATGAACACTTCCAACCTGACCATACGCCCGGCCCAGCCGGCAGACGTCGCCGCCATTTTCGGCATGATTTACGAATTGGCCGTGTTTGAAAAACTGGAACACATGGTCGTCGCCAACGAAGCCATGCTGCACGACAGCCTGTTCTGCGACAAGCCGGTGTGCGAAGCGCTGGTCGGCGAGACCGGCGGCGAAGTGGTGACCTTCGCGCTGTTCTTCCACAACTTCTCCACCTTCCTGTGCAAGAAAGGCCTGTACCTGGAAGACTTGTACGTCAAGCAAAGCCGGCGCGGCAAGGGCTACGGCAAGCAGATGCTGGTGGCGCTGGCGCAACTGGCGGTGGAGCGCGACTGCGGCCGCTTCGAATGGTCGGTGCTGGACTGGAACAGCAACGCCATCAAGCTGTACGAAAGCATGGGCGCCTCGCTGTTGCCGGAATGGCGCATTTGCCGCGTCACCGGCGAGGCGCTGACGCATATGTCTCAAGGGGCTTGATCTAGCGCAAAGCATGGCGTGGTCATGCTTGCAGAATGAATGTCAAACCTATCGCAGGAGACAGTCATGCCCAAATTGCCGCCCCTGGCCACCACGGTCTACAAAGCCTGGCTGCGCGCCCGGCTGGAACGCCACACGCAGGCGCTGGAAGCCATCGCCGCCCAGCGCGAGAACGATTTCCTCGCCGAGCGCCTGCTGCACAAGGAAATGGTGCTGCTGCGCTCCAAGCTACATTCGCTGTGACGCGGCCCGACCACGGCTGGCCAGCCGCTCCAGCAGCTCGAACGCGGCCTGCGTCAGCAGCGCCAGCAGCGCCGCCGGTATCGCCCCGGCCAGCAGCATGGCGTTATCGTTGAGCGCCAGGCCGATGGTGATGCGTTCGCCGTAACCGCCGGCGCCGATGAAGGCGGCGATGGTCGCCGTCCCCACGCTCATCACCGCCGCCGTTTTCACGCCGGCCAGGATCACCGGCAAGGCCAGCGGCAGCTCCACCTGCACCAGCCGCTGCATCGGCCGCAAGCCCAGCGCCTGCGCCGCCAGCCGCAAGCCGGCCGGCACCTGCAACAAGCCGGTGCAGGTGTTGCGCACGATGGGCAGCAGCGCGTACACCACCAATGCCACCAGGGCCGGCGCCGTGCCTATCATGCCCAGCAAGGGTATCAGCAGCGCCAGCAAGGCCAGCGAGGGCACCGTTTGCAGCACGCCCGTCAAACCCAGCACCACCTGCCGCAGGCGCGGAAACGCCGCCGCCAGCACGCCCAGCGGAATGCCGACCACGCACGCCAGCAGCACCGCCACCAACACCAGCGTCACATGCTGGCGCGTCAGCGGCCACAGGTTCTTGTCGAAGATCTTGGCCAGCAGGCCCTCACGTACCTGCGCCGGCGCCGCCTGCGCGGCCTTGCCGGCGGCGCTGGACGGCGCGCCGGCCGCCAGCGGCTGGTGCGCGGCCAGCCAGTCGCGCGCCACGTTGGCGAAATTCTGGCCGTCGATTTCGGCGGCGGCGTTCATCGCGATCATGTCGGCCGCGCTGATGCGGCCCTCCAGTTGCGTGATCGCCTTCCACGCGGCCGGGAAGCGTTCGGCGGCGTCGAGCCGGTACAGCAGCACCGCGTCGTAGCGCGGGAAGTAGGCGCGGTCGTCCTCCAGCACGCGCAGGCCGTACTGGCGGATCTTGGCGTCGGTGGAGTAGATGTCGATCACGTCGACCTGGCGCTGCATCAGCGCCTCGTAGGCGATGCCGTGATCCAGTCCTTCCGGCCGCTGCGGCAGGCCGTAGCGCTTGGCCAGGCCTGGCCAGCCGTCGGCGCGGCCGATGAATTCATGCGACAGGCCGAAGCGCAGGCGCGGCTGCGCGGCCAGCTCGCTGAGTTTCGTCAGGCCGTCGGCGCCGCCGCGCATCGCCAACGCGTAGGTGTTATTGAAGCCCAGCGGCACCGCCACGCCCAGTCCCATGGGCGCCAGTTCGCGGCGGATCTGCTCCAGCGGCGCGGCCTGCGTGTGCTTGAGGATTTCCAGGTCGATGGTGCCGAGGTACTCGGGATAGACGTCGATGCGGCCGGCCTGCAAGGCCGCCAGCACGATGGCGGTATTGCCCAGGCCTTGCAGGTGCTCGACCTTGGCGTTGGGTACAGCCTGCGCGGCGGTCTGCGCCAGCACCTCGCCCAGGATATAGGATTCGGTGAAGCGCTTCGACCCCACGTGCAGCGTATCGGCCGGCGCGGCGCACGCCGCGCCGGCCCACAACAGGGCCAGCCAAACTAGCAATCGTCCTTGCACACGCGCTCCGAAATGATGGTCAATCCGGAGAGCTTACCATCAAGCGCCTGCGCGCAACATGGCCGCCTTCAAGGCCTGGCTCAGCGTTTCATACGACTCCGCCAGGTGCGCCTTGGCCTCGCGGCTCATCGGCCTTGCCATCGCGCCGCGGAGATCGCGTTGCAGCGCCAGCGCGTTCTCGCGTTGCAGGCTGCGCGCGTCGGCCGGTGTGGTGGGCGATGCGCGCAGCAGGATCGCGGTCAGCCGCTTCAAATGTTCACGCTGAAGATTGCGGCGCATGCCGTTGATGTCCTTGCCGGTTTTCAGCTCGCTCCACACCGCGTCCTGCACGGTGATGTACAACTCGTCGAGGCTGAGCGCCTGCTTGCGATCGTCCAGCTTTTCCTGCGAATCGAGCAGGCGCACCGCCACCGCGTCGGACATCAGCTGGTCCAGCGCGCCGGACTGCAAGAACAATACGCGGCCGCCGACCGACACGTCGGCCCTTCCGCGCGGTTCAAAATGGTCCGCTCCCAGGCGGCTGATCATGGCCGGCGAGAATTGGAAGCTGTCCGACTTGAACAGGCTGGTGGTCAGCATCTGCAAGGCGGCCCTCTGGCGCGCCAGCGGCACCGGCGTGAAGGTGGCGCGGCCGGTGCCGGCGTGGTCGCGCAGGTAGGTCACGCCGCCCACGTACTTGACCACCACCGGCATGGTGCGCGCAAACTGCTGGAAGCCGTAGTCGAAACTGCGGCGCAGCGTCTCATAACTCTCGCCCGGTTTCAGCGTGCGGTTTTGCAGGCGGTCCCACAGCTCGCGCGAGATCGTCAGGCGGCGCTGGAAGTAAGCCAGCGGATCGCTGCCCAGGTCGAACATATTGACATCGGGGTCGGAGTTGAATCCGCCCGCATCCTGGTCGGCGCCGAAGGCCAGCAGCGGCTCGTTCGAGCGCGCGGCGATCTTCGCCAGCTCCTCCTTCTCCTGCGCCGGCTCGATGGTCTTGTAGGCGTACTCGATGGCCCAGTAATCGTAAGGCCCCAATGTCGACGCCACGTACTCGCCCTGCGTCTCGCCCTTGAGCGACAGGTTGAACGGCGTGTAGTCCATCACCGATCCGGCCAGGCCGTTCTTCTTCGTGAACTCTGGGTCCTGCAATTGCTTCAGGCTGTAGACGGTCGACGAGCGGAAGTTGTGGCTCAAGCCCAGCGTGTGGCCGATCTCGTGCATCATCAGCGCGCGCACGTAGGCTTGCGCCAGCGCTTCCGCCTCCGGACTGTCCATCGCCAGCTCGCCGCGCGCCTCCAACAGCCCCATGGCGAAGCCCATCTCGGAGGCCGACTCCATCATGTAGTTGCAGTGCGCCTGCTGCCCCGGCATCGACAACGGCGCCTGCAGCGGCATGCTGTCGTTGCCGATGATGCTGCTGCGCGCGCCGCGCGCGAACACGTCGGGCATGGCGACATCCGCATCGAGTATCTCGCCGCTGCGCGGATCGACCTGGCTCGGCCCGATGGCGACGGCGACATCCGTACCGACGTACCAGCGCACCGACGCATGGCGCGCATCCATCGTATCGAAGCGGTCCTTCTCGGTCTGCTGCTTGACGACGATGGCGTTCTTGAAGCCGATCCGCTCGAACGCATCGTTCCAGGCCAGGATGCCCTGCTTCACCGACTCGCGGTACTTCTCCGGAATGTTCGCATCGAGCCAGTAGACGATGGGCTGCTTCGGTTCCGACAGCGCCTGCGCCGGGTCCTGCTTTTCCAGGCGCCAGCGCTGGACCACATGCCGGGCCGTGGTCGGCGTCACATCGTCCGAATAGTCGTGCGTGGTGTAGGCGAAGTGGCCGATGCGGTCGTCCGCGACGCGGCCATGCATGGGCTGCGCCGGCAGCGGCATGAAGCTGTAGTAGAAGCCGAGGAACATGCTGCGCGGGTCCGGCAGCGTGGTCGGCGGACTGGCGATGGCGGCCGGCACCGGCGTGTTCGGCATCACCACCGGCGCCGCCGCGATGCGCGGCACGTAGAAGTGGGCGTTGACCTGGAAGCCGGTCATGGACTCGTCGGAACGGATGGTCAGGAAGCTGCTGTTGCGCGCATCCATCGCATATGGCATGCGGAAGGCCGCTTCCAGCCGGGTGGTAAAGCTTGGGATATCGCCGAACAACAGGATATTCGCTTCGACCAGGATCGCATGGCTCTGCGGATGCGGGCCGCTGGCCACCGGCGCGATCGCCAGCAAGCTGTCGGAGAACGCCTGCGACACCGCCAGCGCCTGCGGCGTGCCGGCCTTGGCGCCGTAGTCGGTATTCTTGGCGATCATCTGCACCAGGTTGCCGATGCGGTGGAACACCACCACCTGGCTCAGTCCCATCTGGCTGCCGTAGATACCGCGCTCGCCTATCCCGTTCGGCATGTTCACGGTCATGAAGAGAGGACGGTCGAACTGGTCTGGCCGCAGCTCGATCCAGACCTTTTCCTCTTTCTGGTACAGGTTCAGGAAGCCCTGCACCTGGGCGGCGCCGCGCACCACCTCGGCGTAAGGCCTGGGCGCGGAGGCTGCTGCTGCGGCTGCGGCCAGCGCGGCGGCCGGCGGCACAGGCGCGCTGGCGATGACGGGGGCTTCAGGTGTGTGGGGGACCGGCGTGGGCGGCACCGGCTCCTGGGCCAGTGCCTGCGCGCCGAGCGTCAGCAAGACGGCGGCGCGGAGAGAATTCAAGGCAAACATGGATATCCTGTTACGTTAGAAAAGGCATCCCGGTACTGTAACCGAAACAATAACTAACGAAACAGAATTTCCCGAGGCTCCCCTCTAAACCTGCGGTGTACGCAACACGCCCGCATTGACCACGCCCCGGCAGGGATTGAGGCCGATGGCGTAGGACAGGTCGGCCGGGCGGGCGATGCGCCACAGCGCGAAGTCGGCGCGCTTGCCCACTTCCAGGCTGCCGATCTGCTGTTCGCGGCCCAGCGCGCGGGCGGCGTGCACGGTGCAGCCGGCCAGCGCCTCCAGCGGCGTCAGACGCCACAGGGTGCAGACCATATTCATCGCCAGCAGCAGGGACGTCATCGGCGAGGTGCCGGGATTGCAGTCGGTGGCCACGGCCATCGCCACGCCGGCGGTGCGCATGGCGGCCACCGGCGGCGGCGTGGTGTCGCGCAGGAAGTAGTAGGCGCCGGGCAGCAGCACCGCCACGGTGCCGACGGCGGCCATCGCCGCGATACCGGCCTCGGTCAGGTGCTCCAGATGGTCGGCGGACAAGCCGTGGTAACGCGCCACCAGCTCGGCGCCGCGCTGGTCGGACAGCTGTTCCGCATGCAGCTTGACCGGCAGTCCCTGCGCGCGCGCAGCCTGGAACACGCGCTCCGTCTGCTCGTGCGAGAAGCCGATGCGCTCGCAGAAGGCGTCCACCGCGTCGACCAGGCCTTCGGCGGCCAGCGGCGCGATCATCGCGCACACTTCGGTGACGTAATCGTCGGCGCGGCCGGCGAACTCCGGCGGCACGGCGTGCGCGCCGAGGAAGGTGGCGGCGACGCTGACCGGCAGCTCGCGGCCGATGCGGCGCGCCACGCGCAGCATATTGGCTTCCGATTCCAGCGTCAGGCCGTAGCCCGATTTAATCTCCAGCGTGGTCACGCCCTCGGCCAGCAGGCTGCACACGCGCGGCAGGCTTTGCCGCAGCAGCTCGTCCTCGGACGCGGCGCGGGTGGCGCGCACGGTGGACATGATGCCGCCGCCGGCGCGCGCGATGTCCTCGTAGGTGGCGCCGTTGAGGCGCGCCTCGAATTCGTCGCTGCGGTTGCCGGCGTGGACGATGTGGGTGTGGCAGTCGATCAGGCCCGGCGTCAGCCAGCAGCCGCCGCCATCGTGCACGGTGACGGCCTGCTCGCCCGCCGGCATCTCCGCCTGGGGCCCCAGCCACGCGATCTTGCCATCCTTGACGGCGATGGCGCCATCGCGGATTTCACCGTAGCCATCGGCCATCGTGGCCAGATGCACGTTCGTAAACAACACATCCCACATGCTTGGAGCTTTCTTTAATTGTTGATGATGTCGACCACGAACACGGTTGCGCGCTGGGCTTCCATCGACCATTCCTCTTCGGCCTCCAGCACCAGCAAGTCGTAGCGCACCATGGCGATGCGTTCGCGCGCGCTGCTCACCGTCAGGCTTTCGCCGTCGGCCAGGAACAGCAGCGTGGTGCCGCTGCGGCGCGTGAGCTGCTCGGCGCCGTTTACCAGGACCGACTCAAGCCGATGGCGGCAGCGGCCACGCCGCGACATCACGTTGAAATCGGTGGTCAGCCCGCCGACGACGGTGGCGTGCACCGCCGCCTCGCCGTCGAATTCGATCAGCGGCTCGCTGGGGCTGAGCACAAAACGCTCTTCGCCGAAGTCCAGCAGGACGCCATCGCCGTCGACCAGCGCCAGCGAACGGTCGATGCCGGGAAAACTGGAAAAAGGCCCGCTCTGCGAAATGGTCGCCAGGCTGACGCGCCAGTCGAATTCATCGAAGCCGGTGCCGGCGGGAGCGACGGCGATTTCCGTCGTGCTGCCGCCGCCGTTCTTCCACGGCGCCGGCCGCAGGCTTGCATACTGGATTAGCTGGGTCATTGGAACTCCCTCAGTTCGGCCAAGGTCTGCTTGAAGCGCGCAGCGATCGCCTGCTGCGCAACGTGCTGCTGATTGCGTACTACCCACTGGCCGCCGACCATGACGTCCTTGACCAGATTGTCATTACCGCAGAAGACGAAGCTGCCGAGCACCTCGTCCAGCGCCAATCCATACAAATTCGGGTGCTGGTCGTCCAGCACGATCATATCGGCGCGGCGGCCCGGCCCCAACGCGCCCACCGGCCGTCCGCTGGCCTGCGCGCCGCCCTGCAAGGCGCCCTGCCACAGGAAGTCGCCGACATTGCGCTGCTGCGCCGACACCGCGATATTGCGGCGCTGGTGCTGCAGGCGCTGGCCGTATTCCAGCCAGCGCAGTTCTTCCACCGCGCTTTGCGAAATATGGCTGTCGCTGCCGATGCCGAACCGTCCGCCCGCCGCCAGGAACTCCTCCAGCGGGAACAGGCCGTCGCCCAGGTTGGCCTCCGTGGTCGGACACAGCCCCGCCACGGCGCCGCTCTGCGCGATGTTGTCCACCTCGTCGCGCATCAAGTGCGTCGCGTGGATCAGGCACCAGCGTTGATCGACTTCCACCTGGTCCAGCAGCCATTGCACCGGGCGGCGTCCGCTCCAGTCCAGCGATTGCTGCACTTCCTGCTTCTGTTCCGCGATGTGGATATGCACCGGACGGTCGCCCGGCAGCGTCACCAGCACCTCGTTAATCTGCGCCACCGAGGCCGCGCGCAGCGAATGCGGCGCCACGCCCACTTCGGTCTGCCCGTCGCGCAAGGGCTCCAGCGCCTCGATCACCCGCAGCACATCCTGCGGATCGGTCTTGAAGCGCTGTTGCTCCGGCTTCAAGGCGCTTTCGCCGAAGCCGGAATAACTATACAACACTGGCAGCATGGTGATGCCGATTCCCGCCAACCGTGCGGCGGCGATGACACGTTCCGCCGTTTCCGCCGGGCGCGGATACATGGCACCGTCCGGCGCACGCTGCACGTAATGGAATTCGCACATCGACGTGTAGCCGTGGCGCAGGCATTCCGAAAACAGCTGGGCCGCTATGGCCTCGATATGCTCCGGCGTGATATTGCGGGCGAAGCGGTACATCAGGTCGCGCCAGGTCCAGAAGCTGTCCTTGGTTTCGCCGGCCTTTTCCGTGCGGCCGCCCAGCGCCCGCTGGAAGCTGTGCGAATGCAGGTTGATCATGCCCGGCAAGATGTACTCCACCACCGGCGCGATCAGCTGCGCGCCGGCCGGCGCAAGCACGCCGGCGTCGACGCGGACGATGGTGCCGTCCGCGTCCCACTCGACCAGCACATCCTTGCGCCAGCCCTCCGGCAGCAGCGCGTTGCGCGCGAACAGCCGGTTCATGCGCGCCCCCAATCGGCGGCGGCCTGCGTCATTTGCTGCAACAGGCCTTGTACCTGCTGCGCGCGGTCCGCGCGGTAGCCGTACGGCGCTTCCTCATCCATGTAGGTCGACTGGCACATCTCCAGCTGGATCGCATGGACATTGTTGGCCGGCTGGCCGTAGTGACGGGTGATATGCCCGCCCTTGAAGCGGCCGTTGACGGCCACGCTGAACTGCTGCTGCGCCTGCGCGCGCGCCACGATGGCGTCGCTCAGGTCCGGCGCGCAGCTCTTGCCGTCGGCGGTGCCGAAGTTCAGGTCCGGCAGCTTGCCCTCGAAGAAGCGCGGCACCACCGACGCGATCGAATGCGCGTCCCACAGCACCACGCGGCCGTGCAGCGCCAACAGCCGGTCCAGCTCCGCGCGCAATTGATCGTGATACGGCTTCCAGTACGCGGCCAGGCGGCGCTGCACTTCAACCTCGCTCGGCGTATGGCCATCGCGGTACAGCGGCTCGCGGTGGAAGGTGTCGATCGGGCACAGGCCGGTCGTATCCTGGCCCGGATACAGATTGGTGTTTTCCGGCGGCCGGTTCAAATCGATCACGTAGCGCGACCAGCGCGCCGACAAGGTCGACGCCCCCATCTCGCCGAGGAACTCGTACAGGCGCACCAGGTGCCAGTCCGTGTCCTGCTTGTCGACGGCGGCCGGCGTCATCGCCGCCGCCACGTCGTCGGGAATATCGGTGCCCACGTGCGGCATGGACACCAGCAAGGGAATACTGCCTGCTTTGAACTGATAGTCCATGACGCCTCCTCTTATGGATGCAAGGACGTGAACAAACCTTTGCACGACGCGCTCAACTCGCCGCGCATGACCATGCCCTTGGCCGCTTCGATATCCGGCGCGAAGAAGCGGTCGGCGTCGAAGAACGGCACCTTCTGGCGCAGCTGCGCATGCACATGCTCCAGATGCGGCGAGGTTTTCAGCGGACGGTGGAAGTCAATGCCCTGCGCGGCCGCCAACAGCTCGATGCCGATGATGACGGCGGTGTTGTGCGCCATGTCGTCCAGGCGGCGCGCGGCGTAGGTCGCCATGCTGACGTGGTCTTCCTGGTTGGCCGAGGTCGGGATCGAATCGACGCTGCCCGGATGGGCCAGCGACTTGTTCTCCGACGCCAGCGCGGCAGCGGTGACGTGGGCGATCATGAAGCCGGAGTTCACGCCCGGATCACGCACCAGGAACGGCGGCAAGCCGGACAAGGTGGCGTCGATCAGCAGCGCGATGCGGCGTTCGGAGATCGCGCCGATTTCGGCGATGGCCAGCGCCAGCGTGTCGGCGGCGAAGGCCACCGGCTCGGCGTGGAAGTTACCGCCCGAGACCACCACCGACAGCTCGCCGTCCTTGAACAGCAGCGGATTGTCGGTGACGGCGTTGGCTTCGATCAGCAAGGTGCGGGCGGCGTTGTTGATGATGTCCCAGCAGGCGCCCATCACCTGCGGCTGGCAACGCAGGCAGTACGGATCTTGCACGCGCTCGTCGCCGACCAGGTGCGAGGCGCGGATCGCGCTGTTGCTCACCAGTTGACGATAGATCGAGGCGGCGGCGATCTGGCCCGGCTGGCCGCGCACTTCATGCACGCGGGCGTCGAACGGCGAATCGGAACCCTTGGCAGCGTCCAGCGACAGCGCGCCCGACACCATGCCAGCTTCCAGCAGGCGCTCGGCCATGAACAGGCCATGCAGCGCCAGCGCGGTCGACACCTGGGTGCCGTTGATCAGCGCCAGGCCTTCCTTCGCGGCCAGCACCACCGGCGCGATGTTGGCGGCTTTGAGCGCGTCGGCGGCGGGCATGATTTCACCGTTGACGCGCACGTCGCCCACGCCCAGCATCGCCAGCGTCATGTGCGACAGCGGCGCCAGGTCGCCCGAGGCGCCGACCGAACCCTTGGCCGGAATGGCCGGCATGATGCCGGCGTTGTACAGCGCGATCAACGTGTCGATGATCAAAGGACGCACACCGGAGTAGCCGCGCGCCAGGCTGCCGATCTTCATCAGCAGGATCAGGCGGCAGACGGCATCCGACAGCAGGCCGCCGGTGCCGACCGAGTGCGACAGGATCAGGTTGCGCTGCAGCTGCTCCAGCTTCTCGTCCGGGATGCGGGTCTTGGCCAGCAGGCCGAAACCGGTGTTGATGCCGTAGGCGGCGTCGCCCTTGGCGACGATGGCGCGCACGGCAGCGGCGGAGGCTTCGATGACAGGGTAGGCTTCGGCGGCCAGCGCCAGCGGACCGGCGGCGCTCCACACGGCGCGCAGTTCGGTCAGGGTCATCGCGCCCGGTTTCAGGGTCAGTGCATTTTTCATAGAGGTTCTCAAATTATTTAATCATTGGGAGATTGAGGCCGTTGCGCTTGGCGCAGGCGATGGCCGTCTCGTATCCCGCATCGGCGTGACGCATCACGCCCGAACCGCTGTCGTTGACCAGCACGCGCGCCAGGCGCTTGGCGGCGGCGTCGGTGCCATCGGCCACGATCACCACGCCGGAGTGCTGCGAGTATCCCATGCCCACGCCGCCGCCGTGGTGCAGCGACACCCAGGTCGCGCCGCCGGCGGTGTTGAGCAGCGCGTTCAGCAGCGGCCAGTCGGAGACGGCGTCGGTGCCGTCCTTCATGCTTTCGGTTTCGCGGTTAGGGCTGGCGACGGAGCCGGTGTCCAGATGGTCGCGGCCGATGACGACCGGCGCTTTCAGCTCGCCGTTGCGCACCATCTCGTTGAAGGCCAGGCCGGCGATGTGACGCTCGCCCAGGCCCAGCCAGCAGATACGCGCCGGCAGGCCCTGGAAGGCGATGCGTTCGCGCGCCATGTCCAGCCAGCGGTGCACGTTGGCGTGGTGCGGGAACAGCTCCTTGATCTTGGCGTCGGTCTTGTAGATGTCTTCCGGGTCGCCGGACAGCGCCACCCAGCGGAACGGGCCGCGGCCTTCGCAGAACTGCGGACGGATATAGGCCGGCACGAAGCCAGGGAAATCGAAGGCGTTCTTGACGCCGTGGTCGAACGCCACCTGGCGGATGTTGTTGCCGTAGTCGACGACCTTGGCGCCCAGCGTCTGGAAGTCCAGCATCGCCTGCACGTGGACCGCGCAACCTTCGGTGGCGGCGGCCTTCAGTTCCTCGTGGCGCGCGGCGTCGTGCTGCGCGGCCTTCCACTGCTCGACGGTCCAGCCTTGCGGCAGGTAGCCGTTGATCAGGTCATGCGCGGAGGTCTGGTCGGTGACGATGTCCGGAACGACGCCACCGGCTTTGGCGCGGCGCACCAGCTCCGGCAGCACGTCGGCCGCGTTGCCCAGCAGGCCGATGGAGATGGCGTCGCCATTGGCCTTGTGCAGTTTGATCATCTCCAGCGCCTCGTCGATGCTGGCGGCCTGCTTGTCGAGGTAGCGGGTGCGCAGGCGGAAGTCGATGCTGCTCTGCTGGCATTCGATGGTCAGCGACACGGCGCCGGCCATGGTCGCGGCCAGCGGCTGCGCGCCGCCCATGCCGCCCAGGCCTGCGGTCAGCACCCAGCGGCCTTTGAGGTCGCCGCCGAAATGCTGGCGGCCCGCTTCGGCGAAGGTCTCGAAGGTGCCCTGCACGATGCCCTGGGTGCCGATGTAGATCCACGAGCCGGCCGTCATCTGGCCATACATGAACAGGCCTTTGCGGTCCAGTTCATTGAAGTGTTCCCAGTTGGCCCACTTCGGCACCAGGTTGGAGTTCGCGATCAGCACGCGCGGCGCGTCTTCGTGGGTCTGGAACACGCCGACCGGCTTGCCGGACTGGATCAGCAGGGTTTGATTGTCTTCCAACTCGCGCAGCGAGGCCAGGATCTGGTCGTAACATTCCCAGTTGCGGGCCGCGCGGCCGATGCCGCCGTAGACCACCAGGTGTTTCGGGTTTTCCGCCACTTCCTTGTCCAGATTATTCTGGATCATGCGGTAGGCCGCCTCGGCGCCCCAGTTTTTACAGGTACGCTCCGGTCCGCGGGGGGCGCGGATTTCGCGGCTGGCGTCAAAACGTGGATCGCTGTCTAAATGGGTCGTCATGGTGGCTCCTGCTCCTGAGTGAGTGGGACCGGCCAAGCACGCAACAACGCACGCACGGCCAGCGCATCCTCAAAGGATAAGTTGTATATACAACCAAGTCAATCAGTTTTTAAGCGGTGCGAGGGGAACGAATAATTCCTGAGCTTGTCAAATAGGTCATCAGCGCTTGATATCTTGCCAGCATACGCCTGCACATGCCGAATATTTTGCGCCGATCAGTTTCAGAGGCGATTTCACGTCAAAATGGTTGCAAAAGGTCGCAATAAGTGGCACGTTAACACCTACTACTTAGAGGTGACATGATGGCGATTTCCTTGAAATTATCAGACGAGCTAGTCGAAATGGCTAAGCCACATGCTGCGGCCGAGCACCGTTCGATTCCCAAGCAGATCGAGTACTGGGCGCGACTGGGAAAGGCTGTCGATGAAAACCCCGGTTTGCCGCTCCAGTTCATCAAAGATACCTTGCTTGCCACTCAAGAGGCTAAGGCCGGCATGCTCACGCCATATCAGTTCGGGACATGACTGTGCTTGACGTTCTTGTCACCCCGAATTTTATAAAGACCGTCAAAAAGCTCCGCGCCAAAGATAAGGCCATCGTAGATAGAGCGGTGAAGGCGATCGCCACCGATCCAACCATCGGGGAGGAAAAGAAAGGTGATCTGGCCGGAATTTTTGTGCACAAGTTCAAGATTAACAAGCAGGAGATTCTGCTCGCGTATCAGCTACACCCCACTAAATTCCAGCCGATTTCGGTAGTACTCCTGAGCTTAGGCTCGCATGAGAATTTCTATGCAGAATTGAAGCGACAAAATTAGGGAACAGCGGTGCTTAATCCGGCCGCTTGTCTTTCTTGTACACCCGCTTGCCGCCCATCCAGGTCTGCAGCACCTGCGTCTTGCCGATCTGCTCGGCCGGCACCTTGAACAGGTCGCGGTCGATCAGGATGAAGTCGGCCCACTTGCCCGGCTCCAGCGTGCCGATGACGTTTTCCTGGTGCGCCGCGTAGGCCGCATCCAGCGTGAAGCAGCGGAACGCTTCGATCAGCGTCATCGCCTGGTTCTTGTACCAGCCGCCGGCCGGCACACCGGCGTTGTTCTGCCGCGTGACCGCCGCATGCAAGCCTTCGAACGGATTCGGCGACTCCACCGGGAAGTCCGAACCGCAGGCGATGCGCGAACCCTGGTCGAGGAAGGTGCGCCACGCATACGCGCCCTTGATGCGCTCATGCCCCACGCGCTGCTCGGCCATGTTCTGGTCCGAGGTCGCATGCGTCGGCTGCATCGACGGGATGATGCCCAGCGCCTTGAAGCGCGGGATGTCCTCCAGCGCCACCACCTGCGCATGCTCGATGCGGTGGCGCAGTTCGACGTTGTTATATTTCGGGATCAGCTGCGCGTAGGCGTCGAGGATCTGGCGGTTGCCGGCGTCGCCGATGGCGTGCACGTTGACCTGGTAGCCGGCCTTCATGGCCTTGTTCATCTTGGCCAGCATCTCGGCGTTCGGATAGAACAGCAGGCCCCTGGTCGACGGCATGTCGCTGTACGGCGCCAGCAAGGCCGCGCCGCGGCTGCCCAGGGCGCCGTCCGAGTACAGCTTGACGGCGGCCAGCGCATACACATCGTTGCCATAGGATTTGAGCGGACCTTCCTTGGACAGCTCGTCGAAATCGGCCGTGGTGTCGCCGATCATCGCGTACACGCGGGTGGTCAGCTTGCCGTGGTCGGCATAGTCGCGATACAAGTCGTCCTGCACCACCTTGATGCCGGCGTCGTGCACGCTGGTCAGGCCAACCTTGGCCAGTGCGGCCAGCGCGTTGTCCAGCATGGCGCGCGCCTCGTTGGGCGTGGCCAGCGGCACCACCTTGGCGACCAGCTCCATCGCCGCGTCCACCAGCACGCCGCTCGGCTTGCCGGAGGCGTCGCGTTCGATCTTGCCGCCCTTCGGGTCCGGCGTATCCTTGCCGACGCCGGCCATTTCCAGCGCCTTGGTGTTGACCCAGATGGCATGGCCGTCGACCCGATGCAGCAGCACCGGGCGGTCGCCCACCACCGCATCGAGTTCGGCGGCGGTCGGGAAGCGGCCCAGCTTCCACACTTCCTGGTTCCAGCCGAAGCCGATCACCCAGGCGTTCTTCGGGTGCGTGCGGCTGAACTCCGCCACCGCGCGCACCGCCCCGCCCAGCGAGGTGGCGCTGAACAGCTCCACGCCGGAGGTGATTTCGCCCAGCTCGAACACGTGGCCGTGGGCGTCGATCAGGCCAGGCAGCAGGGTCTTGCCCTGCACGTCGATGTGCTCCGCCTTCGGCAGCCGGATCGCCGTCTCGCGCTCGCTCCCCACCGCGACGATGCGGCCCAGGTCATCGAAGGCCAGCGAACTGAATCGCTGCAAGGTGCCGGCCGCGTTCAGCGTATAGCCGTTGGCGTGGTCGATGATGGTGTCGGCCCGCGCCAGCGGCAGCACGGTGGACAGGGCCAGGCTGACGGCGGCGGCCAGCGGGGCGGGCGAAAAACGGGATGTGCGCATCGATACTCTCCATTCGGAAGCAAGAACAGAGTGTAGCGCACAACCCGCCGAACGCAACGTCTAGAACAAGCCTTGCAGCGACACCGACAACAGGCGCGAGTCGCCGAAGAACGGATAGCTGTAGTGCGACTTGTCCTTGCTGACGTCGTACTGCACCTTGAGCGCGGTGTTCTTGCGGAAATCCCAGCGCAGCGACAGGTACTGCGTGTTGCGCGCTTCGATAGGCTCGTTGATGGTGGTGTAGCGCGAGAAGGTGTACATCGGCGTCCACGCCTCGTACTGGTAGCCGACGGCGACCAGCGCGTACTTGTAGACGTTGTTGAGCCCCTTGCCGAGGTCGACCTGCTCGTAGCGATCCAGCTCGGACTTGACCAGCCAGTTCTTGTAGTCGACGTTGGCCGACAGCCCGGCGATGCGGGTGCTCTGGTCCTCCACGAAAAACACCTTGCCCGCCGGGCTGTCCTGCCAGGTCGAGTCCTTGTAGTGCATCAGCATGGCGCGCACGTCGAAGATGCCGTTGTTGGCCGACACATAGCCGCCCACCATGCTCTTCCACGATTCATGGGTCGGCGTGGCGTAGTAGATCTGGGTGTCGTAGGTGTCGTTGTGCTGGGTGTAGCCGCCGGCCCACATGTGGAAGGTGGCCGCCCAGTCGGATTGCCCCAGCTGCGTGCGGTAGCTGGCGTTGGCGCCCTGGTAGGCGTAGATCGGCCAGCCGTAGACGTCCGGCGCCGGCCGCACCCACGGATAGGCATAGCCGATGTACAGGTAATCGCTGTAGTAGTACAGCGGAATGCGGAACTGGCCGGCCTGGAAGGTCCAGGCGGAATCGGCGGACGGCTGCCAGGTCAGGTAGGCCCAGTCCAGCGTCGGCTTCAGGCCGTGGCCGGGATTGTGGGCGCGCACCAGCACCTGCGCCGTGGCCGACAGGGTCGGCGAGAACTCCTTCTTCAGCTGGAAACCGACCGACGACTCCTGGTTGAACTGCCAGCCCTCGCTGCGTTCGTAGACGGCCGCGTATTCCCAGTTCTGTACCGTGCAGGGGCATTTCCACTGCATGTAGTCCCACGGCGTGCCGCTGCCCTGGGCTTTGCCGCTCAGCACGCGGGCGCCGGTCAGGTTGTAGAAACCGGTCAGCTTGAGCGTGCCGTCGTCGGTCAGGTCGGTGGCGCCGGCCAGGCCGGCCAGCGCGGCCAGTGCCATCGCTATCAGTGTTTTTTTCATTGAGCAGACTCCAGTAGAGGGAAGGACACGCCAGTTCAAGGAACGATCGCCACGACCTTGACCGTGTCGTCCACCGCCGATTTTTCGATATAACCGATGGCGTTGACGTTGTCGGCCACCGCCTTCTTGACTTCGGCACTGCTCTTGTATTCCTTCGGGGGCTTGCCCTTGGCGGTGAAGACGATCTTGGACCAGATGGCCTCGACCTGGGCCGGCGACTTCTCCAGCACTTTTTTACAGAACTCGGCGCGCAGCGGCGAATTTTCCGCCTGTTCCACCGGCGTGAACTGCACCGAGCCGCCGAGGAAGAACTGCGCCGCCTGGGACGGGAACATGCGCGTGGCCGGGTTTTGCGGATTGACGATGATGGCCAGTTCGGCCTGCGCCGTCAGCGTCGCGCCACCCAGCGTCACCGCGGCGAGCAGCAGCGCCAGGCGCCGCCGCGTAAAGAGCAATTGCAGATCCATATCACCTCTCTGGATTAGTACAGAAGGAAACTATCACCGTGCGAATGCATTCTAGCTCGCGCTTTTTTGCATCATAGTAATTTTTTACCAGGTAAAGGTTTTCCTGACCCAGGATGTTTCGATAGAACAACGCCCTGCCTTGCGTTCGCGGCCGGGCAAGCCGGTTACAATGCAGTCTTTGCCGCCCGATAAGCACCTCTCGTGTCCAGCCGACTACTTTACTTACGCCTGCTCAAGCAGTTCTGCCCCTACGCCTGGATCGGCGTCGTCACCCTGTTCGCGGTCGGCCTGGCCGCCGCCACCGACGTGATGTTGATCCAACAGTTGCAAAACGTGGTAGACGCGTTGGCTCCCAACCACAACCTGGCCGCCGTTCGTCCCACCGCCGGCCTGTTGGCCGAAGTGCAGGGATGGCTGAAGCATTTGCTGCCGCACGATCCGGTCAACGCGGCGCTGTGGTCGATCCCGGCGGTGATCTTCGGGCTGGCCGTGATGCGCATGTTTTCCAGCTTCGCCGGCGAATACGGCGCCGCGTGGCTCAGCAGCCGGGTGCAGGCCAATCTGCGCGAGCTGATGTTCGCCCGCATCATGCGCCTGCCGAACGGCTATTTCGATCTATCCTCCACCGGCACCACGCTGTCGCGCGTGGCCTTCGACGCCGCCCAGGTGGCGCAGGCCGGCCTCACCGTGGTCAACGTCGCGGTGCGCGATTCGGTCGCCACCATCGGCTACCTGGCCACGCTGTTCATCGTCGACTGGCAACTGGCCCTGTTCTGCCTTGGCCTGCTGCCGATGGTCGCGATCATCGTCACCTTCGCCGGGCGCCGCATGCGCCACCTGAGCAAGAGCGCGCAGGCGGCCATGGGCTACCTGACCAATGTGCTCGACGAAAGCATCAGCGGCCAGCGCGTGGTCAAGATCTTCGGCGGCCAGAAGTACGAACAGGCCCGCTTCGACGGCGTGGTCAAGCTCAATCGCCAGCTGGCCGTCAAGCACGCGGCGACGTCGGCGCTCAACTCCGGCATCATCATGCTGCTGATCGGCACCACGCTGTCGTCGGTGATCTACTTCGCGCTGCTGCGCGCGCAGGCCGGCGCGCTGACGCCGGGCGCCTTCGTGGCCTTCATGTCGTCGCTGATGGCGATGCAGTCGCCGATCAAGAACCTGACCAAGATTAACGAACCAATGCAGCGCGGCCTGGCCGCCGCCGAATCCGTGTTCGGCCTGATCGACACCGAGGCCGAAGCCGACACCGGCACCAAGAAAGTGGAGCGCGCCGTCGGCCGCCTGGCGCTGGAGGAAGTCAGCTTCCACTACAGCACGGACGCCGACGCCAAGCCGGCGCTGGACCGCGTGTCGCTCGACATCGCCGCCGGCGAGACGGTGGCCCTGGTGGGCAGCTCGGGCAGCGGCAAGACCACGCTGGCCGGCCTGCTGCCGCGCTTCTACGATGTCAGCGCCGGCAGCATCACGCTCGATGGCGTCGACCTGCGCAACTACACCCTGGCTTCCCTGCGCCAGCAGATCGCGCTGGTCAGCCAGGATGTGGTGTTGTTCAACGACACGCTGGCGGCCAACATCGCGTACGGCGATCCGGAGCCGTCGATGCAGCGCATCGAGGCGGCGGCCCGCGCCGCCCACGCGCACGAATTCATCGAACGCCAGCCCAACGGCTACCTCACCTCGGTCGGCGAGAACGGCCTGCGGCTGTCGGGCGGCCAGCGCCAGCGCCTGGCGATCGCGCGCGCGCTGTACAAGAACGCGCCCATCCTGATCCTCGACGAAGCCACCAGCGCGCTGGACACGGAATCGGAACGCCTGGTGCAGGCGGCATTGGAGGTGCTGATGCAGGGCCGCACCACGGTGGTCATCGCGCACCGTCTGTCGACCATCGAAAACGCCGACCGCATCGTGGTGCTGGACGGCGGCCGCATCGCCGAAGTGGGCAGCCACGAGGCGCTGCTGGCGCAGCACGGCATCTACGCCCGCCTGTATCAAACGCAGAAGAGCGTTCAGGTGGCGTCGTGAAAAATCAGTCCCAGCGTATGCCTCGCGGTTGGAGCTGACTGCGCGGCGCGGATCCGGCTCACGCCATGCCGCATGGCGACCCGGTAGACGCCGCGCGCGCCCTGCGCCGGCCGGTGGTTGACCGGGAAGATCACCATGTCGCCGCGCTTGAGCGGCACCACCTCCACCCGCGACTGCATGCGCGGGCGCTGCTCGGTCAGCACGAACTCCCCTCCTTCGAAGTCCTTGCCCGGTTGGCTCAGCAAGATCGCCGCCTGCAGCGGGAACACGTGCTCGCCGTACAGGTCCTGGTGCAGGCAGTTGTAGTCGCCGGCGCCGTATTGCAGCATCAGCGGCGTCGGACGCTGCTGGCCGGCGGCGTGGCAGCGCGCCAGGAAGTCGGCATGGTCGGGCGGGAAGCGCGCCTCCATGTCCATCAGCTCATGCCAGCGGTTGGCGATGTCGGCCAGCGGGCCATACAGCGATTGCCGCAGCGCCGAGATCATCGACGGCAGCGGATAGCGGAAGTACTGGTACTCGCCGCTGCCAAAGCCGTGCTGCGCCATCACCACCCGGCTGCGGAACAGCGAGGCTTGCCGGTACTGCGCCGCCGTGGCGATGCATTCGTCGGCGCTTAGCATGCCGGGCACGATGGCGTAGCCGTGCGCGTTCAACTCATCGGCGATGGCCTGCCAGTCCAACCCCGCCACGTGCACCGCGATGCCGGCCGCCGCGCCGACCGCCTTGCGGGCGTTGGCCAGCGCCAGCGCGTTGGCGGCGGCTTGGGCGGCAGCGTCGGCATCGGCCGGGGTGGCGCTGTCGGCGGGCGGCGCCACGCTCACCGGCAGCGTCTTGCGTGGCTTGCGCTCGGCCGCGCCGCCGCCGAAATCGAACTCGCTGTTTTGCATTCCACCTTTCATTTGCCCGCCTCCCGGTCCAGCAGCGCGGCCTTGCGGTCCACGCCCCAGCGGTAGCCGGAGATCGAACCATCGTTGCGCACCACGCGGTGACACGGTATCGCCACCGCCAGCGCGTTCGCCGCGCACGCCCCGGCCACCGCGCGCGCGCCCTTCGGCACGCCGACCAGCACCGCCAGTTCCGCATAGCTGACCGTGCGCCCGGCCGGGATCTCGCGCAGCACCTGCCATACACGTTGCTGGAAGGCGGTGCCGCGCACATCGAGCGGCAGGTCCAGGCCGATCTCCGGCCGCTCCACCATGCCGACCACGCGCGACACCACCTGTTCATATTCCGGCTCGGCGCCGATCAGCTCCGCCTTCGGGAAGCGGTCCTGCAGATCGCGCACCAGCACATCGGGATCGTCGTCGATCAGGATCGCGCAGATGCCCTGCTCCGTGCTGGCCACCAGGATCGCGCCCAGCGAACAGGCGCCGATGGCGAAGCGGATCTGCGCGCCGCGTCCACCGGCGCGGAAGGCGGTCGGCGTCATGCCCAGCACCGACGGCGACTGCGCGTAGAACCGTCCGCTGGAGTTGTAGCCGGCCGCGTACATCGCGTCCGTCACCGTGGCCTGCCGCGCCAGCCCGTCCTGCATGCGGCGCGCCCGCTGGGCGTTGGCGTAGGCCTTGGGCGTAATCCCCGTCACCGCCTTGAACATGCGGTGGAAATGGAAGCGGCTCACGCCGACCGCCGTCGCCAGGCTGTCCAGGTCCGGCGCGGTCTCGGCGTCGGCGGCGGCGGCGTCGATCAGGCGGCAGGCCTGCGCCACGATGGCGGCCTGGCGCTCGACCAGCGGCGGCTGGTCCGGCTTGCAGCGCAGGCAGGGTCGGAAGCCGGCCTGCTCGGCCGCCTCGCGGCTGTCGTGGAAGGCCACGTTCTTGCGCAGCGCCGGACGCGCCCCGCACGACGGCCGGCAGTACACGCCGGTGCTGCGCACCGAGTACCAGAATTCGCCGTCGGCGCCGGCGTCGCGCTGCCGCACGGCGGCCCAGCGCAGTTCGTCGCCCTGGTAGGCGGTGCGCGTCACTTCTTTATTTGCTGTCTTGCCCATCTCAGACTCCATGATCGGATAAGGAATGCAGCCATCCTATCCAGCGCCGCGCCGCGACGCACTCCGGCTCTTGCTTTTGAATTCCAGATTGTACGTCGGGCCGGCACGCGATGCTAAAATGTCCTCCTGCCGCCAGCCAGGCGCGCCCTCGGAGAAACCGTTTGGACGAACAAGCCCTGCAAGACACCACCCCCATATTCCAGCGCATCAAGGATTACCTGGTGGCGCAGATCGCCGCCGGCACCTGGAAGGAAGGCGACGTGATCCCGTCCGAGCAGGCGCTGGTCAAGCAGTTCGGCGTGTCACGCATGACCGTCAACCGCGCCGTGCGCGAGCTGACCGCCGACCAGATCCTGACCCGCCGCCAGGGCTCCGGCACCTACGTCGCGCAGCAGAAGTACCAGGCCACGCTGCTGGAAATCAAATCCATCGCCGACGAGATCCGCGCCCGCGGCCACGCCCACCGCAGCAGCCTGCATCAGCTGGAGCGGGTCAAGGCCAGCGAGTTGATGGCCAAGCAGTTCGAGCTGCCGGCCGGCCATCTGCTGTTCCATTCGGTGATCGTGCACTTCGAAAACGGCGTGCCGATCCAGGTCGAGGACCGCTGGGCCAATCCGCTGTGCGCGCCCGACTACATGGAGCAGGACTACGCCGCCATCACCCCCAACGAATACCTGATGAAATCGGCCCCGCTGCAAGGCGCCAGCTACAGCATCGAAGCGCTGGCCGCCCCGCGCGACATCGCCGAGATGCTGGCCATCGACACCAGGCAAGCCTGCCTGGTGCTCAAGCGCCAGACCCGTTCCAACGGCCAGGTCGCCTCGATCGCCACCATGTGGCACCCCGGCCACCGCTACCAGTTCGCCGGCAGCTTCGCGCAGTAGAAGTTCCTTTACAACTTAGTCGACTACAGGCAAGCCGTCGATGCTATAGTTGCCCGGCCACAGCACAAATACCAGCAATGCCTTGCGGATTGAAAGGGAAGCTCTTGTCGCACCGCCGTCCCAGGTCCGGCCGGACCCTCTTCTGGCGCCGTCTGCCACGCAGCCTGACGGCGGTTGCGCTCGTGCTGGCCGGCAGCCTGGCTGGCGCCCAGGCGGCGGAGAAGGTCAGCATCCAGCTCAAATGGATGCACCAGTTCCAGTTCGCCGGCTACTACGCGGCCCAGGACCAGGGTTACTACCGCGACGTCGGCCTCGACGTCACGCTGCTGGAAGCCCGCCCCGGCGTCGATCCCATCCAGTCCGTGCTCGACGGCCGCGCCCAGTACGGCGTCGGCAACACCTCGCTGCTGGTGGCGCGCGGACGCGGCCAGCCGGTGGTGGTGCTGGCCTCGATCTTCCAGCACTCGGCCAGCGCGCTGCTGGTGCGCCACGGCGCCGACGGCAAGCCGCGGCCCTGGCCCGGCAGCCGCGTGATGCTGGCGCCGAACAACGAAGAACTGCTCATCTTTCTCAAGAAACTCGGCGTGCGCTCCGACAGCCTGGTGCCGGCCGTGCACAGCTTCAATACCGAAGACCTGCTCGAAGGCCGGGTCGACGCCATGTCGATCTACATCACCGAAGCGCCGTATCTGCTCGAACGCCACAACATCGGCTACGAGATCCTGTCGGCGCGCTCGCTGGGCGACGACTTCTACGGCGACCTGCTGTACACCAGCGAAAGCGAACTGCGCGAACACCCGCTGCGCGCGCAGGCGCTGCGCGACGCCACCTTGCGCGGCTGGCGCTACGCGATGGCGCATCCGGGCGAGATCGCCGACCTGATACGGGCCCGCTATCCCGAGCGCCACAGCCGCGAACACCTGATGTACGAGGCCCAGCACATCGCGCCGCTGCTGGAACAGGGCTTGATCGAACTCGGCTACAGCAACCCGGAACGCTGGCGCGCCATCGCCCGCGCCTACATCGAGCAGGGCATGTTGCCGGCCGAGTTCAAGCTGGACGGCTTCCTGTACCAGCCGCAGGCCAGCGACCGCCTGCTGCGCTACACCGGCGCGCTGGCGGCGGCGCTGCTGCTGCTGTTGACGGCGGCCGGCCTGTGGCGCCTGCGGCGGCAGGCGGCGGCGCTGCGCACGGCGCGCGCGGAACTGGGCGACGCCGAACGCATCGCCAGCTTCGCGCTGGAGAGCACCGGCGAAGGCATGTGGGAATGGCGGCTCGACACCGGCGCGCTGATGCTGTCGCCGCGCTACGGCGCGCTGCTGGGCTACGGCGCCGGCGAATTCGCGCCGACGCTGGAACAGTGGCTGGTCCACGTGCACCCGGACGACCAGGCGCGCGTCGAACGCAGCATCCAGGACCACCAGGCCAGCAGCTCGGAACTGAACAACCAGATCTTCAGCGAACACCGCATGCGCACCAAGGACGGCGGCTGGATCTGGGTGCTGGCGCGCGGCATGATCGTCGAACGGGACGCCGCCGGCCGGCCGCTGCGCGCCACCGGCACCATGGCCGACATCAGCGAGCGCGCCGCCGCCGAGGAGGCGCGCATGTGCGCCGTGGTCGACGCCACGCCGGGCGCCATGCTGATCGCCGACAAGAGCGGCCGGGTGCGCTACGCCAATCCGGCCTGCGCCCGCAGCTTCGGCTACGAGGGCACGATGGCCGGGCGCTCGGTCGAGCAGCTGGCGCCGGAGGCCATGCGCAGCAACGGCCGCACGCGCGAACTGTTCTCGCGCCCCAACCTGCCGGGCCGGGTGCTGAGCGCGATCCGCGCCGACGGCAGCAGCTTCCCGGCGATGGTGCACATCGCGCCGGTGATGCTGGCCGGCCAGGAGCTGGTGGTGATGGCGCTGCGCGACATGACCCAGCGCCAGCGCGCCGAGGAAGCGCTGCACGCCAGCTCCGAGCGCTACCGCCTGATCGTGCAGACCGCCGCCGAAGGCATCTGGATGACCGGCGCCGACGACCGCACCAGCTTCGTCAACCCGACCATGGCGCGCATGCTGGACTACGACGTCGAGCAGATGCTGGGCCGCGCCATGACCGACTTCATGGACGACGACGGCCATGCGCTGCTCAAGCAGCACCTGCAACGGCGCCTGGCCGGCGAGGCCTGCCAGGGCGACGTCTGCTTCCGGCGGCGCGACGGCAGCGTGGTGTGGTGCCTGCTGTCGACCACCGTCATCAACTCCGACGCCGGCCACTACGCCGGCACCCTGGCGATGCTGACCGACATCACCGAACGGCGCCGCGCCGACAGCGCGCTGCGCAGCTCCGGCCAGCGGCTGGCGTCGATCTTCAACACCGTCACCAACGGCCTGGTGATGATAGACGGCGACGGCTTTATTTTGGAAAGCAACGCCGCCGCCGCGCACATGCTGGCGCACGCGCTGGAGGTCGACGGCGGCCGCCTGTGGCGCGGCGTGCGCGAGGACGGCACGCCGTTCGACGTCGCCAGCCATCCGGTGCAGCAGGCCATCGTCACCGGCGTCTCGGTGCGCGACGTGGTGATGGGCGTGAGCCTGGCCAGCGGCGACGTGCTGTGGCTGTCGGTCAACGCCGAACCGATACCCGACGAGCGCGGCGTGGTGCCGCTGGTGGTGGCCAGCCTGACCGACATCACCGACCGCAAGCGCGGCGAAGACCAGCTGCGCGAACTGAACGAACACCTGGAAGAGCGGGTGGCGATCCGCACCGATGAGCTGAACCAGGCGCGCATGCTGGCCGAGGAGGCCAGCCAGACCAAGGGCCAGTTCCTGGCCAATATGAGCCACGAGATCCGCACCCCGATGAACGGCGTGATCGGCATGGCCTACCTGGCGCTGAAGACCGACCTCGATCCGCGCCAGCGCGACTACCTGGAAAAGATCCGCTTCGCCGGCGAGCACCTGCTGGGCATCATCGACGACATCCTCGACATCTCCAAGATCGAGGCGGGCAAGCTGGAGATCGAGCAGGTCGACTTCGCGCTCGACCACGTGATCCAGACCTTGACCACGGTGGTGGCGCCGAAGGCGGCCAGCCGCGACCTGGAACTGGTGTTCGACCTCGACCCCACGCTGCCCAAGGTGCTGCGCGGCGATCCGCTGCGCCTCGGCCAGGTGCTGATCAACTACGCCAACAACGCCATCAAGTTCAGCGAGAAGGGCCGGATCGAAGTGCGGGTGCGCCAGGTGGTGGGCGACGCCCATGGCTGCCTGCTGCGCTTCGAGGTGAGCGACTGCGGCATCGGCCTGTCGGAAGCCGAGATCGACAAGCTGTTCCAGTCGTTCCAGCAGGCCGACACCTCGACCACGCGCGAATACGGCGGCACCGGCCTGGGCCTGTCGATCTGCAAGCAGCTGGCGCAGCTGATGGGCGGCGACGTCGGCGTGCGCAGCCGGCCGGGCCTGGGCAGCACCTTCTGGTTCACCGCGCGGCTGGGCATTTCCAGCGCGACGGTGCCGGCGCTGATCGACCGCGTCAAGGACGCCGCCGCCGAGCTGCTGGCCTTCTCGCGCAGCGCGGCGGTGATGGCGGCGCTGAAGGATGCCCGCATCCTGCTGGTCGAGGACAACACCTTCAACCAGCAGATCGCGCTGGAGATGCTGGAGGAAGTCGGTTCCTCGGTGTGCCTGGCCGCCAACGGCATGGAGGCGCTGGAGCTGCTGCGCCAGACCGTGTTCGACTGCGTGCTGATGGACGTGCAGATGCCGCTGATGGACGGCCTGGAAGCGACGCGCCGCATCCGCGCCGACCCCAGCCTGGCCGACATGCGGGTGCTGGCGATGACCGCCACCGCCACCAACGAGGACCGGGTGCGCTGCATCGAGGCCGGCATGGACGACTTCATCTCCAAGCCGATCCAGCCGGCGCTGATGTACCAGACCATCGCCAACTGGCTGCCCGAGCGCAGCGATGACGACGCCGCGCGTGCGGCGCCGGCCGTGGCGCCGCGTCCGCTGTTCAAGACCACGCTGGGCGGCGACCCGGCCGTGATCGATTTGTCGATCCTGGCCAAGCTGCTGGGCTATCATCCCCACAAGGTGCGCAAGTTCGCCTTCAAGTTCCTGCAAAACACCCAGGACGGCCTGAGCCAGCTGGAGCAGGCGCTGCAACGGGGCGACCTGGCGCGGGTGCGCGAGCTGGGCCACCGCCTGAAGTCGCCGGCGCGCACCGTCGGCGCGCTGGGCATGGGCGAGCTGATGCTCGAGATCGAGCAGTTGCCGGCCGACGCCCCGCCCGAGCGGGCGGCGCAGCGGGCGCGCGCCATCCTCGCGCAGCTGTGGCCGCTGCTGGAACAGATCACCGAACAAATCATGACCAATACCACTTTCGCCGACGATAACTAGGGCAAGACCATGCGGATACTGCTGCTCGATGACGACAAATTCATGCTGGACGTGCTGGCCGACATGATCGCCGGCCTCGGGCCGCACGAGGTGCTGCGCGAGACCGACGGCCGCCGCGCGCTGGTGGAGCTGCGCCTGCGCCCGCCGGAGTTGCTGATTTGCGACTTGAGCATGCCGGTGATGGACGGCATCGACTTCCTGCGCCTTGCGGCGGCGCAGCAATACCGCGGCTGCGTGGTGCTGTTGTCGGGGGTGGACGGCGCCGTGCTGAAGACCGCGGCCCGCCTGGCCGAGGCGCAGGGACTGGCGATCCTGGACGCCTGCGCCAAGCCGCTGGCGAGCGACACCCTGGCCGCGCTGATGGCCCGCGCCGCAACCCGCTGCCAGGCCCAGCCAGGGCCGCTGCTAGACAACAATGCCAAATAGTTTAGATGGTTTTGACAATCTGCCGCACATTTCTAAAAAATGGGTTATTATTTACGCCATCCCCGCCTGCCGACCTTGTTGCCATCCCTTCCAAGACATTGAATTCGCGCAATTGGCCACCATCTGCTGCCTGTAACCGGCAACGTTGAAGGCGATTGCGGACAACATGGCATAATCCCCAGGCGTTATTGACCCCAACAGACCTCGATAGAGGAATATATGAGCGAAAACATCAAACACATCACCGACAGTTCTTTTGACGCCGACGTCCTGAAATCCGACCGCCCGGTGCTGGTCGACTTCTGGGCCGAATGGTGCGGTCCTTGCAAGAGCATCGCCCCGATCCTGGAAGAAGTGGCCAAGGAATACGACGGCAAGATCCTGATCGCCAAGATGGACGTCGACGCCAACCAGGCGGTGCCTGCCAAGTTCGGCATCCGCGGCATCCCGACCCTGATCTTGTTCAAGAACGGCGTCGCCGCCGCGCAAAAGGTTGGCGCCATGGCAAAAGGCCAGCTGACCTCTTTCATCGACAGCAATATCTAAGTAAGATAGTATTACGCTGGACAAAAACGGTGCCGCGCCCGCGGCGCCGTTTCATAACAGAGACAACCACGCAGTTCCCTCCCCTACCTTTACTTTCCCGTCACGGGACACTCAACACATATGCATCTATCTGAATTAAAGGCCTTACACGTCTCGGCATTGCTGGAGATGGCCATCGGTCTTGATATCGATAACGCGGCGCGTCTGCGCAAACAGGAATTGATGTTTGCGATCCTGAAAAAGCGCGCCAAGACCGGCGAACAGATTTTCGGCGACGGCGCCCTGGAAGTGCTGCCGGACGGCTTCGGCTTCCTGCGCTCGCCCGACGCCAGCTACATGGCGTCCACCGACGACATCTACATTTCCCCGTCGCAGATCCGCCGCTTCAACCTGCACACCGGCGATTCGATCGAGGGCGAAGTGCGCACCCCCAAAGATGGCGAGCGCTACTTCGCGCTGGTCAAGGTCGACAAGGTCAACGGCGAATCGCCGGAAGCCTCGAAGCACCGCATATTGTTTGAGAACCTGACGCCGCTGCACCCGAACGAGCCGCTGCGCCTGGAACGCGACATCAACGGCAGCGAGAACATCACCGGCCGCATCATCGACCTGATCGCGCCGATCGGCAAGGGCCAGCGCGGCCTGCTGGTGGCGTCGCCGAAGTCCGGCAAATCGGTGGTGCTGCAGCACATCGCGCACGCGATCACCGCCAACCATCCGGACTGCACGCTGATCGTGCTGCTGATCGACGAACGTCCGGAAGAAGTGACCGAGATGCAACGCTCGGTGCGCGGCGAAGTGGTCGCCTCGACCTTCGACGAACCGGCCACCCGCCACGTGCAGGTCGCCGAGATGGTGCTGGAAAAAGCCAAGCGCCTGGTCGAGATGAAGAAGGACGTGATCATCCTGCTGGACTCGATCACCCGCCTGGCGCGTGCCTACAACACCGTGATCCCTGCCTCTGGCAAGGTGCTGACCGGTGGCGTGGACGCCAACGCGCTGCAACGTCCCAAGCGCTTCTTCGGCGCCGCCCGTAACATCGAGGAAGGCGGCTCGCTGACCATCATCGCCACCGCGCTGATCGAAACCGGTTCGCGCATGGATGACGTGATCTACGAAGAATTCAAGGGTACCGGCAATATGGAGGTGCACCTGGAGCGCCGCCTGGCCGAGAAGCGCGTCTACCCGGCGATCAACCTGAACAAATCGGGTACCCGCCGCGAAGAACTGCTGATCAAGCCGGACCAGCTGCAGAAGATCTGGATCCTGCGCAAGCTGCTGTACTCGATGGACGAGATCGAAGCGATGGAGTTCATCCTCGACAAGATGAAGGCCACCAAGAACAACGGTGAGTTCTTCGACATGATGCGGCGCGGCGGTTAAAACCGCCCACAGCTTCGTTGCCCCTCCTAGCCGTGCTATTCGCACTGTCTTCGTCGGGGCGCCTCGCTGCGAGCGGTTTTAACCGCCGCGCGATGCCGGGGTAGTAAAAGCGAAGTGCATCATGACAAACAGGCAACCTCCGTGGTTGCCTGTTTGCGTTAACGCCGGTATAATCGCCGATCGCATCAACTTTAACTCTGGCAAGTGAGCGGCAATCGGGTCAAGAAGCTGGACCGACCGACGAAGTGCTGTTTGGCTACCTAACTAACCGAAGGCTTCAAAATGAAACCAGAAATCCATCCAGAATACCGCGAAGTTGTGTTCCACGACCTGTCGTGCGACTTCAAATTCGTCACCCGTTCGACCATCCAGACCCGCGAAAAGATCGAGCACAACGGTAAAGAATACCCGCTGATCAAGATCGAGGTATCGGCTGAATCGCACCCGTTCTACACCGGCAAGCACAAGATCGTCGACACCGCTGGCCGCGTTGAGAAATTCCGCCAGAAATTCGGCGCAGTTGGCTCGAAGACCCAAGTCGCACAAGGCTGATTTTCGCCGCGATGAACAAAAAAGCAGCCTCTGGCTGCTTTTTTTGTTTGTTCGCCTCGCCGGCCGCCGGTTTTCCTTCATACTCCCGTTCACCTCTCACTTGCATACCGATCGATGAAGCCAGTCCGTCTTCCCGCCGCCGCTACCCTGGCACTGCCGCGCTGGGCGCTGTTCGCCCTGGGCCTGCTGTACATCCTGCCTGGCCTGATCGGCCGCGATCCATGGAAGAACGACGACGCCGCCAGCTTCGGCATCATGTGGACCATGGCGCACGGCACTTGGCAGGACTGGCTGTGGCCCAACATCGCCGGCCTGTCGATGCCGGACGAAGGCCCGCTGGCGTTCTGGCTGGGCGCGCTTGGCATCAAGCTGTTCGGCTGGCTGATGGGCGATGTGCTGGCGGCCCGCGTCGGCACCGTCGGCGTCTTCCTGCTGGGCGTGCTGTCGCTGTGGTACGCCACCTTTAACCTGGGGCGCCGCCAGGATGCGCAACCGCTGCGCCTGGCCTTCGGCGGCCAGCCCGAACCGAACGACTTCGGCCGCACCCTGGCCGACGCCGCCGTGCTGCTCTACCTCGGCTGCCTGGGCCTGCTGCTGCACAGCCACGAGACCACCTCGGAGGCGCTGCAAGTGTCGCTGGTGGCGCTGCTGCTGTACCGTACCGTGCGCTACGTGGAAGGCCCGTCGCTGCGCAACGCCGCCCTCAGCGGCCTGGCGGTCGGCCTGCTGACCCTGACGCGCGGCTGGGTCACGCCGGTGTTCCTCATGCTGGCCCTGTTCGCCTGCACCCGTTTCCTCGACCAGCCCGCCATCCGCGCGATGCGCGACCTGGGCGCCACCATCGCCGTCGGCGGCGCTGTGGCCGCGCTGTGGCTGCTGCCGGCGCAGCTGCTGCAACCCTACCACCAGCTGCCGCTGAACGCCTGGCTGGCGTGGAACCTCAACCTGTTCGACCTGCCGAGCGCGCTGTCGCTCAAATTCTTCTTCCGCGTCGGCGTCTGGTTCTTCTGGCCGGCGTGGCCGTTCGCCGGCTGGGCCGTGTGGGCCTGGCGCCGCCAGCGCCGCGCGCTGCACATCGTGGTGCCGCTGGCCTTCGTCACCATGGGCGCGCTGCTAACGCTGTTCAACGGCCAGCCCGAGCAGGGACAGCTGCTGGTGCTGCTGCCGCCGCTGGCCATCATGGCCGCGTTCGGCCTACTGACCATGAAGCGCGGCGCCATCAACGCCATCGACTGGTTCTCGGTGATGGCGCTGACCTTGTGCGCGGCCGTGATCTGGCTGTTCTGGATCGCCAAGCTGACCGGCTGGCCGGCCAAGGCCGCCAAGAACGCGCTCAAGCTGGTGCCCGGCTTCCATCCCGAGCTGGGCTGGATCGCGCTGCTGGTGGCGCTGGCCGCCACCGCCGGCTGGTTCGCGCTGGTGCACTGGCGCATCTCGCGCCAGCCGGCCGTACTGTGGCGCGCCGTGGTGCTGTCGTCCGGCGGCCTGATCCTGATCTGGATTTTGCTGATGACCTTGTTCCTGCCGGACGTCAACTACAGCAAGAGCTACGCCAGCGTGGCGCACCAGATCGCCGAGAAGCTGCCGGCCGGCGCGCGCTGCATCGAAACCAATGTCGGCCCGGCCCAGCGCGCCTCGTTCGCCTACTACGCCCAACTGCCGTTTGCCGGCGTCGAAAGCGACCGCTGCGACCTGCTGCTGCTGCAAGACAGCATCAAGCTGCGCGACGAGCGCGAGCTTCCGGCGCGCTACCGCGACCAGCAATGGCGCCTGCTGTGGGAAGGCCGGCGTCCGGCCGACCGCGACGAACGATTCCGCCTGTACCGCCGCGCTGATTAGTCCAAGGAATGGGAGTGGCCGATACGGCCGGAGGGGTGCTGCGGCACTGAGCGCCGGCCGAGCTGGTCATCCAGCTCAAGCCGGCACTGCCCGGAATGCGGCGCGACGGGTGCGGGACCCTGCGCCGATTGGCCCGTCATCAACGCTTGGCCATGACGATGGTGTTGGCCGGCAGCTGGGCCGTCATCGGCAGACGTTCGTAGTTGCTGACGGTAAGCGTGTCGCCGTCGTCGCCGAACGCCATGCGCGAACCGTTGCGGGTGATGAATTCCGCCGGCCCCACCGCGAAGATTTCCACCCGCGCCTGCCCCTGGATCTCGGTGTAGAAACGGCCGACCTGACGCGTGAAGCGCAGGGTGTCGCCGTTGCTGAGATGGTAGGAGGACTGGTAGTCGGCGAACTCCCGCGGCTCCATGTGGTAGCGCGTCGCGCTGATCTTCACGCTTTCGCTGGCGGCCTCGGTGGAGGCGGAGGCGGAGGCCGGCGCGGCGGACGCCACGGCGGCGATGGACAAAGCGGCGGCTACAGCCAGGCTCAACAGAGTGGTCTTCATGGTCTTGCTCCAATCAATTTTTTAGGGTGGGCAGCATGCCCGATGTGCTGAGTTGCCTAGGCTTAACGGCGGGCCATGACGATGGTGTCGCCGGTGGCCTGGGCCAGTGGCAGACGGCCGAAGTTGGCCACGCCGACGTTCTCGGCTTCATCGCTGAATTCAAAGCGGGTGCCGGCGTCGCTGATGAACTGGTCCTTGGCGATCGGGTAGATTTCCACGCGCTGCCCCTTGTCGAGCTGGGCGTAGAAGTGGGCCTGGCGCTGGCTGAATTTCAGGACCTGGCCATTGGACAACTGATACGAATTTTTGTAGTCCGCAAAGTCTTCCTGCATCATATGGATGCGCTTGTGGTCGCCTTTGATCTGAACGCTGGTGTCGTCCGCATGGGCGGCCGGGATGGCGGCGAAGGCCAGTGCGGCGACGAGGCCGAAGAGTGTAGTTTTCATGGTGTGCTCCGTAAGGGTATTGAGTCATTAAAACTGCCGGGGAGCCACCGCTGCATTTTTCGAATCAGCGGTAGACAGATGCAGATTAACAAAGACTTTGCGCAAGATCAGGCGTATGCGACGAGCGGCAAATCCGCGTGCGCCAAGCGTAAAAAAACGCGATGAACGGCGCCGCCGCCTCGGCGCCCACGGACGAACGCTATCGGCGCCGGCAATCCGGCCAAATTCCTCTGCGATGGCGGGGAATAGCTGCCCAAACCTTGCACAAATATAAAAATTCCGCGCGATGGCTTGCGACATGCAGGCAAATCAGTGATAATGCGGGTCGCGTTGCCGGGATGGCGGAATAGGTAGACGCACGGGACTCAAAATCCCGCGCCGCAAGGCGTGCCGGTTCGATTCCGGCTCCCGGCACCACCCAATACCGTAAAAAACCCGTTATGCCCGCCAGGCATAGCGGGTTTTTTATTGCCTGGCGCCGGCGCCGCCCACAGCCGCCTCGATGAGCTTGCGAAACAACAGCCACTGGACCGCTTCAGTGTAGTTTCCCGCTAAAACGGCATAAACCATATGCAAGATTATTCCGGTTTCTATATTTCCATTATGCATATGCTATCGTCATTTCACGCAAACCCGCCTGTACAGGATTGCGTGGCCCGGTGCGGCGGGGGCCCGCCGGTATTCTTTCGATAGTTTGATGGAGGTGTAGAAATGGCTGTATCGTTTAAACCTGCTGTGATGTCCACCCTGTTGCTGGCCATGGCCTTGAGCGCGGGCGCCGCGTCGGCCAACGCGCTGAGCGAAAATTTCGACGGCGGCGTGCCGGGCGGCTGGACGGTCGTCAACAACAGCGATCCACGGGGCGACGTCAACTGGTTCCAGGGTAACCCTGCCGTGTTCGCTGCCCAGCAGGGCGCGGCCGCGTCCTACATCGGCGCCGGCTGGACCAGCGGCAAGGACGTGTCGGCCATCAGCAATTGGCTGATCATGCCAACCTCGACCTACCATAATGGCGACACCCTGTCGTTCTACACCCGCACCGTCGAACACTCGATCTTCCCCGACCGCCTGGAAGTGCGCTTCAGCAACGTCGGCGGCGCCAATGTCGGCGGCACGGCCGACAGCGTCGGCTCGTTCAGTTCGCTGCTGCTGTCCGTCAATCCCGGCCAGGACGCCAACGTCTATCCGGAAGCCTGGACCAAGTACAGCGTGACGCTGAACGGCCTGTCCGGCGCCACCAGCGGCGCCTTCGCGTTCCACTATTCGCTCGCTGACGGCGGCCCGAACGGCACCAGCTCCAACTATATCGGCCTCGACACTGTGTCGATCACCGCCGTGCCGGAACCGAGCACCTACCTGATGCTGGGCGCCGGCCTGGGCTTGGTCGGCCTGGCACGCAAGCGCAAGGCCAAGACGGCTTAAGCAGCAAGCCCCGGCAGGCTGGCGAGGCAGGCTGCCGCCGCCGCGCCGGCCTGTTCCGCTAGAATGGCGAGATGCCACCCGCCAAACTCCCCAAATTCCCCGGCCCGCTGACCGCGCGCGGCGCCGTGCTGGCCATCCTGATCTCCGACGCCGACCAGACCGGCGCGCCGCCGCTGCAAGGACGCACCTCGCTGGCCGCCATCGTCAAGACGCTCAAGCGCAAATACCACTGGCCGGTGGAGGTCAACAGCTTCCCGTCCAACACCGGCGACGGCCGCGCCAGCTGGGCCACGGTCTACAGCCTGCCGCCCGCCGTCATCGCCAAGGCGCTCGCCAGCGGCGGCCGCGAATGGCTGGAACGCCGCAGCGCCGCCCACGGCGCGCCGTAACATCTGCTTACTCTGGAAACACTTTCTGCGTCACCAGCTTTGCTCTCCAGCTCGTTATAGGTACAAGCGCCACTGTGGCGCAACCCAGGAGAACAAAAATGACGACCACCCCAACCACCCGCATCCACCCAATGATGGCCGTCGCCGCCGTGTCGCTGACGCTGGTCAGCCTGGTCGGCGCCGCGTCGATCGCCGGCCTGCTGCCAAGCTCGCACGCCACCCCCGACACCAGCCCGCCGGCCACCACGCCTGCACTCGCCAACTCGGCGCCGCCAACTGGCGCGCCACTGGCCGCCCAAGCTACGCAGCAATACCGCCAGCCGGTGGCGGAGCACCGCACCGTGCATCACGTGACGCCGCAGGTGCGCCACGTCAACAACGACGGCGACAGCGTCCAGGCGCCAGTGGCCCAGGCGCCGGCCCCGGCACCGGTGGCACAGAACAGCCCGCTCGGCATGGGCATCGGCGCGGTGGTCGGCGGCTTGATCGGCAACCAGGTCGGCGGCGGCAAGGGCAAGACCGCGGCCACCATCGCCGGCGCGGTCGGCGGCGCCTACGTCGGCAACGAGATCGCCAAGAAGAACTAAGCCCGCCCCGCGCAGCACCACGGCCCGGCCCCGCACAGGGGACCGGGCCGTGGTGTTTGCGGCGGCGCAAAGCCGGATTTAGTTTCTCATTGGAAAATATGACATAATACCTGCCGCCCTACCGCCACACTCACGATCGTCATGACCACCGCCACCGACCCACACGAAGACTTGCGACATTTCTGGAACCAGCGCGTCAAGGCCAGCCGTTGGCTGATCGTCAAGACCTCGGCGCTGGGCGTGCTGGCGGCGATCTGCGGCGTGCTGGGCCAGGGCTGGCTGGAGGACGCCAGTCCGCTGTTCCCCATCATCAGCCAGAACTACGGCGCCTGGCAGGCCGGCTATCTGCTGTCCTTGCTGGTGATCTTCCTGCTGTGGGCGGCCGCCATGCTGCAAAAGTTCAGCCTGCTGCAAAACAGCAAGCAGGGGCGCGCCATGCAGCAGCGCATCGACGAGCACAACGAGCGCATCGCCCAGCAAAAGCTGGAGGCGAAACAGCGCCGCGAACTGGAACAGAAGGAAAAGGAAACCGCCCCCTCCTTCTTCAAGACCTCCCCGCGCAGTAGCAAGTTCGACTACTAAGCTATTCGTAGCGCAGGCAGTCCACCGGCAGCAGCTTCGACGCCCGGCGCGCCGGGTAGAAGCCGAAGAACACCCCCACCAGGCTGGAGAAGCCGCACGCCACCACCACCGCCTGCAAGGTGATGAACACGTCGAACTTGCCGGTCGAGGTGATCGCGGTCGCCGCCCCGGTGGCCAGCAGGATGCCGAACACGCCGCCCACCAGGCAGATCACCACCGCCTCCGTCAGGAACTGCAACAGCACGTCGCGCGGCTTGGCGCCGATCGCCATGCGGATGCCGATCTCGCGGGTGCGCTCGGTCACCGACACCAGCATGATGTTCATGATGCCGATGCCGCCGACGATCAGCGAAATCGCGCCGATCAAACCCAGCAGGGCCGCCAGGCCGGCGCTGATCTTTTGCGCGGTCTCGGCGAACGAGGCCAGGTTGTCGATGCGGAAATCGTCCGGCTGCTCGAACTTGATGTGGTGGCGGTCGCGCAAGGTTTCATTGATGTCCTGGATGGCGTCCTGCAGATTGCCGCCGGACTTGCCCTGCGCCACCACGTAATGCACATTGCCGGGGAAGGGCAAGCGCACCAGGCTGGCCGCCGAGGCCGTGATCGGCACCAGCACGTAGTCGGCCAGGTCGCCGCCGTCGACTTGCTTGCCCTCGCCGTACAGCACGCCCACCACCTGGAACGAGACGTTCTCGATGCGGATGTACTTGCCCAGCGGGTCGACCTTGTAGAAGAACTGGTCGGCGATCTTCTTGCCGATCACCACCATGCGCGAGGCGGCGCGCACGTCGGCGTCGCTGAAGGCGCTGCCCTTGTCGATCTTCCAGCCGCGGATCTTGAACATGGCCGGCGTCACGCCGTGCACCGTCTTCGAGGCGTTCTCGTTGCCGACCGCCAGGTTGAAGCCGCCCTGCAGCACCGGCGCCGCGCCGGCCAGCGACGGCAGCGCGTTCAGCGCCGCCGCGTCGGCCATGGTCAGGGCCGGCGCCGCGCCGCTGCGCAGGCGCTGCTGCTGCGCGCGGTCGCCGCCGGGCGAGATGAACAGCATATTCGTGCCCAGCTGCTCGAGCTCCTTGGCGATGAAGCGCTTCATGCTGTCGCCCACCGCCAGCAGCAGCACCACCGAGGTGATGCCGATGATGATGCCCAGCATGGTCAGCAGCGTGCGCAGGCGGTTCGCCATCATCGAGCGAAACGCCTCGACCACTATCTGTAAAGGATTCATATCGTTTATACGGTTATGGATTCATGGCCCTGCGACATCAGCCGCAGGCCTTCGGCGGCCGGGCCGTCGTACAGCACATGGCCGTCCTTGAGCCGCATCAGCCGCTTGCTGTAGGCCGCGATGTCCGGCTCGTGCGTGACCAGCAGGATGGTGATGCCGCGCTCGTCGTTGAGCTGCTGGAAGGAGCGCATGATCTCCTCGCTGGTCTGGGTGTCGAGGTTGCCGGTCGGCTCGTCGGCCAGGATCAGCGGCGGATCGCCCACCAGCGCGCGGGCGATCGCCACCCGCTGCTGCTGGCCGCCGGACAGCTGGTTCGGCGTGCGCCTGGCGTAGTCCTTCAGGCCGACCCGCTCCAGCTCCACCAGCGCCTTGGCGTGCGCCTTGCCGCGCGAGACGCCGGCGTAGATCAGCGGCAGCGCCACGTTCTCCGCCACGCTCATGCGCTTGATCAGGTTGAAGCTCTGGAACACGAAGCCGATGGTGCGGTTGCGGATGGTCGCCAGCTCGGCGCGCGACAAGGTCAGCGTGTCGACGCCGTTGAGGTGGTAGCTGCCGCCGGTGGCCTGATCCAGGCAGCCGAAGATATTCATCAGGGTCGACTTGCCCGAGCCGGACTGGCCCATCACCGCCAGGAAGTCGCCGCGCGGCACGGCCAGGTCGATGCCGAACAGCACCTGGGTCTCGACGTTGCCGGAAAAGTAGCTCTTGGTGACCTGGCGGATATCGATCAGCGGTTGCGGCGCCGTCACAGCTCGCCCTGCTTCTCGTTGATGGCGCGGGTGATCACCTTGTCGCCCTTCTTCAGCCCGCCGCCGACCACCTCGGTGTAGCGGAAGTTCGACAGGCCGATCTTGATGTCCCTGGCCACCGGGTTGTTCTTGTCGTCCATGGTGTAGATCTTGAACGAGCGCGCCAGTTCGCTCTTGCTGCGGAAGGCGGCGTCGTCTTCCGGCGGCGGCGTGTCGGCCACGGCGCTGGCCGAGGCGCCGGCGCCGCCGGCCTTGGCCGCCTTGTCCTTCTTGGCCTGCTTCT
Organism: Duganella sp. GW821-FHT07G03; assembly: GCF_059418605.1. Taxonomy (NCBI): domain Bacteria; kingdom Pseudomonadati; phylum Pseudomonadota; class Betaproteobacteria; order Burkholderiales; family Oxalobacteraceae; genus Duganella; species Duganella sp. GW821-FHT07G03. The sequence continues at coordinate 59,321 of NZ_JBWKQE010000002.1, forward strand.
CGATCTCCTCGTCGCTCAGGCGGAAGCGCAGCGCGGCGGTCGGGATGCGCAGCACCTGCTGGCGGTTGCCCACCAGCAGGCGCACCTGCGCCGTCATGCCCGGCTTGAGCAGCTCCTCGGTGTTGTCCACGTCCAGCACCACGTTGTAGGTGACCACGTTCTGCACCACGTTGGCGGCCAGCCGGAACTGGCGCATGCGGGCGTCGAACTCCTTGTCCGGATAGGCGTCGACCACGAAGCGGGCCGCCTGGCCATCCTTGAGCGCGCCGACGTCGGCCTCCGAGACGCTGGTGTCGATCTGCATCTTGGTCAGGTCGCGGGCGATCTGGAACAGGGTCGGCGTGGTGAACGAGGCCGCCACGGTCTGGCCCAGGTCCACCGTGCGCTTGATGATGACGCCGTCGATCGGCGAGCGGATCACGCTGTTGTCGAGGTCGGCCTGGGCGCGCGCCAGCTGCGCCTGCGCCAGCTGGATGTTGGCCGTCGCCACGTCGACCTCGCGCTTGGACTGGTCCAGCGCCAGCGGCGAGATGTAGCTCTGCGTCACCAGCGTCTGGTTGCGCTGGTGGGTGGCCTGCGCCAGCCGCAGGCTGGCCCGCGCCGACGCCAGCTGCGCCTCGACCTGGCGGATCTGGGCGTTGAAGATGGTCGGGTCCAGCTTGAGCAGCACCTGGCCTTTTTTCACATGGTCGTTGAAGTCCGCCTTCAGCTCGCTCACCGTGCCCGACACCTGCGAGCCGATGTTGATCAGCGCCACCGGGTTGATGGTGCCGGTGGCCGTCACCGTCTGCGTGATGTTGCCGGTGTCGGCGGCGGCCACGCGGAAGCGCGGCGCCTCGAGCACCGGGGTCTTGCTTTTGGAATACCAGGCGGCGCTGGCGCCACCGATCACGAGCAGGCCGATGGCCAGCGCTATCTTCTTCTTGGTCAGGAAAGCCATCGTTTCGTGAGTCCCATAGGTGAGATCCGGCGATATGCGGATCAGCCCGCCAAGTATATGGCGTTTTGCAAGGAATGCAACATGGCAAGGATTTTGTCTGCGGCTCCACCGTTGGACGGAGCGCCAGGCCACCCGATCGCGGTATGTGCAAAGTCGCAGTCCGGGATAGCCCGTCTGGGCGTTCCCGGCCCGGCCGTTCCTGCCTACCATGGGCCACATCATCACTCACCAAGGAAGCCCATCATGTCCAGCAACGCCAGCAATCCCTCCCGCCGCAACGCCCTGGTCGGCAGCGCCGTCGCCGCCGTGGCTGCCGCCCTGCCGCTGGCCGCCGTCAGCGGCGACAGCCAGGCCGCCGCGTTCGGCAAGGTTGCCAAGACCGCCAGCACCATCACCACCCGCGACGGCGTCGAGATCTACTACAAGGACTGGGGCCCGCGCGGCGGCCAGCCGGTGATCCTCAGCCACGGCTGGCCGCTCAACGCCGACAGCTGGGAGTCGGCCGCCTTCCACCTGGCCAGCAACGGCTTCCGCGTGGTCAGCCACGACCGCCGCGGCCACGGCCGTTCCAGCCAGCCGTGGGACGGCAACGACATGGACCACTACGCCGACGACCTGGCGCAGCTGATCGAAGCGCTGGATTTGAAGAACATCATCCTGGCCGGCTTCTCCACCGGCGGCGGCGAGGTGGCGCGCTACGTGGGCCGCCACGGCACCAGGCGCGTGGCCAAGCTGGCGCTGGTGTCGGCGGTGACGCCGCTGATGGCCAAGACCGCCACCAACCCCGGCGGCCTGCCGGTCGAGGTGTTCGACGGCATCCGCGCCGCCTCGATCGCCAACCGCGGCCAGTTGTACCTGGACTTCGCCTCGGGCCCGTTCTTCAACTACAACCGCCCGGGCGCCAAGCCGTCGCAGGCGCTGATCAACGCCTTCTACAACCAGGGCATGCAGGGCGGCCACAAGAACACCTACGACTCGATCAAGGCCTTCTCGGAAACCGACTTCCGCGACGACCTGAAAAAATTCGACAAGCCGACCCTGATCATCCATGGCGAGGACGACCAGGTGGTGCCGATCGATGCCGCCGGCCGCGCCGCCGCCAAGCTCGTGCCGCACGCCACACTGCTCACCTACCCCGGCGCGCCGCACGGCCTGACCGACACCCACAAGGACCGCTTCCACGCCGATTTCCTGGCCTTCGCAAAATCCTGATACAACCCGGTGCTTGTTATGTGATAAGGTTTCTGCTGTGCCAGTTCGCCCAGCGGAAACCTTATGAATATTGATACTCTCCTGCGGCTGTTTGCGCCCCCGACCGACCCGTCCCTGATCCAATACGGCACCTACACGCCGACGCTGGTGCTGCTCTCCATCTTGATAGCCATCTTCTCGTCCTGGATGGGCTTGCAGGTGGTGGCGCAGGCCCAGTCCAGCAAGAGCCGCAGCCTGCGCGCCATCATGCTCGGCACCGGCAGCCTGGCGCTGGGCTGCGGCGTCTGGGCCATGCACTTCATCGGCATGCTGGCCTTCAACCTGTGCACCGAGGTCGACTACGACCACGTCACCACCATGCTGTCGGTGCTGCCCAGCCTGGCCGCCTCGGCCATCGCCCTGTCCCTCATCAGCCGCCGCCAGATCGGCGCCGGCTCGCTGCTGCTGGGCGGCCTGCTGGTGGGCGCCGGCATCGGCGCCATGCACTACACCGGCATGGCGGCGATGCGCATGTCCTTCGAGCTGTACTACGATCCGCTGATGTTCGGCCTGTCGATCGTGGTGGCCGTGGTGCTGGCCACCTTGGCGCTGTGGGTGCGCTTCGGCCTGCGGCTGCACACCCGCCTGCCGTCGAGCGTGCTGGGCGCGATCAGCGCCACCGTCATGGGCTGCGCCATCGCCGGCATGCACTACACCGGCATGGCCGCCGCCCGCTTCGCCGGCCGCCCGCTGGCCGGCGCCGCGCCCGAACAGAGCAGCACCTTCCTGGCGCTGGCGATCTCGCTGATCACCATCGCCATCACCATCTTCATCATGTCGGCCAACGGCCTGCTGCGCTACCGCGAACTGTTCCGCCAGAAAAGCGAAAGCGAAGCCTGGATGCGCGCCCTGCTCACCACCACCATCGACGGCGTGGTGACCGTCGACCGCGACGGCCTGGTGCACGAATTCAACGCCTCGGCCGAACGCATCTTCGGCTGGCGCCGCGACGAAATCGTCGGCCAGAACATCCGCATCCTGATGGACGACACCCAGCGCTCCGAGCAGGACGGCCTGCTCAACTACCTGCGCACCGAAAACTCGGCCATCCCCGGCCAGGGCAGCGAAGTGATCGCGCTGCGCAAGGACCGCAGCCGCGTGCCGATCCGGCGCGCGCTGGGCCACGCGCGGCTGGCCGAGCGCGACCTGTTCGTGCTGTTCATCACCGACATCAGCGAGCGGCGCGCCATCATGCAGGCGCTGCGCGACAGCGAGCAGCAGTTCCGCTCGCTGATCGGCAACATCCCCGGCATCTCCTTCCGCAGCAGCATGCGCTTCGACGCGCCGCCGGTGTTCGTCAGCGACGGCATCGAGCGCCTGGCCGGCTACCCGGCCAGCGACTTCGTCGGCGAGCACCGCAGCCGCACGCTGGGCAGCCTGATCGTGCCGGAAGACCGCGCCGGCGTGGAGGCGGAAATCGACCGCGCGGTCGCCGACACCAGCGCCTACCAGGTCGAATACCGGCTGCGCCACGCCGACGGCCACACCAGCTGGATGTGGGAGCACGGCGCAGTGAGCCAGGATGAAAGCGATCCCGGGCAGCGCTGGATCGACGGCGTCATCCTCGACATCAGCGAACGGCGCCAGATGGAGCAGGAGCTGCGCAAGGCCAAGGAGACGGCCGAGCAGGCGGCCGCCGCGCGCGCCAGCTTCGTGGCCAATATGAGCCATGAAATCCGCACCCCGATGAACGCCATCCTCGGCTTCACCGACGTGCTGCTGGACACCGAACTGGACGACAACCAGCGGCGCCACCTGGACACGGTGCGCAAGGAAGGCCGCTCGCTGCTGCGCCTGCTCAACGAAATCCTCGACACCGCCAAGCTCGACAAGGGCGCGGTGGAGCTGGAGCCGGACGACTACAGCCTGCTGGGCCTGATCGACGAGCTGGCCTCCACCTTCGGCAGCAACGCCCGCAGCAAGGGCCTGGCCATCGACATCGCGTACGACCCGTCGCTGCCGGCCTGGCTGCACGGCGACGAGCTGCGCATGCGCCAGATCCTCGGCAACCTGCTCGACAACGCCATCAAGTTCACCGCCGCCGGCAGCGTCAGCCTGCGCGCCAGCGCGGCCCAGGGCCAGCTCGAGATCGCGGTGCAGGACACCGGCATCGGCATCGCGCCGGAGCGGCTGGAGGCGATCTTCGACCCCTTCACCCAGGCCGACCCGTCGATGACGCGGCGCTTCGGCGGCACCGGCCTGGGCACCACCATCAGCCGCCAGCTGGTGGCGCTGATGGGCGGCACGCTGTGGGCCGAGAGCACGCCCGGCCAGGGCACCACCTTCCACCTGCGCCTGCCGCTCGAGCCGGCCCGCCACGACAGCAGCCAGGCCGCCGAGCGCAGCCCCTATCCGTTGCCGCCGCTGCGGGTGCTGGCGGCCGACGACGTGCCGCAAAACCTGGAGCTGCTGACCTTGCTGATGCACAAGCGCGGCCACGCGCTGGAGCGGGCCGGCGACGGCGCCGCCGCGCTGCGGCTGTCGGCCGAGCGCACCTACGACCTGATCCTGATGGACATGCAGATGCCGCTGATGGACGGCCTGGCGGCGACCCGCGCCATCCGCGCGCGCGAGCGCACGGCCGGCGCGGCGGCCATCCCGATCGTCGCCATGACCGCCAGCGTGCTGGCGGCGCACCGCGAGGCCGCCGCCGCCGCCGGCATGAACGGCTTCGCCTCCAAGCCGGTGGACTGGTATGGGCTGTCGCATGAGATCGCCCGCGTGCTGGCGCTGCCGCCGCTGGAGCAGGCGCCGGCCGCGGCCGACGCGCCGGCGCGCGCGCGCGTGCTGAACCAGAAGACCGGCCTGCAGCGCTGGTCCGGCGACGAAGTCAAATACCACCAGGCGCTGCACCGCTTCGCCACCGACTACGGCGACGCCGCCACCGCGCTGGCGCGGCTGTTCGCCAGCGACAGCGAGACCCGGCTGACCGAGGCGCAGGCCTGCTGCCACAAGGTGCGCGGCGTGGCCGCCAACCTCGGGCTGGAGCAGCTGGCCGCCACCCTGGCGCAGGCCGAAAAGCTGTGCGGCTCGCCGCAGCGCGAGGCCGGCACGGCCACCCTGCCGACCGAACTGGCGCAGGTGCAGCGCATGCTGACCTCGCAGCTGGACGCGGCGCTGAGCGCGATCCACGCCATCGAAACCCCGCGCGCCGTGCAGCGCGAACGCGAACAGGCCGCCGCCGTGGCGGCCGCGGCGCCGTCCTTCGACGCGGCGCGCGCGCACGCGGCGGCGCAGGCGCTGCTGCCGCCGCTGCGGCGCGGCGCGCTGGACGACGCCGCGCTGGCCGCGCTGGCCGGCGCCATGAACGGCGCCGGCCTGCCGGCCGCGCTGGCGCAGCAGCTGGCGGCGCTGCACGCCGCGCTCAACGATTTCGACTTCCCACAAGCCCATGCCACGCTGCTGGAACTGGCCGCCGACCTGGCCAAGGAGACCCCATGATCAAAGACCCCACCAACGACCTGCCACTGATCCTGGCGGTCGACGACGAGGCCAGCAACCTGCAGCTGCTGCGCCACATCCTGCAGGACCAGTACCGCCTGCTGTTCGCCAAGGACGGCCCGCGCGCGCTGGAACTGGCGCGCCAGGAGCGGCCGCAGCTGATCCTGCTCGACGTCATGATGCCCGGCATGACCGGCTACGAAGTATGCAAGCAATTGAAGGACGACGAGGCCAGCGCCGCCATCCCGGTGATCTTCGTCACCGCGCTCAACGACGCCAGCGACGAAGTGGTCGGCTTCGAGGCCGGCGCGGTCGACTACATCACCAAGCCGGTCAGCCCGCCCATCGTGCGCGCCCGCGTGCGCACCCACCTGTCGCTGGTGCGCATGGACGAGCTGACCCGCACCCGGCTGGAGATCGTCCAGCGGCTGGGCCTGGCGGCCGAATACAAGGACAATGAAACCGGCCTGCACGTGATCCGCATGAGCCACTACTCGCGCATCCTGGGCCGCGCCGCCGGCATGAGCGAGGCCGAGGCGGACGACCTGCTGCACGCGGCGCCGATGCACGACGTCGGCAAGATCGGCATCCCGGACAAGATCCTGCAAAAGCCCGGCCCGCTGGAGACGGCGGAGTGGAAGGTGATGCAGACCCACGCCGCGATCGGCGGCGACATCATCGGCCAGCACCCGGGCGGCATGCTGGCGATGGCGCACCAGGTGGCGATCACGCATCACGAGAAATGGGACGGCAGCGGCTACCCGAACGGCCTGGCCGGCGAGCAGATCCCGCTGGTGGGGCGCATCGTCGCCATCGCCGACGTGTTCGACGCGCTGACCTCGGCCCGGCCCTACAAGCCGGAATGGCCGATTCCGCAGGCGGTGGAATACCTGGAACAGCAGCGCGGCAAGCACTTCGACGCCGAACTGGTCGACCTGTTCCTGACGCAGATGCCGGCGCTGCTGGAGATCAAGCGGCGCTGGGCGGAGCGCAGCGTCTAAGCCAGCCGCGCGGCGCGGCCGGCCAATTGCGCCATCACCCGCACCACCTGGTCGATCTGGGCGCGGGTGTGGCCGGCGTTCATCATGAAGCGCAGCCGCGCCTGGCCCACCGGCGCCGCCGGGAACTGCACCGCGTCGACCTGGATGCCCTCCTTGCGCAGCGCGATCGCGTAGCGCTGGCAGGTCTCGGCCTCGCCCACCAGCACCGGCAGGATCGGCGTCTGGGTCGACAAGATGGTGTAGCCCAAGGGCGCCATCTGCTCGATGAAATAACGCTGGTTGTCCCACAGGCGCTGGCGCCGCTGCGGCTCCTCTTGCAGCAGGTCGAGCGCCGCCAGCGACGCGGCCGCCTGGTCCGGCGGCGGCGCGCAGCTGTAGCCGTAGGCCGAGCTGGTCAAACGGATCACGTCCGCCACGTCGCGCTCGACGGCGACGAAGCCGCCGATCGAACCCAGCGCCTTGCTCAAGGTCCCCATCTGCATGATGCACGGGCTGTCGCAGCCCAGGTGCTCGGACGTGCCGCCGCCGTTGGTGCCCAGCACGCCGGTGGCGTGGGCGTCGTCGAGGTACAGCAGCGCGCCATAGCGCTCGGCCAGCGCCACCAGCTGCGGCAGCGGCGCGATCGTGCCTTCCATGGCGAACACGCCGTCGCTGGCGATGACCGGCGTGCTGCCCTCCGCCGCGCCCGCCTTGAGCAGCGATTCCAGGTGGTTCATGTCGCCGTGGCGGTAGGTGTAGCGCAGCGCGCCCGACATCTGGATGCCCTCGCGGATGCTGACGTGGTTGTACTCGTCCGAGTAGTAGGCGTACTTGTGGCGCTTGCGGGCGCGGTAGCCGTGCAGGCGCGCTAGCGCGGCGGCCTTGACGATGGACGACAGCACGCCGAGATTGGCCATGTAGCCGGTGACGAACAGCACCGCGTCGCTCTTGTGGTGGAGGGCGCCGAGGCGCGCCTCCAGCGTGCGGTAGAGCTCCAGGTCGCCGCCCAGCAGGCGCGACTCGCAGTTGCCCACGCCGTAGCGGTCCAGGCCGTCCTTGGCCGCCGCCACCAGGCGCGGATGCTTGGCCAGCGCCAGGTAGTTGTTGGTGCTGAACGACACCACCCGCTCGCCGCCGGCCACGAACACCGGGTCCGGCAGCGTGCCGTGGCCCTGGGCGGCGGGATGGACCGGATGGTGCTTGAGCCAGTCGGCGATGTCGCTTAAATCGTGCATGAAGAAGCCAGCCTGAGTAGGTAACCCTCCATGCTAGCGGCGGCCGGCTTACCGCAGGCTTGCGGTCACATTACCGATCGGATAGCAGCCAGTGTCTAGGACGACGGCGCCAGCGGCAGCAGGATGCGCGCCACCAGGCCCGGCGCGCCGTCCTCCAGCAGCAGCTCGCCGCCGTGCGCCAGCGCGGTGGCGCTGACGATGGCCAGCCCCAGGCCGTTGCCCGGCAGGTGGCGGCTGTCGTCGAGGCGGTAGAAACGCTGGGTCACCTTGCCGCGCTCCGTTGCCGGGATGCCGGGGCCGTTGTCGTGCACCGCGATCGTGGCCAGGCCGCCGTGGAACAGGCCGGCGCGCACATGGATCGCATGGCCGGGCCCGGCGTACTTGATGGCGTTGTCGAGCAGGCTGGCGACAGCGCTGGCGAGCAGGTTGCGGTCGCCGTCCACGTACAGGTGCTCGGGCGCGTCCACCGTCAGGCTCACGCCGCAGTCCTCGGCGCTGGCCTCGTACATCTCGCCGATGTCGGTGGCGATGTGGCCCAGGTCGAGCCGCTCGAACAGCCGGCTGCGCATGCCCGATTCGGCCTCGGCGATCTGCAGCAGGCGCTCGAACAGCCGGATCAGGTCGTCGATGTCCTCGATCGCGTCGTGCGCGGCGCCGGACAGGCGCGGCACCGTGGCCTCGTGCCGCAGCGCGTCGTCGAGCTTGCTGCGCACGCGGCCCAGCGGCGTGCGCAGGTCGTGCGCGATGGCGTTCGAGACGTGGCGGATGCCTTCCATCAGCAGCTCGATGCGGTCGAGCATGCGGTTGATGTCGCGCCCCAGCAGCGCGAACTCGTCGCGCCCGCTGACCGGGATGCGCGAACTGAGGTCGCCCGCCTCGATGTGGGCGGCGGTGCGGCGGATCGCGCCCAGGCGCCGCTCGACCACGCGCCGGAACAGCAGCGCGCCGGCCACCGTCAGCAGCAGCGACACGCCGGCGCCGGCCAGCAGCGCGCGCCAGATCACGCCGCGCACCGCTTCCTGCTCGCTGAGGTCGCGCCCGACGATGAGCACGCCGCCGCCCGCCAGCGGGCGCAGGTACAGCCGCGCCGGCGCCCGGTGGCCGTCGCGCTGGACCACGGCGCTGAGCAGGGTGGCGCCGTCGTCGAGGCCCGCGGCGGCCGCCGGCCACGAACCCAGGTTGCCGGCCAGCGGCTTGCCGTCGGCCGCCAGCAGCTGGAAGATTTCGCGGTCGCTGTCGATGCCGTCGGCCAGCTGGCGCCGCACCTCGGCCAGCAGCGCGCCGTCGGCCTGGCCGGCGGCATGGGCCAGCAGACGGTCCGACTGGGCGACGATGCGGCCGTCGATATCCCGGTCCAGCACGCCCACCGTGCCGTGGTAGAACACCGCCGACACCAGCACGATGGAGGCCGTGCCCAGCACGCCGTAGCCCAGCACCAGCCGGGCGGCGATCGAGGCGCGCAGCGTGATCATGTCAAGCCGGGCCGCCCGCGGCCAGCGCGCCGGCCTCGTCGGGCGACGTCGGCCCCATGCGGTAGCCGACGCCGCGCAAGGTGTGGATCAGCATGACGGGGAAATCCTTGTCGACCTTGGCGCGCAGGCGGCTGATCTGGACGTCGATGACATTGGTCTGCGGGTCGAAGTGGTAGTCCCACACCGATTCGAGCAGCATGGTGCGGGTCACCACCTGGTTGACGTTGCGCATCAGGTATTCCAGCAGCCGGTACTCGCGCGGCTGCAGCGTGATGACCTTGGCGCCGCGCGTGACGCGCAAGGTGCGCAGGTCCAGCTTCAGGTCCGCCACCTGCAGCTGCGAGCTGTCGGCGCCCGGCGCGCTGCGCCGCTGCAGCGCCTCGATGCGCGCCAGCAGTTCGGAAAAGGCGAACGGCTTGGACAGGTAGTCGTCGGCGCCGCCGCGCAGGCCGGTCACGCGGGCGTCGATCGAGGTCAGGGCGCTGACGATGATGACCGGGGTCTGCTTGCCCAGCGCGCGCAGCTTGTCGACGATGGACAGGCCGTCGATGCGGCCCGGCAGCATGCGGTCGAGGATGATGATGTCCCAGTCGTTGCCGACCGCGAGGTCGAGGCCGTCGGGGCCGTTGTCGCAGGCGCTGACCAGGTAGCCCGCTTCGCGCAGCCCCTTGCAGATGTAATTCGAGGTTTCGGCTTCGTCTTCAATAACCAGGCAGCGCACGCGGGTCTCCGGGATTCAGGGTGGTGGCGGGTATTCTACCCTGCGCTGCGGAGAGGAAGGTGAACTCCCGCCCGGACGACGTCGTTGCGTCGCACAGGGGGTGGCGCCGTCTTGGCAGCGTCATTGGTGAGGACCATCGGCAGGGCGCGGAGTTCGACCGCCATCATAGCCGCGCCCGCCAACGGCGCAGTTGCGCCAGATCAAGCGGCGCGCGGACGGCCGGCCAGTTCGCGGTACAGCGCATGGTAGTTGCGCGCCATGGTCTCGGCGGTGAACAGTTCCCAGTAGCGCGCCTCGGCGCGGCGGCCCATCTCGGCGGCCCGTTCCGGCTGCTCCCACAGCGTGCGCATGGCGGCGCCGAAGGCCGGCGCGTCGTCGGGCGGCACCACCAGCCCGGTCTCGTTGTCGAGGTTGATGTAGGTGGTGCCGGTGCCGATCTCGCTGGAGATCATCGGCTTGCCGTACATCGCCCCTTCCAGCAGCGAGATGCCGAACGCCTCCGAGCGCAGGTGCGACGGGAACACCATCGCGTAGCACAGCTCCAGCAGCGCCACCTTGTCGAGCTCCTCGACCGCGCCGACGAACAGCACATGCGTCAGGCCGAGGCGCTGCGCGTGCTCCTTGAGCTCCTGTTCGATCGGGCCGGCGCCGACGATCACCACCGGGTAGTCCAGGTTGGCCATGGCGTCGAGCAGGATGTGCAGGCCCTTGTAGTAGCGCAGCACGCCGACGAACAGGAAGAAGCGCTCGCCGCAGCGCGCGCGCCACTGGTCCTTGAGCGCGGCGGGCGGCTGCGGATAGATGGTCTTGTCCAGGCCGTAGGTGATGGTGCGGGTCTTGTGTTCGAAGCGCTTGAGCACCGGCGACGAGGCCAGGTAGTTGGGCGAAGTGGCGACGATGGTGTCGATGCTGCGCAGGAAGCGGCGCTTGAGCGGGCTGTACACGCGCAGCAGGTTTTTCTGGCGCACGATGTCGGAGTGGTAGGTCACCACGCTGGGCTTGTCGATGCGCGCCATGAAGTGGGCCAGGTCCATGAACGGCCACGGGAAGTGGTAGTGGATCACGTCGGCCTCGCGCGCCAGGCGCGCCAGCTGGCGGATCGCCGCGAACGAGAAGCCGGTGGAGGCGATCTCGAAATCGAGCGGCATGCGGTGCACGGTGTGGCCTTCGAACTCGATCCGGGTCGGGCCGCGGTCGCGCGTCAGGGTCAGCACTTCATTGCTGACGCCGAGGCGGCCGGTGCCCACGCACAGCTGGCGTATCACTTGCTCGATGCCGCCCCAGCTATCGGGGTAATAGGTCTTGTAAAAATGGAGGACGCGCATTGGCAGCTTCAGTGATGCTTCAATTGGAGAGGACCTGGCGGTACACGGCGACGGTGCGGCGCGCCGCGGCATCCCAGGTCAGTTCGAGCGCGCGGCGGTGGCCGGCGGCGATGCAGCGCTGGCGCAGCGCGTCGTCGCGCGCCAGCGTGGTCATCGCGGCGGTGATTTCCGGCACCGACAACGGATCGAATTCCAGCGCCGCGCCCTGCGCCACTTCCAGCAGCGAGGTGGCGTTGGAGGTGGCCACCGGCACGCCGCTGGCGAAGGCTTCCACCAGCGGCAGGCCGAAGCCCTCGTGCAGCGACGGGAAGATGAAGGCGCCGGCGCCGGCGTACAGGTGGTGCAGCTGGGCGTCGTCGGTCAGCTGGTTGAGCCAGATGACGTTTTCGCCGCGCTGGCCGGCGGCCTTGATCCGCGCCACCAGCTCGTCGCTGAGCCAGCCGGACGCGCCGACGATCACCAGCTGGCGCGCGGCGCGCAGCACCGGCGGCAGGGCCAGGTAGGCTTGCAGCAAGCGGCCGACGTTCTTGCGCGGCTGCAGCGTGCCGACGAACAGGAAGTAGCCGGCGGTGAGGCCGTAGCGCGCCAGCGTGGCGTCGCGCGCCTCGGGCGCCGGCGCCTCGAACCATTCGGGCCGCACGCCGTGGTGCACCACGCTGATCTTGCGCTCATCGACGCCGAAGCATTCGACCAGTTCGCGGATCGAGTAGTGGGAACCGGTGATCACGTGCTGGGCGCGGCGCGCGGCCTGGATTTGCAGCCAGTTCTTCAGGCCGCGCAGGCGCGGCTTGCACCACTCGGGATGGGCGATCGGCACGGCGTCGTGCAGGGTCGCCACCACCGGGCAATCCATGCGCACGATGCGGTAGTCGGTGGCGTGGAACAGGTCCAGCGGCGGCGCGTCCCGGCCCGCCAGGCGGCTGACGTTCATGTGCACCGACGACGGCAACAGCAGGTTGCCCAGCGTCGCCAGCGGGAACGACAGCGGCAGCGCGCGGCCCACCGTCAGGCGCTCGCTAGCGCCCGGCGACGGGAAGGAGAACGGCAGCACCTCGGCGCCGGCCTGCGGCAGGTGTTCGAGCAGCGCGCGGCTGTACACGCCCATGCCGTCGAGCCGGCCGCCGGTCAGCGCCGGTTCGGCGGTGGTGGTGGACAGGCCCACGCGCAGCATGCGCGCGGCCGTGCTTGGCGCGCCGCTCACGCCGTGTACATCCAGCGCAGCGTGTCGGCCAGCGGCAGCGTCGCCAGCGGGCCGATGACGGCCTGCAGGCGGGCGTTGTCGCCGACCAGCCGCACCACTTCATTGGCGCGCACGAAGGCCGGGTTGACGTGGACCTTGATCGGGTAGCCGGCGATGTCGGCCATCATGGCCAGCGCCTCGCCCAGCGACCAGGCCTGGCCGGAGCAGATGTTGAAGGTCTGGCCGGCGGCGGCGGGGCCGGCGGCCAGCAGGCGGCGGTAGCTCTGCGCCACCGTGCGCACGTCGGAAAAATCGCGCCACACGTGCAGGTTGCCCAGCTCGATGTCGGCGGCGCGGCGGCGGAAGTGGCCGACGATCTTCGGCAGCAGGAAGTTCTCGTGCTGGCCGACGCCGGTGTAGTTGAACGGCCGCACCACGATCAGCGGCAGCCTGTCGCGCCACAGGCGCGCCATGTATTCCATGGCCAGCTTGCTGACCGCGTAATCGTTGGCCGGCGCGGCCGGCACGTCTTCGCCGATCACGCCGACGTCGGTATTGCCGTAGATATTGGCGCTGGAGGCCAGCAGCACGGCCGACGGCTGGTGCTCGGCGGCGGCCAGCGCTTCCAGCAGGTTGCGGGTGCCGGCCAGGTTGACGCGGTAGATCTGTTCGACGTCGCCATGGCCGACGAAGGCGATGGCGGCCAGGTGGGCCACCACGTCCGGCCGCACCTGGGCCACCACGGCGGCCAGGCCGGCGCGGTCGTTCAGGTCGACGGCGAACTGGCGCTCGCCGGGCGCGTGGCCGGGCGTGATGGTGCCGTAGACTTCGTAGCCGGCGGCGCGCAGCTCCTGCTCGACATAGCGGCCGGTGAAACCGGTCAGCCCGGTGATCAGCGCGCGTTTGCCGACACCTTCGACGCCCTCCATGACTACAGCTGCCATCGTCGCTCCCTTAGAAGGAGAAGCCGGCTTTATTGCGGCGCAGGTCGGCCTCGACCATCATCTGGCACAACTGCTCCAGCGTGGTCTGCGGCTTCCAGCCCAGTTCCTTTTCAGCCTTGGTCGGGTCGCCGATCAGCAGCTCCACCTCGGCCGGACGGTAGAACTTCGGATTGACGCGCACCAGCACCTTGCCGGTTTTCTTGCAGGTGCCGATTTCGTGGTCGGCTGCGCCGCTCCATGCCAGCGCCACGTCGACCGCCTTGAACGCCATGCTGACGAAGTCGCGCACGGTTTCGGTGCGGTTGGTGGCCAGCACATAGGTGTCCGGCTCGTCGGCCTGCAGGATGCGCCACATGCCTTCGACGTATTCCTTGGCGTAGCCCCAGTCGCGCTTGGCGTCCAGGTTGCCCAGTTCCAGCACGTCGAGCTGGCCCAGGTGGATCTTGGCCACCGAGTCGGTGATCTTGCGGGTGACGAACTCACGGCCGCGCAGCGGCGATTCGTGGTTGAACAGGATGCCGGAGCAGCCGAAGATGCCATAGGATTCGCGGTAGTTCACGGTCATCCAGTGGGCATACAGCTTAGCCACGCCATACGGGCTGCGCGGGTAGAACGGGGTGTCTTCCTTCTGCGGCACGGCCTGCACCTTGCCGAACATTTCCGAGGTCGACGCCTGGTAGAAGCGGATCTTCGGATTGACGATGCGGATCGCCTCGAGCAGGTTGACCGGGCCGATGCCGGTGATTTCCGCGGTGGTGACCGGCTGCTCGAAGGACACGCCGACGAAGCTTTGCGCCGCCAGGTTGTAGACCTCGTCCGGCTGCGCGCTTTGCAGCAGGCGGATGTTGGAGCCCAGGTCGGTCAGGTCGTACTCGACCAGGTTCAGATTCGGATGGGACTGGATGCCCAGTTCCTCGATACGCCAGAAATTCACCGAGCTGGTGCGGCGATAGGTGCCGGTGACGTGATAGCCTTTTTCCAGCAGCAGCTCCGCCAGATAAGCGCCATCCTGGCCGGTAATGCCCGTAATCAGGGCTCTTTTTGTTTTATTCATGGTGATTGACCATCCAAATCATGGGTGACTTTACAACCCGCTATTGTAACAGAGCGCTAATGTCCCACTTCTCACCAATTATATCGATTACATCCCTTACATCTTGTTACCATCAGCGACAGTGATGACTTGAAATAATTGCCCCCAGGGCAATAAAAGGGCGGGGGGGGTCAAGTCTGACATTCGAACACGACCTCTACCGTAATGCAGGCTACGGCAGAGTTCGTGTCCGAATGTCAGACTTGACCCCCGGGGGTTACACCTTGCGCAGGGCTACCGCGTCGACCACGCACAGCGCGGTCATGTTGACGATGCGGCGCACCGTGGCCGACGGCGTCAGGATGTGCACCGGCTTGGCGCAGCCCAGCAGGATGGGGCCGACCGCGATGCCGTTGCCGGCCGCCGTCTTCACCAGGTTGTAGGCGATGTTGGCGGCGTCGATGTTCGGCATCACCAGCAGGTTGGCGTCGCCGGTCAGCGTGGTGCCCGGCATCATCGAGTTGCGCAGCTTGGCGTCGAGCGCGGTGTCGCCGTGCATTTCGCCGTCCACTTCCAGCGACGGGTCCATCTGCCTGACCAGCTCCAGCGCGGCGCGCATCTTCTGCGCCGATTCGCTGTTGGATGAGCCGAAGTTGGAGTGCGACAGCAGCGCCGCGCGCGGCGACAGGCCGAAACGACGCATCTCTTCGGCCGCCATCACGGTGATCGCCGCCAATTCCTTGGCGTTCGGGTTCTCGTTGACGTGGGTGTCGACCATCACCAGCTGGCGCTCGGGCATGATCAGCACGTTCATCGCGGCGTACACGCAGGCGCCGTCGCGCTTGCCCAGCACCTGGTCGATATAGTGCAGGTGCAGCTGGGTGGTGCCGAAGGTGCCGCAGATCATGCCGTCGGCGTCGCCCTTCTTGATCATCATGGCGCCGATCAGCGAGTGGCGGCGGCGCATTTCCAGCTTGGCGTATTCCTGCGTCACGCCTTTGCGCGCGGTCAGCTCGTAGTACGCCTGCCAGTATTCGCGGTAGCGCTCGTCGTGGTCGGGGTTGATGACGTCGAAGTCCACGCCCTGCTTCAGGCGCAGGCCGAACTTGGTGATGCGGGTTTCCAGCACCGCCGGACGGCCGACCAGAATAGGACGGGCCAGCTTTTCGTCGACGATCACCTGCACCGCGCGCAGCACGCGCTCTTCTTCGCCCTCGGCGTAGACGATGCGCTTGAGCTCGTTGGCGGTCTTCTTGGCCACCTGGAACAGCGGCTTCATGAAGGTGCCGCTGCGGTAGACGAACTGCTGCAGGCTGTCGGCGTAGGCTTGCAGGTCCTTGATCGGACGGGTGGCGACTCCCGACTCCTCGGCCGCCTTGGCCACGGCCGGGGCGATCTTGATCAGCAGGCGCGGGTCGAACGGCATCGGGATCAGGTACTCGGGACCGAACGACAGATTGCTGAAGCCGTAGGTGGTGGCGACGATGTCGGACTGCTCGGCGTGGGCCAGCTCGGCGATCGCGTGCACCACGGCGATTTCCATTTCGCGCGTGATGGTGGTGGCGCCGCAGTCGAGCGCGCCGCGGAAGATGTAGGGGAAGCACAACACGTTGTTGACCTGGTTCGGATAGTCCGAACGGCCGGTGCAGATGATGGCGTCGCCGCGCACCGCCTTGACGTCTTCCGGCAGGATTTCCGGGTTGGGATTGGCCAGCGCCAGGATCAGCGGATTGGGCGCCATGGCCTTGACCATGTCCTGCTTCAACACGCCGCCGGCCGACAGGCCGAGGAAGATGTCGGCGTCGCTGATCACTTCGGCCAGGGTGCGGGCCGAGGTTTCGCGGGCGAAGCGCTCCTTGTCCGGGTCCATCAATTCCTTGCGGCCCTTGTAGACCACGCCGGCCAGGTCGGTGACGTAGATGTTTTCCAGCGGGAAGCCGAGGTCGACGATCAGGTCCAGGCAGGCCAACGCGGCCGCGCCGGCGCCCGACACCACCAGCTTGCAGTGGGCGATGTCCTTGCCGACGTACTGGATGCCGTTCATGATGGCGGCGCCGACGATGATGGCGGTGCCGTGCTGGTCGTCGTGGAAGACCGGGATCTTCATCCGCTCGCGCAGCTGGCGCTCAATGTAGAAGCACTCGGGCGCCTTGATGTCTTCCAGGTTGACGCCGCCGAAGGTCGGCTCCAGCGAGGCGATGATGTCGACCAGCTTGTCCGGGTCCAGCTCGTTGATTTCGATGTCGAACACGTCGATGCCGGCGAATTTCTTGAACAGCACGCCCTTGCCTTCCATCACAGGCTTGGCCGCCAGCGGGCCGATATTGCCCAGGCCCAGCACGGCGGTGCCGTTGGTGATGACCGCCACCAGGTTGCCGCGCGCCGTGTATTTATAGGCGTTGGCCGGGTCGATGACGATTTCTTCGCACGGCGCGGCCACGCCCGGCGAGTAGGCCAGGGCCAGGTCGCGCTGGTTGGTCAGTTGCTTGGTCGGCGTGACGCTGATCTTGCCTGGCGTCGGGCACTCGTGGTATTCGAGCGCCGCGAGGCGCAATTGTTGACGAAGTTCTTCTTTTTTATCAGATGACGAATCCATGCTGTGCGGCCTTCCTGTTTGTACTGTCGGAAAGCTTCCGATTTTATCAGACCAATTCTTTCAATTAAGTAGGTATTTTCACCAACAGCTATGACTGATATCAGCATTATTTATGATTCAAGGCAACAAAAACCGAATTTCTGACGTTTTTAGCGGCATTAACCTATCAATAGCTCCAACATAATCAATTTTCCGCACCTATTACTATTTTGTATCGCGCGATGAAATTTGATTGAAATTGCCAATGAGATCACGACCGGGACGGCGCTAAGCTGAACAGGCACCCACTTTCAGGAGATCCGCCATGCCAGCCGTCATGAGCAAGCACACCGGCCTGCCGGCCGCCCGCGACGCCGCGCCCGCCGCCTCCGGCTGGACCCGCCTGCTGGACTGGCAGCGCGACGGCGCCCAGCTGGCCTTCGTCTACAGCCGCTCGCTGGGCGGGCTGATGCAGACCGGCCATGGCAAGCTCTCCCAGTTGAGCGAGCAGGCGCTGACCCTCGAGACGGCCGGCAGCCGGCTGCTGATCCTGCTGGCCGGCGCCAGCTACGAGGCCGGGCCGCAGCTGTTCTTCACGCCCAACCTGCTGGGCCGCTACCAGGTCGACGGCGTGGCGGTCCGGCTGGCCAACCACGACTGGCTGTTCCTGTCGGACCAGAGCATGCCGCCGCACGCCGCGCTGCCCGCCTGACGGCAGGTACAATATCGCATGCTCTCAGAATTCGACCTCATCCAGGAATACTTCCAGCGCCCGCAGCACGCGGCCCGAGCCACGCTCGGCATCGGCGACGATTGCGCCCTGCTCACCCCCACGCCCGGCATGCAGACGGCGATCTCATCCGACATGCTGGTCGAGGGCCGCCACTTCTTTGCCGGCGAAGACGCCACCCGCCTGGGCCACAAGGCGCTGGCGGTCAACCTGTCGGACCTGGCGGCGATGGGCGCGCGTCCGGTCGGCTTCACCCTCGCGCTGGCGCTGCCCTCAGCCGACCGCGACTGGCTGGCCGGCTTTTCCAAGGGCTTGTTCGCGCTGGCCGACGCCTATAACATCGAACTGATCGGCGGCGACACCACCAAGGGCCCGCTCAACATCTGCATCACCGTGTTCGGCGAAGTGCGGCCGGGCCAGGCGCTGCGGCGCGCCGCGGCCCAGCCGGACGACGACATCTGGATCTCCGGCACCTTGGGCGACGCCCGCCTGGCGCTGGCCGGCTACCGGCTGGAACAAACGCTGGACGCCGCCGGCCTGCTGGCGGCCGCCGCGCGCCTGCACACGCCGACGCCGCGCGTGGCGCTGGGCACGCTGCTGGCCGAACAGGGCATCGCCCGCGCGGCGATCGACATCTCCGACGGCCTGGTGGGCGACCTCGGACACATCCTCCAGCAATCGCGGGTGGGCGCCACGCTGGACGTCGACGCGCTGCCGGCCGGCGCCGTGCTGGCCACGCGCGCGACGGCGCTGCGGCGCGCCTACAGCGCCGCCGGCGGCGACGACTACGAACTGTGCTTCACCGCGCCGGCCTCGGCGCGCGCGGCGGTGCTGGCGGCGGCCGCCAGCGTGGCCACCCCGGTCACCCGCGTCGGCCGCATCGAGGCCGCGCCCGGCCTGCGCCTGGTGGACGCCGCCGGCGCCGCGCTCGAGCTGCAACTGCACAGCTTCGATCACTTCACGTCCTGAAGCGCGGTGACGTCCTCGCCCGGCTGCCCCACGCGCAGGCCGCTGCCGTGCATCAGCCAGTAATGGTGGAAGGCCAGGCGGATGTTGTCGCGCAGCTGGGTGTCGTCCCACGGCTTGGTGTAGAAGCGGTAGATGGCGCCGCGGTTGATCGAATCGAGCACCGCGTCCAGCCCGGTGTAGCCGGACAGGATGATGCGTATCGTCTCCGGATACATCTCCTTGACCTTGCTGAGGAACTCGGTGCCGCTCATGCCCGGCATGCGCTGGTCGCACACGATCACCTGCACCGCGTGCAGCGCCAGCAGCTCGAAGCCCTCGCCGGTCGTGGCCGCCGTCAGGATCTGGTAGCCGTCGCGGCGGAACAGCCGGTGCAGCGAGGACAGCACGTTGACGTCGTCGTCGACGATCAGCAGGGTCTGCGCCGGCTGGCCTTCCTGCGCCGGGTCCGGCGGCAGGCAGTGGCCCGACAGCACCAGCGCGCCCATCTCCAGCGGCGCCACCGGCCGGCTGAAGTAGTAACCCTGGATCTCGTCGCAGCGGCTGCGCCGCAGGTATTCCAGCTGGGCGCGCGTCTCCACCCCCTCGGCGATCACCCGCAGCTTCAGGCTGTGCGCCATGCTGATGATGGCCTGGGCGATGGCGGCGTCGTTGGGATTGGTGGTGATGTCGCGCACGAAGGCGATGTCGATCTTCAGCTTGTCGATCGGGAAGCGCTGCAGGTAGGCCAGCGATGAATAACCGGTGCCGAAATCGTCGATCGCCACCTTCACGCCCAGCGCCTTCAGGGCGCTCAACACGCTGATGGTGCGCTCGGTGTTGGTCATCAGCGCGGTCTCGGTCAGCTCCAGCTCCAGCAGCTCGGGCGGGACGTCGTGGCGCAGCAGCGCGCTGCGCACCATCAGCTCCAGGTCGCCCTCGGCGAACTGGCGGCTGGCGACGTTGACCGCCACCCGCACCGGCCCGACGTCGCTGCGCAGCCAGGCGCCGATCTGGCGGCAGGCGGCGTCGATGATCCAGGCGCCGACCCGCACGATCAGGCCGGTATCTTCCAGCACCGGCACGAACTCGGCCGGATACACCAGGCCGCAGCCGGGCCGCTGCCAGCGCAGCAGCGCCTCGGCGCCGGCGATCTCGCCGGTGTGCAGGTTGACCTTGGGCTGGTAGTGCAGCAGCAGTTCGTTGTGCTCGAGCGCGCGGCGCAGCGCCAGCTCCATGTCCAGCCGCGCCAGCACCTGCACGTTCATGCCGGCGGTGAAGAAGCGGTAGCCGTCGCGCCCGGCCTGCTTGGCGCGCTCCATCGCGGTGTCGGCGTACTTGACCAGGGTGTGCGGATCGGTGGCGTCGTCCGGGTACATGGCGATGCCGATGCTGGCGCTGAGCGCGGCCGGATGGCCGTCCAGGTCGAACGGCAGGCGCAGCGCCTCGCGCACTTCGTTGGCCATATGCACCGCGTCCTGCTGGTCGCGCGTCATGGTCAGGATCAGCGCGAACTCGTCGCCGCCCATGCGGCCGACGGTGTCGCGGATGCGCACGCACTGCACCAGCCGGTTGCTGAACTGGCGCAGCAGCTCGTCGCCCAGCGCCGCGCCCAGCGAATCGTTGATGTTCTTGAAGCGGTCCAGCGCGATGAACAGCACCACGATGCGCCACGCCTTTTCCTGCGCCAGCGCGATGGCGTCGGCCAGCGTCTGGAAGAACAGCGTGCGGTTGGGCAGGCCGGTCAGGCTGTCGTAGTGGGCCATGTGCTGCAACAGCTCCTCGGCCTGGCGGCGCTCGCTGATGTCGCGCGCCACGCCCAGCAGGATGGTCGGCTGGCCGGCACGCTGCAACAGCTGCCAGTACAGTTCCACCGGCACCGCGATCAGGTCACGCCGCATCAGATCCAGCTCCAGCAGCTCGGGCGCGCGCGCCGGGCCGAGGGCGGCGGCGAAAGCGATCAAGCGCTCGGCCTGCTCGCATAGCGCGGCCGGCGCGCCCAGGCCGATGCGGCTGGCGGTCTGGCCCAGCATCTCACTGCGCGGATAGCCCAGCATGCGGCAGGCGCCGTCGTTGACGTCGACCAGCTCGGCGCTGCCCGCGTCCAGCAGGAAGATGGCGTCGGTAGTGGCGTCCATGGCGCTGCGGAAGCGTTGCAGCTCGGCGGTGCGCTCGCGCACGGTCTGTTCCAGCAGCGTGTTGTAGCCGCGCGTTTCGCGGTGCAGCAGGCGCACTTCCAGCATGTTGCGGATGCGCGTCAGCACCTCGACCGGGTCGAAGGGCTTGCTGACGAAATCGCGCGCCCCCAGTTCCAGCGCCTTGATCTTGTGGTCGGGCTGGGCGGTGACCACCAGCACCGGCAGCCAGGCCTCGGTTTCCAGCGGGCGGATCGCCTCCATCACGTCGAAGCCGGTCATGCCCGGCATCTGCAGGTCGAGGATGATCAGGTCGTACTGGTGTTCGGCGTGCCGGCCGGCCACCACATACGGATCGGTGGTGGAGCTGACGGCGGTGTAGCCGGTGGACTTGAGCACGAACTCCAGCAATTCCACGTTCACCGGCTGATCGTCGACGATCAGGATGCTGGCGTTGAAGATGTCGGTCTGGCTGATCATGGGATGCGCCTCCGTGCGGTCCCCGATGAGCCGGCATCATGGCCGGTTCGGACCGCTTCCTGTACCTGAGCAAGCTTAACAGTTTGCCCTATGGGCGGCGCACGACTGCGGTGTCTGGGCAGCGGCGACCGGGCTATCCTCTGAGTGTACGCAAGTTCAAATCGGCGGTCTAATGTTTTCTGGCATGTTGCTGTTCAGGCAAAGCAGCGGCGCGGCACTGGCATCGATTGCGAGCTGCATGGTACAGTGGAAGCCAGCCCGCAGATTGCCGCAACAGAAGGAGAACTCCATGCATTCGAACAGCGACACCATCCTCGACCTGGCCGCGCAAGTCGGCAAGTCCCTGCAAGCGAAGGGCCTGATCCTGGCCACGGCCGAATCGTGCACCGGCGGCGGCGTGGCCCAGGCCATCACCGAGATCGCCGGCTCGACCGCCTGGTTCGATTGCGGCTTCGTCACCTATTCCAACGCCTCCAAGACCGAAATGCTGGACGTGTCGGCCGCGCTGATCGCGCAGATGGGCAGCGTGTCCGAAGAGGTGGCGGCGGCCATGGCGAGCGGCGCGCTCGGTGCCAGCAACGCCCATTTGGCGGTCTCGACCACCGGGATCGCCGGCCCCACCGGCGCCGTGCCGGGCAAGCCGGTCGGCACCGTGTGCTTCGGCTGGGCCAACGGCGACACCGTGCACACCGAGCGGCTGGTGTTTGCCGGCGACCGCAAGGCGGTGCGCGAGCAGACCGTCATCCATGCGTTGCAGGGTCTGCTACGGTTTATAGACTGAATGCGGGCTGGCGGTTGCCATCCCGCCACAAAACAATTACTCTCGACGCATTCGAGCGATTCTGGAGTAATTGATGCAAAATTCGGTACATTTTATTCTCCAAGGTAAAGGCGGCATCGGCAAGACCTTGGTGTCGACCATCCTGGCGCAGTGGATCACGGGCAAGGATGTGACGGAAGGGCAGCAGCCGCTGCGCTGCTACGACACCGACCAGGAGAACGCGACCTTCTCGCGCTACAAGGCGATGGACGTCAAGCATGTGCCAGTGATGACCGACAGCCGCACCATCGACCCCA
This sequence comes from Duganella sp. GW821-FHT07G03, assembly GCF_059418605.1. Lineage (NCBI taxonomy): Bacteria > Pseudomonadati > Pseudomonadota > Betaproteobacteria > Burkholderiales > Oxalobacteraceae > Duganella > Duganella sp. GW821-FHT07G03. The sequence continues at coordinate 81,785 of NZ_JBWKQE010000002.1, forward strand.
AGCGCTTCGACGCGCTGATGATCGATATCCTGGAAGAGGACGGCAACTGCGTCATCGACAACGGCGCCAACACCTTCTCCCCTTTGATGGGCTACCTGATCGAGAACGACTGCTTCTCGCTGCTGGAAGAGTCTGGCCGCAAGGTCTACATCCACACCATCGTCGGCGGCGGCGACACGCTGCACGACACCGCCATGGGCTTCGTCTCCACCGCCAAATCGACCAAGGTGCCGCTGGTGCTGTGGGAGAACGAGCACTTCGGCCTGCTGCAATCGGCGTCCGGCAAACAGTTCACCGAATCGCAGACCTATGCCGACAACTCGTCGCGCGTGAAGGGCCGCATCGTACTGTCGGCGCGCAACGCCGACACCTTCGGCGCCGACATCAAGAAGATGAACACGGCCCGCCTGACCGCCCAGGAAGTCAAGGAAAGCGACAAGTTCAACCTGATGGAAAAGCAGCGCATCAAGGTGGTGTTCCGCGACCTGTTCGAGCAACTCGACAAAGTGGAGTGGTAAGCCGCCATGGATCAGCAGAAGCTGCGCAGTCTGGTCTTTGAAAAAACCGGCGTCAGGATCGACATCGACGATCCGGTGTTCGCGCTGGTGGCGCTGAACGAGGCGGTGCTGGCCGAGACGGTCGAACGCCACATCGCGCTGATCGACGCCGCCTCGCAGGAACTGGTGCAACATGCCAGGGCTGCCGGCGGCCTGGGCGCGCAGCACGACGCGCCCCGCAAGCCGCTGGTGCTGGACGCCACCAATGAGCCGGCGGCGGTTGCGGCGGTGGCCGGCGACCCGCCATCGGCCTACGCGCCGGCGCCCGCCGCCGGCCCGGTGCGGCTGATCGCCACCCAGGCGCCGGCCATCACGGCGCGCGAGCTGCGGCTGCTGGGCGCGGCCGCCGGCGTCGCCGTGCTCAGCGCGCTGCTGGTGCTCGGCGGCCAGGCGGCCTTCTCCAAGCCGGGGCTGACGGCCGAACAAAGCGCGGCGCTGGCCAGCGCCGACAAACTGAACAAGGCGATCCAGAAGCTGGACCCGAAAGTGCGGGAGCAGCTACAGGCCGAACTGCAAAAATAAGGAAGATGCATGCACTTTGAAGTCCCCAAAGCCAAGACCCTGAAGGAATTCGGTGGCGAATATTTGATGATCGTGATCAGTATCGCGACCGCGCTGGCGCTGGAGCATGGCGTGCAGACGCTGCACCACCGCCAACTGGCGCATGAAGCCGCCGTCAAGATCGACGCCGAAATCCAGACCAATGTCCATGAGCTGGACGAGGCGCTGAACCACAACAACGATCAGCTGAAAAAGATCATGGCGGCGCAAGAGCAGCTGCTGGCCGGCATCAAGGACAAGGTCGACGGCCAGCTCCTGATCAAGCAGGTGACGCAACAGCACAAGCTGGGACTCAGTATCATGTCGCCGTCATTGCGCCGCGAAGCGTGGGAAGTGGCCGTCGCCAGCCAGGCGGTCAGCTGGATGCCGCAGCAACAGCTGGAGCGCTACTCCGGCATCTACGCCAACATGCGCGACGTGCAATCGATCAGCAGCAGCGGCGGCAACAACTTCCTCAATGGCGCGGGCATGCTGAACACGATCAGCGACATACAGATGGGCGAAGGCGATCCCAAGGCCGTCTACCGCGTGCTGTCGCAGATGATCAGCGCCTACTCCAGCACCGACGGCAACCTGCAGGAACTGCGCAACAACCTGGCCAAGTCCGCCAAGGAAGCGCCGCATACCTGAGTCGCGATCAGCCGCCGGCCAGCACGGCCGTCGAGTACGGCGCCAGCACTTGCCAGCCCAGGCTGGCGTACAGCGCGCGGCCGGCCTCGGTCGCCACCAGCAGGCGTTCGGCGTCGCCGGCCTGTGTGTCCAGCGCGGCCATCACGGCGCTGGCCAATCCCTTGCGGCGGTGCCCTTCCATCGTTTCGATGCGGTCGAACACCGCACATCCAGCGTTGAGCACCACGCCGCCCTGCGCCGCCGTCCGGCCGTTGGCGTCGACGTAGCGCACCACATGCGCGCCATATTCCATCGATGTTTGCAGCGTGTAGCCGGCTGGCGCCGCTGCCCACCCGGCCATCGGGCCGGAGCGCTGCATCAGATAGCGGGCCTGCTCTATCGTCCAGCGGGCCGGCAGCGCGCGTCGCAGGGTATCCGTGTCGACCGCCGCCTTCAGGTAGATGCCGGCTTGTTCGATGCGCGCCGCGCAAGCTTGCAATGCCGACCCCGCATCGAGGAACACGTGGCGGCGCAGCTGCTGCGGCCAGCCGACCTCGACGACCAGCCCGCCGCCGTCGCGCCGCGGCAGCGGCAGGCCGCGCGCCAGGCTCCATCCGGCCAGCCAGCGTTCCAGCAGGTCCAGGTCCGGCGCGGGCTTAGGCACGATGGAGGAAGGGCGATTTGCCCAGCAGGGTCAAGGCGTCCTGCACGCGCCGCGCAAACGCGGACGGCTGCATGCGGTCGCCGGATTCCTGGCCGCCGATCAGGCACAAGTGCGCCAGGCGGCCCACCAGGTCCGCATCGACCGAGGCGTCGGTGCGGGTGCGGCAGGCGTTGATGGCGAACGTCAGCCGGGTTTGGTCGACGCGCTGCTGGTAGGCGGCCACCAGCGGGTCGTGGCGGGCCCACGCGCGGATCGCGGTTTCGCGGCCCGGTTGTTTTTCGGCGGCGATCGCCAGGTAGCGTTCCAGCACCTCTTCCAGGCTGCGGCCGGCGGCGGCGTGGGCCAGCATGCGGTCGGCGTAGTCCGCCTCCCACGCGGCCAGCAAGGCGTGGACGAAATCGTTGCGGCTGCGGAAATGGTGGTAGAACGAACCGCGCGTCACGTTCAGGCGGCGCGCCAGGCGCTCGGCCGAGATGCCGGCATCGCCGTCATGGTCCAGGGCGTCGAAGCCCGCTGCAATCCAATGGTCACGCGTCAACACTGGTCTCACTCCGAAAACATACAGACTGTGTATGGTAGCACCGGCGTGGCTAGACTGCGGCTTCCTACCTTCGCTCATGGAGCCGCAATGAAGACCATCGCCCTCGTCGCCTTCGACAACTTCACCGACATCGACCTGTTTTTGATGTGGGACATCCTCGGCCGCAATCGCCACGACTGGCGCGTGCGCATCGTCGGCAAGCAAGGCCGGCTGCGGTCGGCGCACGGCCTGCTGGTGGACACGCACGGCGCGCTGGCCGAGGCCAACCAGGCCGACGTGGTGCTGTTCGCCAGCGGCAAGGAAGGCGTGCCGGCGGCGCTGGCGGACCCGGACTTCATGGGCGCGTTTCAGCTGGACCCGGCGCGGCAGCTGATCGGCTCCATCTGCGGGGGTTCCTTCATCCTGGCGCAACTGGGCTTGCTGCCGGGCCGACGGGCCGCCACCCATCCCGAGGCGCGCGGCGCGTTGCGCGCGGCCGGCGTGGAGCCGGACGAGCGGCCGTTCATGAGCGTCGACAACGTGGCGACGGCCGGCGGCTGCCTGGCCGCCATGTATCTGGTCGGCTGGGTGGTCGAACGCTTGTTCGGCGCGGAGAAAAGCCTGGAAACGCTGCGGCCGGTGCTGCCGGGCGGCCAGTACCAGCTGTACGAAGAAATCATCGTGTCCAGCATCCGCCAAGGCCGGGACGGGAGCGGCGCCTAGGCCAGGCCGGCCAGCAGATGCTCCCACAGCCGCGTGGCGACCGGGCCGTGGGCGATGTCGCGGCGGCGGGCGATCACCAGCTCCAGCTCGCTTTCGCGGAAATGATGTCCGGCGATCGACAGCAGCCTCCCCTGCGCCAGGTCCTCGTCCACCAGGTAGCCTGGCATGTGGCCCCAGCCCATGCCCTGCAAGATCACTTCGCGCTTCATGAACTGGTCGGCGACGGTGCAGCGGCGCGCGCCGTCCACCACGAAGTAGTCGCGCGGCGGGCCGTCGCGCGCGCTGTCGCGGATCATGCATTGCACGTAGGGGCGCATCATCTCGGGCGTGATGGCGGCGTCCAGCGGGAACGCCAGGAAGCCGGGCGCGACCACCGGCACCAGCCTGACGCGCCGCCACGGCCGCGCCTCGAAGCGCATGTCGGCCTGCTCGAGGTGGTGGAAGATCAGGTCGGCCTCGCCGCTGTGCAGCCGCTCCCACGGCCCGGACAGGGCTTCGAAATGCAGGTCCAGGCGGGTCGCCGGACACTGGGCAAAAAACTGCCGCAGCAGGCGCAAGGTGGCCGGCAAGGGACACAGGTCGCCGATCACCACGGACAGCTTGACCTCCTCGCCCTGCGCGATCTGCCGGGCTTGCGTTTCCATCTGGCGGGCGCTGTCGAGCAGCTGCCGGGCCTGTTCGACGAAGGCCTGCCCGGCGGCGGACACGGCAACGCGATAGCCGCTGCGGTCCAGCAGCGCCAGCCCCAATTGCCGCTCCAGGCTGGCAATCGCGGCAAACACGCTGGGATGGGAACGGTGCAGGCGCACCGCCGCCTTTTGGAAGCTGCCCAGCTCGGCCACGGCCAGGAAACATGCCAACTCGTGCAGGGTAAAACCGACAGAGTTCATAAATCCTACAAAGATGGATGGAATTATTCAATTTTATCCGAATGTGTTCTTGCCTACAGTGGTGCTTCCCACATCAACAGGAGAAGCCTCATGCGCGCCATCCACATCGCCCAGTTCGGCGGTCCAGAACAATTGCAACTGATACAGCTGCCCACACCAGCGCCGGCCGACGGCCAGGTGCTGATCCGCGTCAGGGCGTTTGGCCTCAACCGCGCGGAGAGCTATATGCGGCGCGGCCTGTGGGGCGAGGTCGCCAGGGTGACGGGCATCGAGTGCGTCGGCGAGGTGGCCGGCGCGCCCGGCACCGATTTGCGGCCGGGCCAGAAGGTCGCCGCCATCATGGGCGGCATGGGCCGCAGCATCAATGGCAGCTATGCCGAGTATGTATGCGTCCCCGCCAGCAACGTTGTGCCGCTGCGCTCGTCGTTGCCGTGGGCCGAGCTGGCCGCCATCCCGGAATCGTATGCGACCGCCTGGGCCTGCCTGCACGACAACCTCGAACTGCGGCCCGGACAGACCTTGCTGATACGCGGCGCCAGCTCCGCGCTGGGCCAGGCGGCCAGCAATATCGCGGCTCACCTGGGGGCGCGGGTGATCGCCACCACGCGCCGCCCGGCACTGCTCGAAAGCGTGCTGAAGAAGAACGGCGCGCGCGACATCGTCGAAGAGCGGCCCAGCGTGGCGGACGCCGTGCGCGCGATTGCGCCCGGGGGCGTCGACGCGGTGCTCGACCTGATCGGCAACACCACCCTGCTCGATTCGCTGGCGCTGGCGGCGCGGCAGGGCCGCGTTTGCCAGGCGGGCTTCCTCGGCGGGCTGGAAGCGCTCGGCAATTTCCTGCCGCTGCAGCACCTGCCGCCGCGCGTACAGCTGAGCTTTTTCGGCAGCTTCGCGTTTGGCACGCCAGGGTTCGAGCTGGACCGGGTGCCCTTGCAGGACATCGTCGAGCGGGTGGAACTGGGCCAGTACCACGCCCGTCCCGCCGAGGTGTTTGCCTTTGACGACATCGCGCAAGCCCACCGCTACCTCGACGCCGGCGCCGGCCTGGGCAAGGCGGTGGTGCAACTCGGCCAGTAGCCTGGACCGCAGTTCCATGCTAACATGTGAACACCTATTCACTTGTTAGCATTATGAGTTGCCAACACGACTATTCCGTTTGCGATCCCGCGATTGCCCAGTTGGCCGATCTGTTCCATCTGCTGGGCGATCCGACGCGCCTGCGCATCGTGCTGGCCTGCGTGACGGCGCCGATCGCCGTCAGCGACATCGCCTCCTCGTTGGAGCTGAGCAGTTCGCTGGTCAGCCACCACTTGCGTTTGCTGCGCGCGGCGCGCATCGTCAAGTCTGAGCGCCAGGGCAAACAAGTGTTCTATTCCGCCGCCGACGCCCACATCAGCGGCGTACTCAACGATATGCTCGAACATATCGCCGAACCTTCCAACGGGAACGAAGCATGAGCAAGCACCACGACCATCACGACCACGACCACCATGACCACGACCACGGCCATGACCACGCGCCGGCCAAGGCCAAGGCGTGCAGCCACGACCACGATCACGGCCACGGCCACGGCGGCCACCATCACCACCACGGCGACCCGAACACCATGGGCCGCGCCTTCGCCATCGCCATCGTGCTCAACACGGTGTTCGTGGCGATCGAATTCTTCTACGGCTTCCTGGCCAACTCCACCGCGCTGATGGCCGACGCCGGCCACAACCTGTCCGACGTGCTGGGCCTGATGCTGGCCTGGGGCGCGGCCATCCTGGCCAAGCGCACGCCGAACGGCCGCTACACCTACGGCCTGCGCAGCACCTCGATGCTGGCGGCGTTGTTCAATTCCATGCTGCTGATGGCGGCCTGCGGCGGCATCGCCTGGGAAGCGGTGCAGCAACTGGTGCACCCGGAACCCGTGGCCGGCCTGACCGTCTCGGTGGTGGCTGGCGTGGGCATCCTGGTCAACGGCTTCTCGGCGTGGTTGTTCATGTCCGGCAGCAAGGACGACATCAACATCCGCGGCGCCTATCTGCATATGGCGGCCGATGCCGCCATCTCGCTGGGCGTGCTGGTGGCCGGCGTGATCGTGCGCTACTCCGGCTGGAACTGGCTGGACCCGCTGGTCAGCATGATCATCGTCGCCATCATCGTCTGGAGCACCTGGTCGCTGCTGAAGCAATCAATGCGCATGATGCTGGCCGCCGTGCCGGACAACCTGGACCACGCCGACGTCGAACAATTCCTGCGCGCCCAGCCCGGCGTGACGGACGTGCACGACCTGCACATCTGGTCGATGAGCACCACCGAGAACGCGCTGACGGCGCAGCTGGTGACGCCGGCCGGCCATCCGGGCGACGCCGCGATGGACGCCATCAGCGCGCAGCTGAAGGAGGAATTCTCCATCAACCACAGCACGCTGCAAGTGCGGCTGGGCACCACCGCGCACGAGTGCAGCCTGCAGGAGCAGCCGCACTAAGCGCGTCTAATCCGCCAGATTGGCGTACAGCGCCGTGCTCAGATAGCGCTCGCCAAAGGACGGGATGATCGTCACGATGATCTTGTCCGCATTCTCCGGCCGCCGCGCCACCTGCAACGCCGCCCACAGCGCGGCGCCGGAGGAGATCCCCACCAGCAGCCCCTCCTGGCTGGCCGCCAAGCGCGCGGTCGCGAACGCGTCGTCGTTCTTCACGCCGATGATCTCGTCGTACACCTTGGTATTGAGCACGGCCGGCACGAAGCCCGCGCCTATGCCCTGGATCGGGTGCGGTCCCTTGATGCCCTTGGCCAGCATCGGCGACGCTTCCGGCTCCACCGCGATGCAGCGGAACTCCGGCTTGCGCGCCTTGATCACCTCGCCCACCCCGGTGATCGTGCCGCCGGTGCCGACGCCGGCCACCAGGATGTCGACGCGGCCGTCGGTGTCGGCCCAGATTTCCTCGGCCGTGGTGCGGCGGTGCACATCGGGATTGGCGGGATTGTTGAACTGCTGCGGCATCAGGTAGCGCGGATCGCGCTCGGCCATCTCCTCAGCCGTGCGGATCGCGCCCAGCATGCCCTCGGCGCCGGGCGTGAGCACCAGCTCGGCGCCATAGGCGCGCAGCAGCATGCGGCGCTCGCGGCTCATGGTGTCGGGCATGACCAGCGTGCAGCGGTAGCCGCGCGCGGCGCACACCATCGCCAGCGCGATGCCGGTGTTGCCGCTGGTCGGTTCGAGGATGACGGTGTCGGGACGGATCTGGCCGGCCGCTTCGGCCGCTTCGATCATGGACAGGCCGATGCGGTCTTTCACGCTATGGGCCGGGTTGCAGTATTCGAGCTTGGCCAGTACCTGGGCGGTGCTGCCCTTGGCCAGGCGATTGAGCCGCACCAGCGGGGTGCGGCCTATCAGTTCGGTGACGTCGTTGGCTATCTTCATCTGGAACCTCCGGGGTGGGACGGAGGTTCCAGTCTACGCCTTTATTTCACGTCCATCAGTTCGACATCGAAGATCAGCGCGGAATTCGGCGGAATGCCGCTGCCTGCCGACGGCCGTGAGCCATAGGCCAGTTCCGACGGAATAATCAGCGTGCGCTTGCCGCCCACTTTCATGCCCTGGATGCCCTGGTCCCAGCCCTTGATGACGCGGCCGGCACCCAGCACGAACTCCAGCGGTTCGCCGCGCGGGATCGAGGAATCGAACAGCTTGCCATGCATGGCCTTGGCCAGCGGACGGTACAGCCAGCCCGAGTAGTGCATGTAGACGGTGGAGCCGGTGGTCGCTTCCTTGCCGGTGCCGATCTTGCTGTCGGTGACGATCAGCTGTTCGGCGGCCGGGCCGGGCGTGGCCGAACCCACCACCATCGGTGGCGGCGGCGGCACATCGGCAGGGGTGGCTGGAGCCGCCGGCGCGGTCGGGGTCTGCGCCTGGGCCACGGAGGCCGCCAGCGCGCACAACATGGCTACTAATACGGAACTACGCGTCATGGTTTTATTCTTTCGATGTGGTCTGTGGATAGCACGGTCCCCGTGCCAGCGCGCACCATGATAGCAAACCCGCATCGTCAGCTGGATAAAATCTAAATCGTTTCGGCCGGCGCCACCGCTGGTGGCACGCTGTCGGCCAGGCGGCGCAACACCTGGCTGGCGGCCACCATGCCGAAGGTGGCGGTGACCACCATGGCCGAACCGAAGCCGGCGCAATTGAGGCCGGTGACGCCGCCGGTGCGCTCGTCGCCGTCCACCGCGCACACGTCGGCCGGCTCCGGGAACTTCAGCGGCTCCATCGAGAACACCGCGTCGACCTGGAACTTGGTCTTTTCGCCGCGCGGGTAGCCGTACTGGGTGCGCAGCACCTTGCGCACTTTTTTCAGCAGCGGCTCCTGTTCGGTGCGGGCCAGGTCGCGCACGGCGATCTGGGTCGGGTCGGTCTGGCCGCCGGCGCTGCCGATCAGTATCATCGGCATGGCGTGCTGGCGGCACCAGGCGATCATCGCGGCCTTGGCCTTGACGTCGTCGATGGCGTCGACCACGAAATCGTAGTGGCCGGCGCCCAGCATCTGCTCCAGGTTGTCCGGCGTGACGAAGTCCTCGATCTGGTTGACCTTGCAGAACGGGTTGATGTCGGCGATGCGCTCGGCCAGCGCGCTGATCTTGGCCTGGCCGACGGTGCTGCCCAGGGCTTGGATCTGGCGGTTGATATTGGACTCGGCGACGTTGTCCAGATCAATCAGGGTCAGCTGGCCGATGGCGCTGCGGGCCAGCGCCTCGACGATCCAGGAGCCGACGCCGCCGGTGCCGACCACGCACACGTGGGCGCTGCGGAAGCGCGCCAGCGCGCGCTCGCCATAGAGGCGGGCGATGCCGCCGAAGCGGCGTTCGAAGTCGACATCGTCGAATTGGGTAGGTGCTATGGAGTTCATGCCGACATTTTAACGGACGCTGCGGCAAAAATTATTTTAGAATGACTTTCCCACCCAGCCAGAGCGCCCTCCCATGAGCATTTCCCTGCACGACACCGCCCCCGACTTCAGTCAACCGATAGCAGTCTTGAAACATTGCCACGACCGCATACGCAAGCAGCTGGAGACCCTGCAGAAACTGCTGGACCACCTGCCCGCCCACGGCGCCGACGCCGACGCGCAACAAGCCGCCCAGGCGGTGCAGAAATATTTCAACAAGGCGGCCCCGCTGCACCACGACGACGAGGAACAAAACCTGGTGCCGATGCTGCAGGCCACCGCGCGCGACGCCGACGCCCTGCTGCTGGCCGCACTGGTGCCCGGCATCCTGGCCGACCACCAGCAAATGGACCAAGACTGGCATATAATTAATTCGCAACTTGAACAAATCGCCAACGGACAAAATAACGCGCTGTCGGCCGAGCTGGTGCAGCGTTTCTGCGACAGCTACGCCGCCCACATGGTGACCGAGGAAACCAATATCGCGCCGATGGCCAAGCGTTTGTTCAGCCCGGAGCAGATGGCGCAGTTGGGCAGCGCGATGCAGGTGCGGCGCGGCATCACGCCCGACCTGCCGCAAAGCCAGGTGCCCGAGCAGCAGCAAGTGGCGGTGTCCGACGCGGTGGCCGACGGCGTGGTGCTGGCCGATCTGCGCCTCGATTACGGCCGCGCCAGTTTGACGGAACAGGACGTGCTGGACGATCCGATCGCCCAGTTCGGCAAATGGTTTGAAGAAGCCCTGCACGCCAAGGTCAACGAACCGAACGCGATGAGCGTGGCCACGGTGGACGCGCAAGGCAAGCCCAGTTCGCGCATCATGCTGATCAAGCAGTACGACGCGCGCGGCTTCACCTGGTACACCAACTACGGCAGCCAGAAGGGCCGCCAACTGGGCGACAACCCGCACGCCGCGCTGCTATTCTTTTGGAGCGAGTTGGAACGCCAGGTACGGATAGAAGGCAAGGTCGTCAAGACCTCCGCCGAGGACAGCGACAAGTACTTTTACAGCCGGCCGGTGAAGAGCCAGATCGCGGCGATCGCCTCGCAGCAAAGCGCGCGCATCGCCAGCCGGGAACAGATGGAAACCAATTACGATGCCGCCGCCGCGGTCGGCGGCGAGCATCCGGTGCGGCCGGAAAACTGGGGCGGCTATCGCCTCGATCCGGTGCGCATCGAGTTCTGGCAGGGACGCCGTTCGCGCTTCCATGACCGGATCGTGTATCTGAAACAGGCAGATGGAAGCTGGGTGAAGGAGCGCCTGCAGCCGTAAGCACAGCGCCCCCTCGCGGAACACCAGACCATCGCTTGCGGTGGTCTTTTCGTTTCTGGACTCGGAGGTGTGATCGTGTTCGTACAAAACCGTCTCAGTAGCTGGATCGCCGGCATCCGCCAGCAAATCGCGCTGCCGCTGCGCATCGAATTGTGGAACGGCCAGCACGTCGACTTTTCCACCGAGGCGCCGCGCGTGACGATACGCCTGCCCAATGTGTCGGCGGCGCGCTATCTGCTGACGCCGTCGCTGTCCAACCTGGGCGCGGCCTATGTCGAGGGCGCGATCGAGGTCAAGGGCCGCGCGCACGACATGATCGCCATCGTCAACGCGCTGGCGCGCACCACGCTCAAGGCCGAGGGCAAGTTCGCCCGCATCGTGCGCAGCATGGGCCACAGCAAGCAGCGGGACGCCGAGGCGATCCGCTACCACTACGATGTCTCCAACGAGTTCTACCAGCAATTCCTCGATCCGGCCATGGTGTATTCCTGCGCCTACTTCGAGGACGGCGACGAGGACCTGGCCAGCGCCCAGGCCAAGAAGATAGCCCACATCCTGCGCAAGATCGAGCTCAAGCCGAACCAGACGCTGCTCGACATCGGCTGCGGCTGGGGCGCGCTGGTGATACGGGCGGCGCAGCAGTACCAGGCCCGCTGCGTCGGCATCACGCTGTCGGAAAACCAGTATGAGCTGGCCAAGGAGCGCGTGCGGCGCGCCGGGCTGGAGCACCTGGTCGAGATCCGCCTGCAGGACTACCGCGACGTGCGCGGCCAGTTCGACCGCATCACCAGCGTCGGCATGTTCGAGCATGTGGGCGTCAAGCACCTGAGCGAGTATTTCGCCACCATCCACAAGCTGCTGGCGCCGGACGGCGTGGTGATGAACCACGGCATCACCACCACCGATCCGGACAACGGCGAGACGCCCTACGGCGGCGGCGCCTTCATCGACAAATACGTGTTCCCGCAAGGCGAGCTGGCGCACATCGGCCATGTGCTGAAGGCTATGCAGCAGGGCAAGCTGGAAGTGTCGGACGTGGAAAACCTGCGCCGCCACTACGCCCGCACCTGCGCCATCTGGACCGACAATTTCGAGGCCAACACGGAACGCGTGCAGGCGCTGGCGGGCGACAAGCGCTACCGCATCTGGCACGTCTACCTGGCCGGCTGCAGCTACGCCTTCGAGCAGGATTTGATCAGCCTGTACCAGATCGTCGGCCGCAAGGCGGGCCAACGCAGCGCGGCGCTGCCGTGGTCGCGCCGGCACATGTATCCGCAGCCGGCCGGCGCCGGCGCGCACTATGCGCTGACCGATGACGGCGTGCCGTCGTTCTCGCTGCTTCAGGAGGACGGTGGCGCGGCCATGGCGTCGATGCCGCCGGCTATCAAGTCCTTCAGCGCCACGTAGACTTGCTGCAAGGCCGGCTCCAGCCGCCCCGACGCCAGCTGCCACGACTGGCCGGCGTGCAGCGCGGCCGACAGCTGCTCGGCCAGCGCCACCGCGCGCGCCGCGCCGAAGTTGACCAGCACGCCCTTCAGGCTGTGCGCCGCGCGCATGCTGCGCTGCAGGTCGCCCGAGGCCAGCGCCGTGCACAGGTCCTGCCACAGCTGCGGGCCGTCGTGCAGGAACAGCGCTGCCAGTTCCAGCAGCAGTTCGGCGTCGCCGTCCAGCCTTTGCAGCGCGCCGCGCCAGTCCAGCAGCTGCTGGCCGCTGTCCGGCTGGTAGCGCAGCAGCATCTCGCGCAGCTGCTGGCTGTCGACCGGCTTGGCCAGGTAGTCGTCCATGCCGGCGTCCAGGCAGCGCTCGCGGTCGCCGGTCATGGCGCGTGCGGTCATCGCGATAATCGGCACGTGGCCGCCCTGCGCCGATTCGCGCAGGCGGATCTGGCGGGTGGCGGCCAGGCCGTCCAGGCCGGGCATCTGCACGTCCATCAGGATCAGGTCGTACTCGCCCTGGCCGGCGCGGTCCAGCACGGCCAAGCCGCTGTCGACCAGCGTGACGCGGTGGCCCAGCTTTTCCAGCAGCCGCATCGCCAGCCGCTGGTTGACCGGGTTGTCCTCGGCCAGCAGCACGCGCAGGCCGCCGCGCGCAGACGCCGGCACGGTTGGTGGAAGATCGCCGACGCCCACCAGCAGGCCTTCGTCGTGGGCACTGCGGTTCAGGTTTTGTCCCGGCGCCAGCACGGCCAGCGGCGGCAGGGGCGCGGCCTGCGCCACGCCTGTATGCAGCAGGGGCACGGTGAAGCTGAACACGCTGCCCTGCCCTGGCGCGCTGTGGACTTCGATGCGGCCCTGCATCAGGATCACCAGCCGGCGGCAGATCGCCAGCCCGAGGCCGGTGCCGCCGTACTCGCGCGTGGTCGAGCCGTCGACCTGGGCGAAGGCTTCGAAGATCATGTGCTGTTTTTCCGGCGGCACGCCGATGCCGGTGTCGCGCACGGCGAACACGATCTCGCTGCGGTCGTCGTGCTCGGCGGCGATCGACAGTTGCACCGTCACGCCGCCCTCGCCGGTGAACTTGATGGCGTTGCCCACCAGGTTGAGCAGCACCTGGCGCAGGCGGCCCGGATCGCCCTTCATGATGCGCGGCAGCTCCGGCGGAATCTCGGCCGCCAGCGCCAGCCCTTTCTGGCGGGCCCGCAGGCTCATGGCGCGCAGCGTGTCGCCGACCAGCTGGCGCAGGTCGAACGGCACTTCCTCGATGTCCAGCTTGCCCGCTTCGATCTTGGAGAAATCCAGGATGTCGTCGACGATGTGCAGCAGCGCGTCGGCCGAGGCTTTCACCAGCATCAGGTCGGCGCGCTGGTGGGCGTCGATGTCGGACTCCAGCACCAGCTCGGTCATGCCGAGGATGCCGTTCATCGGCGTGCGGATTTCGTGGCTCATATTGGCCAGGAATTCGCTCTTGGCGCGGCTGGCCGCCTCGGCCGATTCGACCGCGTGCTGCATGGCGGCGCGGGCGGCGCGCTGCTCGCTGATGTCGATGAAGTAGCCCAGCATGTAGGACAGCCCGCCGCTGTTGATGACCTTGCGGCTGACCAGCACGTCGAGCGGCGGATCGAAGGTGGCCATGCGGCGCTCGGTGGTGACCATGCGGCCGCTGGACCAGGCCAGCTCGTCTTCCTCGTGGGTGGCGGCGGCCCAGCGCGGCGTGGCGAATTCGTCGACCGTGCGGCCGAGGATCTCCGCCCGCGAGCGCTGGGTGAATTCCTCGAAGCGGCTGTTGAAGCGCAGGAAGCGGCCGTCGCGGTCCTTGAGGAAGATGGGGATGGGCAGCTGGTCGAGGATCTGCTCGGTCAGTTCCTGCTGGTCGCGGGCGGCCTGGTCTTCGGACGGCGCCCGCAGCTGCACCTGCAGGTCGGCGTGCAGGTCGCGCTGCAGGCCGGCCAGGCGCGCGGTGCGCTTGTCGCGCCAGGTGCCGACGTTGCCGCGCTGCTGGCGGTTCTCCTTGCGCAGCAGCGCGTTGGCCGAGCGCAGCTGGAGCACTTCCGCTTCCATCTCGGCCAGCGCGGCCAGTTGCGGTTCCAGCAGGCGCGCCAGTTCCTGGGCGTCGGAGGTGTGCAGCGCTTGCCGTATCAGGGCGACGTGGCGGTCCTGGTCCATGACCGCGTCAGGCCGTCAGCGCGGCGGCGCCGCCATGCTCGTCGCGGAAGCGGGCGCGGATGGCCTGCACGTCGTCCCAGCGCTGCAGCAGCGCCTCCACGCAGCGCGGATCGAAATGGGTGGCGCAGTTGTCCAGCAGGTGCTGGCGCGCGTCCTCCATGCTCCAGGCCTGTTTGTACGGCCGCACGCTGGTCAGCGCGTCGAACACGTCGGCCACGGCGACGATGCGGCCCACCAGCGGGATGGCCTCGCCGGCCAAGCCGCGCGGATAACCCTGGCCGTCGTAGCGCTCGTGGTGGGTCAGCGCGATCTCGGCCGCCAGCTTGAGCATGCGCGCCTGGCAGTCCTTGAGAATGTTGTAGCCGATCTCGGCGTGCTGGCGCATGACGACCATCTCCTCCGGGTTCAGGCGGCCGGGCTTGAGCAGGATGTGGTCGGGCGTGCCGACCTTGCCGATGTCGTGCATGGGGGCGGCGTTCAGCACGTCCTGCTGCTGTTCCTCGGACTGGCCCAGCTGTTCGGCGATCAGGCGCGAGTAGTGCGCCATGCGCTGGATGTGGGCGCCGGTTTCGGGGTCGCGGTATTCGGAGGCGCGGCACAGCAGCATGATGGTTTCCTGCTCGCGCGCGCGCAGCTCGGCCGTGGCCTTGGCCACTTCCTCGGCCAGCCAGCTGGCGCGGTGCTGCAGGCCCAGCGTGGCGCTGCGCAGCGCCAGCATGTTGCGGGTGCGGGCCAGGAACTCGACCTTGTCGATCGGCTTGATGAGGAAATCGCTGGCGCCGTTTTCCAGCGCGCGGTGGCGCACGTCGACGTCGACGCTGGCGGTGACCATCAGCACCGGCGGGCGCTGGTCGGGCGGCGCTTCCAGCCGGGCGATCAGTTCCAGGCCGTTCAGGTCCGGCATCATGTAGTCGACGATCAGCAGGTCGTAGGGATGGCTGTTGCACCAGGTCAGCGCCTCGCGCGCCGACTGGAAGCTGATGGTGCTCACGTCTTTCAGTTTGTCGACCAGGCGCGACATCAGCACCAGGTTGATATGGGTATCGTCGACCAGCACCACCTTCATGCGTATCCCCTAGTTGTTGTTTTATTTTAAGCGATGCGCGTAGGTGCTCTTGAACTTGGCGACCTTGGGCGCCACCACGAAGGCGCAATAGCTTTGCAGCGGATGCTGGCTGAAGTAGTCCTGATGATAGGCCTCGGCCGGATAGTAGGTCGAGGCCGGCGCCAGTTCGGTGACGATGGGCGCGTCCCAGACCCCGGCCATCTGCGCGATCACCTGGCGCGCCGTGGCTTCCTGCTGCGGCGACTGGTAGAAGATCACCGAGCGGTATTGGGTGCCGACGTCGTTGCCCTGGCGGTTCAAGGTGGTCGGGTCGTGGATGGTGAAGAAGATTTCCAGCAGGTCGCGAAAACCGATGACGGCGGGATCGAATTGCAATTTCACCACTTCGGCGTGGCCGGTGTCGCCGGCGCAGATTTGCTCGTAGGTGGGGTTGGGCTGATGGCCGCCGGTGTAGCCGGACTCGACATGGACGACGCCCTTGACGCGGGCGAACACCGCCTCGGTGCACCAGAAGCAGCCGCCGCCCAGATAGGCCGTTTCGAGCGCCGTGCCCGGCGCGGACTGACTAGTCATGACTCCCCCGCGTAGAAGAATGCCCACGGGTTCACTGTAACGCAAACGAGCAGCGCGTGCACCTGCATTTGGCTTCAGCGCAGAGACCATGACAACCCCGACTCACAATGAGGCGGAATCAAAGACAGGCTAAATCGTTATTTTTTCTCAAATCACAGTACTTGAGCTCGCTGTAATTTTTAGTTCTTTGCGCAACAACGGGAGCTTGAAAAATGGATCAGGAATTGGAACTAAGCGGAAAACAGTGGGCTAGGAAATTTCCCGGAAGTGCAGATACAAAAGACTTGTCCGGGAATTTTCGTCTTGCTGTGGAAGCCTTTATTTATGCAATGAAAGAGGCGGGAATTAAAGTAAAAATCAATGCTACTTTTAGACCGCCGAAGCGATCATATCTCATGCACTATTCCTATAGAATTGCAAAAAATGGATATGATCCGAAAAAAGTTCCTTCAATGCAGGGAGTGAACATAAACTGGGATCACGGTACAAAAGAAGAATCCGTAAAAGCTGCAAGGGACATGACTTCGGCTTTAGACATACAAACACTACAGACAAAACCGGCCCTCCGCTCTCAACACAATGCAGGGCTTGCCATCGATATGAATATCTCCTGGGGAAAAACAATCGAAATCAAGGGCGCGAGCGGCGCCATATTGAAAATCAATACGTTGCCGAGGACCGGCATGAATAAGCAATTGATAGAAGTTGCGCGGACTTATGGCGTGAAAAAATATAACGGGCCTGGGCGAGATTTCCCACATTGGTCAAACAATGGTCGTTAAATCAAGGAGATTAGTATGCGAATTCGATACTTGTTTTTGCCTCTCGCCCTCACTTCTTCGCTAGCTTTCCCTGTCGAAAACTCACCTCACGATGTAAAGAAGTTTATTTACAACGCTGGCGCATGTGAGCATTTAGGCGGCGAATACGACGGTGAGCTTCCCAAGGAAGAGAAAGAGCAGATACGGAAAGACATCGACAAATATTGCGGGGGAGCTAAAAGTCAATTTGGCATTCTAAAAGAGAAATACAAAAACAATCCGATACTACTTAAGCGAATAAAGAACAACTATAACGATAGTGTAGCGAGCTATAAAAAATCGCCTTAAGGAGCCGCCGGCCGGATGCGTGTCTGGCAAGGACTGGGTAGTCACGACGCCCTCTCGTGGATAAATATTCGGCGGCTCGCTGTCGTGCAAACCAAGGCAATACGCTATCGCACGGTAAACTTTGGCATAATGGCTGAAAAGTCACAGGTCCACCATGCACACTCGTTCCCCCCGCGCCGACCAGCGCCCCTTCGATACCAGCCATTTTCGCCAGGCGCTGGGCCAGTTCGCCACCGGCGTCACCGTCATCACCACCCGGCTGGCGGACGGCAGCTTCCGCGGCCTGACGGCCAGTTCCTTCAATTCGGTGTCGCTGGACCCGCCGCTGGTGCTGTGGAGCCTGGCGACCACGGCCAACAGCATGCCCATCTTCACCGGCAATTCGCACTACGTCATCAATGTGTTGTCGGCCGACCAGGCGCACCTGGCCAAGCAGTTCGCCACGCGCGGCATCGATCCGTGGGAAAACACCGAATACGAGCTGTCCCGCACCGGCCAGCCCATCCTCAAGGGCGCGTCGGCCTGGTTCGAATGCCACAACCGCAGCCGCTACCCGGAAGGCGACCACGTGATTTTCGTCGGCGAGGTCGAGCTGTGCGAGTTTTCCCCCTCCCCGCCGCTGATTTTCCACAGCGGCCAGTTCGGCAGCCTGGGCTAAAAACGGAAATTGGTGTCGCCATTTGAAAAGCCGTTCCGGTGGCCGCGGCATAGAATGCGGGCAGCCTTCACCAATTTTCATAATGAGAGACCACTATGAGCCAAGCCCGCGCCCAATTCCACTGGGATGATCCCCTGCTGCTGGACCAGCAACTGACCGACGACGAGCGCATGGTGCGCGACGCCGCCGCCGCCTATTGCAAGGACAAACTGGCCCCGCGCATTCTGGACGCCTTCCGCCACGAGAAGATGGACACCACGATCTTCCGCGAGATGGGCGAACTGGGCCTGCTGGGCCCGACCATCCCGGAACAGTACGGCGGTCCCGGCCTGAACTATGTGGCCTACGGCCTGATCGCGCGCGAAGTCGAGCGCATCGATTCCGGCTACCGTTCGATGATGAGCGTGCAGTCGTCGCTGGTGATGGTGCCGATCTACGAGTTCGGCACCGAAGAGCAGAAACAGAAATACCTGCCGAAACTGGCCACCGGCGAGTGGATCGGCTGCTTCGGCCTGACCGAGCCCAACCACGGTTCCGATCCCGGTTCGATGATCACCCGCGCCAAGAAGGTGCCGGGCGGCTACTCGCTGAGCGGCGCCAAGATGTGGATCACCAACTCGCCGGTGGCCGACGTGTTCGTGGTCTGGGCCAAGGACGATGAAGGCGCGATCCGCGGCTTCGTGCTGGAAAAAGGCATGGCCGGCCTGAGCGCCCCTGCGATCCACGGCAAGTTCGGCCTGCGCGCTTCGGTGACCGGCGAGATCGTGATGGACAATGTGTTCTGCCCGGAAGAGAACGCCTTCCCGGACGTGCGCGGCCTGAAGGGTCCGTTCACCTGCCTGAACTCGGCACGCTACGGCATCGCCTGGGGCGCGCTGGGCGCGGCCGAAGACTGCTGGCACACCGCGCGCCAGTACGTGCTGGACCGTCACCAGTTCGGCCGTCCGCTGGCCGCCAACCAGCTGGTGCAGAAGAAGCTGGCCGACATGCAGACCGAGATCACGCTGGGCCTGCAAGGCTGTTTGCAGCTGGGCCGCATGAAGGACGCCGGCACGGCGGCGGTGGAAATCACCTCGATGATGAAGCGTAATTCCTGCGGCAAGTCGCTGGACATCGCCCGCGTCGCGCGCGATATGCTGGGCGGTAACGGCATCTCGGACGAGTTCGGCATCATCCGCCACATGGTCAACCTGGAAGTGGTCAATACCTACGAAGGTACGCACGACATCCACGCGCTGATCCTGGGCCGCGCCCAGACTGGCATCCAGGCGTTCCAGTAATTACGTCAGACGTAAAAAAACCCCGCCAGCCTGAACGCGCTCAAGATCGCGCTCAGCGCCGGCGGGTTTTTTTTTACTTCCGGTTGAGGCTTAGAAGCCTTTGAAGTTGTAGCCTATGCTGACGCTGACGGCCAGCGGATCCAGGCGCACGTCCTGGGTTTGGCCGGTCGAGAAGTGCACCACGGTCTTGAGCTTGGTCTTGATGACGGTGGCGTCGACAAACCATTTCTCATTGATCTTCACGGTGCCGCCGATCTGGTAGCTCATGGCCCACTTGTCGTCCAGCTTGAAGGTGGTGCCAGGGCCGCCGGTGTTGAGCAGCGCGGTCAGCTGGCCGGAGCCGGTCTCTTTCTGGAACATCGCGTAGGTGATGCCCAGGCCCACATACGGACGGAACATCGAGTTGGCCGGCAGGAAGCGGTACTGGATGAAGGCGGTCGGCGGCAGCACTTCCGAGGTGCCCAGCTTGCCCGAGCCCTGGATGGAGCCGGCGCCGACCAGGTCGTGCTTGTACGGCAGGCCCAGGTCCACCTCGGCTGCGATGTTATCGGTCAGCATGTAGGCGATCGCGAAGCGCGGCTTGGTGTCCGAGCCGACATCGGCCTTGGTGCCCGGCAGCGCCGGCGCCGAGACATCGCCCGAATCGACTTTCGGCGTGATCTTGTTGATGCCCAGCGTGCCCAGCCAAGTGCCCTTGGTTTGTTGCGCCGACGCGGCCGAGGCTACCGTCAGTGCGGCGGCCAGCGCCAGCAGTTTTACCGTGTTCTTCATATCGTCTCCTGATTTATTGTGTTGTGAGTCCGGCAGCCGTCCGCCCACAGGCGGCGGCTGCCTGCGACGACTGAATTACAGCCAGCCCTTGACGACCAGTTTCTCGGCCACGTAGCGGGCCAGCAGCAGGTTGTTGAATGGCGTCGGGTGGACGTCGTCGGCGAAGGACCAGTGGCTGATGTCGCCGGCCTTGACGTTGCCGCCATTGCAGACCAGCGAGCTGGCCAACGGGTTCTTGGCAACGCTCAGATCGCAGGCGGTTTCCGACACATTGGTCAGGCCGTATGGACCAGGATTGGTGGCCTGGTCGTGGCTGACGGCGAACACATCGACGATCAGCACTTTGGATTCCGACGCCAGGCCGGTGCTCAGCGCGCCGTTGAAGGCGCTCACCATGGCGTTGATCAGGGCCTGCGAATCCGGCTTGCTGCGGCCCGACGGCGTGGTGGCCACGTCCGGCAGGTTGTTGACGGTGACGTAGTTGGCGCCGTTGGCGATGATCTTGGTCTTGACCAGGGCGGCCAGTTCGGCGCCGGCGGTGGCCATCGCGGTGATCAGCTCCGGACCGTGGGCGGCGGCATAGTCAGCCCCCGCCTTGGCGCCGGCGGCGTTGCCGGCGGCGGTGCCGGCGGCGGTGGCGTCGGCCGTGGCCTTGGCGACCATCGGCTGCCAGACGGTTTGCGCAGCGACCGCCGAATTGCCCGGCTGGACGGCGGCGGTGCCGATGGCGACCTGGGTGATGCTGGTCTGGGTGCTGCCGCTGCGGGCCGCTTCCGTTTGCGCGGCCAGGCCGATGGCGGCGGCGGCGGCTTGCGGGGTGGTGGCGCCGGCGGCCAGCTGGCCTACCAGGCTGGTGACGTAGGCGGCGGCGCCTGCTTCAGCGCCAGCCTTGGCGCCGGCAGCGGTGCCGGCCGCCGTGGCGTCGGCGCTCAGTTTGGACAGGTTGAACAGCGCATCGTTGCCGCCGGCCATGACGAACACCATTTCATCGCCCTTGAACTTGCCGCCAACGGCTTTCAGGTGGTTGTCGATCTGGGTGGTGACCGGGACGGTCAGCGCGCCCAGCGGGCTGCCGGTCAGCTTGTTGCCCGGGCCGACAGGATTGGTCACGCGGGAGCCGCCCTGGGCGTAGCCGTAGCAATTGGCGTGGGCCACTTGCGGTACCGAGAAGCCCTTGCTGGCGTCGCCGTCCAGGCCGGTGAGGGCCGCGCACGGAGCCGCCACGCCCAGCTGGGCGGCGACCAGTTCGGTCCAGTTCTTGCCGGTCAGCGTGGAGGCGGTGGCGGTGTTGTCGCCGTTGATCGTAAATTTGCCGCCCTTGAGCAGGGCTACCGTGCCGACGGCGTAGGAGCCGACGTCGGACAGGCTGTCGCCGAATGACACCTGGCTGCTGTACTTGTTCTTGATGGTCTGATCACCAGGCTTGGGATCGGTTCCGCCGCAACCCGCAAGGACGGCCAGAGTCATTGCCGCGAGAGCAAATTTAGTATGACGCATGTTGTCTCCTAGAAAAATTTTTTTATAGTGTGATACGAACGGCCGTGCTATTCGCAACCCAACTAATATGCCAGCCTTAACCGCGAATGTATAGGGGAGCACATAAAAACCCCCTGCATTTGTGGCTAAAAAGAACGGTTGCTCGGCTGTATTTTCATAGAGACAACTTACATCAAATCAATTTCACCGGCTTGGTGCGGTATCAAAGAAGTTTCTTGCTTCACGCAGGCAGAATGGCGCCACCAGGCCGGCGTGATAGGCGTCGTTGACGGCCTTGTCGGCCGCCGCCGACGAGCCCGTGCTGGCCAGCACGGAAAGGCGCAGCACCTGCTTGGCGGTGGCGAATTCG
Source organism: Duganella sp. GW821-FHT07G03 (assembly GCF_059418605.1). Classification (NCBI taxonomy): domain Bacteria; kingdom Pseudomonadati; phylum Pseudomonadota; class Betaproteobacteria; order Burkholderiales; family Oxalobacteraceae; genus Duganella; species Duganella sp. GW821-FHT07G03. The sequence continues at coordinate 103,418 of NZ_JBWKQE010000002.1, forward strand.
GCGCGCGTGGCGCGATACGGGACCAGCAGCGCCGAGTCGTCCACGTCCAGCACCGTCAGCAGGCTGGAGGACATGCCGCGGGCGCTGAAGTAGTCGTTGGTGGAATCGGTATTGGCGAACGGCACCACCGGGTCTTCGTTGCCGCCGCACAGGAACAGCGGCGCGGTCGGAATGTAGGTGCGCAGGTCGTTCCTCAGCAACCACTTGCGCAGCGGCTGGGCCGGCGAGCAGGCCAGCGGCGCGCCCCGGCTGGCGTTGCAGGGGTTGGCCTTGAGGTCGGCCAGGTAGCCGTTGCGGTAGCTGGTCTTCATCAGGTGGTCGGCGCCGAAGAAGGACGCGTAGCCCGACGCCTGCGGCAGCGAATCCTGCGCGAACAGCACGTCGTTCGGCAGCTTGCCGGCCGCGACCAGGTCGCCCAGGCCCTGCGTGCCCGGCAGCAGCGTATCGATGCCGGTGGCGTACCTGGCTTCGTAGATGTCGTCCAGGCTGTTGTAGATGGCGGCGCCGGCGCGCTGGCCGGCGTTGATCAGCATCGGCAGGAAGCCGCTGGAACCCATCGTCGGCGCGCCGCCGTAGATGCCGTCGCCGAACTGCAGCAGCGCATACGGGCCGGACATCGGCGCCGCCGCCGTCACCGTGAATTCGCTGGAATACTTGAGCTGCATCGCGCGCTGGGTGGCCAGCGCCACGAAGCCGCCTTGAGAGTAACCGCTCACCATCAACCGGCTGGAGGGAGTGGCGGCGATGCTGCCGAACACGCTGCGGGCGGCGCGCAAGGCGTCGACCATGTCATTCGATTGCTGGTCGGCGTCCAGGTAGGCGTGGTAGGCCAGCGACGAGCCCGCATAACCGGCGTAGTTCGGCGCCACCACGATGTAGCCCTGGGTGGCGAACATCGCCGCCACCAGCAGCGCCTCGGTGCCGGACAGGTTGGCCATGTCGGTGGTCTTGCGCGGCGACGTGCCGTGCGCGTACAGCATCACCGGACGGGCGCCCTGGCAGGCCGCGTTGCTACCGGACGGCACGATGATGGCGGTGCTGGCGTCGGTGTCGGCCGCCACCGAATCGACGGTGTGGTACTTGAGGGTGTAGGTGGTGATGGCGCAGGTCGGCGTGCCGGTCATGGAACTGCCGAGGGTGACGGAAGCGTCGACCAGTTTCTTCATGACGGCCGGATCGATGGTGTTGGCCATGGCGCCGCCGCCGATGGCGGCCGGCACCAGCGTGGCGCCGCCGATGGGCACGCCGCGCAGCTGGATCGGCGGCTGCGTCACCACGTTGCCGCCGGTGCGGTCGCCGGAGGAACCGCCGCCGCCGCCACAACAGACCAGCAACACGGCCAGGGAAATCAGGGAAAAACGGGCGCCGTTGAACATGATGCATCCTTGGATAAGGTGCAGGGCGCAAGAACGGCCTCTGCTGGTAGGTCAAGGTTGCCGGGCTTTTTTTTCGGCCGGCAACGCTTTAGCTTAGCAGAGATGCAATCCCATCGCACCACCCTGTTGCGATGGCCACACAGCTCAATTGTTCAACAATGACGCGATGATACCGGCCGAGCCGAACACCGAACGGCGCAGGCGGTCGTTCACGCCCAGCCATTGCGCGCCCTGCGGCGGGGTCTCCACCAGGATCAGGTCGGAGCCGCTCTGGTCCATGTCGCGCAGCGCGGCGTACAGGCCGTAGGCGTAGCCGGCCGGATCGGCCGGCAACAGGCATTGCGACTGCAGCTGCGGCAGCGCCGGCAAGGCGTGGCTGATCAGCGCCAGCTTGACGCCGCGCGCCTGCAACTGCGCCAGCGCGGCCGTCAGCTCGGCTTGCGCCAGCATGCTGACCGGGGTGCGCGGCGCGTAGTGCGATTCCAGCGTGCCGGAGGCGCGCGGAGCGGCCTGGTCCGGCGCGGCCGGCAGCGCGCCGATGACGTCGGCGATCTGCTGCGCGCTGATGTGGCCGGGACGCAGCAGCACCGGGCCGTGCGTGGCCAGGCGCGACAGGTCGACGATGGTCGATTCGATGCCGACCTGGCTGGCGCCGCCTTCCAGCACGGTGCTCAGCAGCGCGCCGCTGCAGGCTTCGCCGTCGGTGGCGCCGTCGTCATGCGCGTCCAGGCCGAACTCGTCGCGCACGTGCTGCGCGGTGGTCGGGCTGACGTTGCCGAACTTGTTGGCCGACGGCGCGGCCACGCCGCCCTTGCCGCCCTTGAAGGCGCTCAGCAAGGCGATCGCGACCGGATGCGACGGGCAGCGGATGCCGACCGTGTCCTGGCCGCCGGAGACGGCGTCGGGAATGTGGCTGGCGCGTTTCAAGATCAGGGTCAGCGGTCCCGGCCAGAAGGCGTCGACCAGCTGGCGGGCTTCCGGCGGGATGTCGGTGACCCAGTAGTCGAGCGCGGCGCCGGGGGCGACGTGCACGATCACCGGATGGTCGTTGGGACGGCCCTTGGCCTGGTAGATGCGGGCCACGGCCGCCGGGTTCTCGGCGTCGGCGCCCAGGCCGTAGACGGTCTCGGTGGGGAAGGCCACCAGGCCGCCCTGCTCCAGGATCGCCGCCGCCGCCGCGATGGCGGCGTGATCGGCTACCGTTGCGGCCTGCTGCTTCACGGTGCGATGCCCAGGATCACGCAGGCGGCGAAGAGCTGCTGCTGCGCTTGCGCCAAAGTCGGCGCGATGAAGGTCAGGTGACCCATCTTGCGGGCGCGGCGCGGGTCGTCCTTGCCGTACAGGTGCAGGCAGGCGCCCGGCAGCGCCAGCACCTGGTCCCACGCCGGTTCGCGCGTGGCGTCGCTGTCGTCGGTGAACCAGACGTCGCCCAGGATGTTGAGCATGACGGCTGGTGTATGCTGGCGCACGTCGCCCAGCGGCAAGCGGGCCATCGCGCGCACCTGCTGCGCGAACTGGCTGGTGACGCAGGCGTCCATCGTGTAGTGGCCGCTGTTGTGCGGACGCGGCGCCATCTCGTTGACCACCAGGCTGCCGTCGGTGAGCACGAAGAACTCGATGCACAGCACGCCGACATAACCGAGCTCGGCAACGATGGCTTGCGCCGCCTGCTGCGCGATTTTCGCGCTGGCGTCGGACACGTTCGGACCCGGCACGGTGGTGGTGAACAGGATGCCGTCGCGGTGGACGTTCTCGGCGATCGGATAGACCACCGATTCGCCGTCGGCGCCACGGGCGGTCAGCACCGAGACCTCGTAGGCCAGCGGCAGCATCTTCTCCAGCAGGCAGGTGACGCCGTCCATGCTGTCGAAGGCGGCGCGCACGTCCTCGCGGCTGCGCACGCGCACCTGGCCCTTGCCGTCGTAACCCATGCGCACCGTCTTCAGGATGCCCGGCAGCAGATCGTCGCCGATGGCGGCGATGTCCGCATGCGAGGCGATCACCTTGTGCGGCGCCGGCATCACGCCCGACTTGGGCGCGCAATCGACGAAGAAGCGTTTCTCGGCGATGCGGTCCTGCGCCACCGACACGCCATGCGCGTTCGGCGCGACAAACACTTGCTGCGCCAGGCGCGACAGGCTGTCGGCCGGCACGTTCTCGAATTCGGTGGTCACGGCCAGGCATTGCGCGGCCAGCGCGTCGAGGCCGGCGGCATCGCTGTAGCCGGCTTCAACCAGGCGCTGGGCGACCTGCCCTGCGGGACAATCGGCCGCCGGTTCCAGCACGGCCACCTGATAGCCCATGCTTTGCGCGGCCTGGGCGAACATGCGGCCCAGCTGGCCGCCGCCCATCACACCCAGCCAGGCTGGCGGATTGGCGGCTGGCAAAATTGGTGTAAACAATTTACTCATTTATTCCAGCGGTAAAGTCATGGCCTTGGCGGCTTCGGTTTGCGTGATGCGGAAGGCTTCCAGCTTGTCGGCCAGCGCGTCGTCGTTGGCGGCGATCATGGCGACCGCCGTCAGCGCGGCGTTGGCGGCGCCGGCTTCGCCGATGGCGAAGGTCGACACCGGCACGCCCTTGGGCATCTGCACGATGGACAGCAGCGAATCCTCGCCGCGCAGGTACTTGGACGGCACCGGCACGCCCAGCACCGGCACGATGGTCATCGCGGCCACCATGCCAGGCAGGTGGGCGGCGCCGCCGGCGCCGGCGATGATGGCGCGCAGGCCGCGCGCGCGGGCGCTCTTGGCGTAGGCGTACATCTCGTCCGGCATGCGGTGGGCGGAAATGACTTGCGCTTCAAACGGCACGCCGAACTGCTTGAGGATGGCGACCGCGTTCTGCATCACGTCCCAGTCCGACGACGAACCCATGATGACGCCGACCAATGGCTTGTTCTGATCCATGTTATGCCTTCAGCTTCTGGCCGGTCAGGCGCTCGATGGCTTCGAAGTACTTGGCCTGGGTCTTGTCGATCACGTCGGCAGGCAGGGCCGGCGCCGGTGCGGTTTTGCCCCAGGTCAGGGTTTCCAGGTAGTCGCGCACGAACTGCTTGTCGAACGACGGCGGCGACATGCCTGGCTGGTAGGAATCGGCAGGCCAGAAGCGCGACGAGTCGGCGGTCAGCACTTCGTCCATCAGGTGCATGACGCCGTTGTCGTCCAGGCCGAATTCGAACTTGGTGTCGGCGATGATGATGCCGCGCGTGGCGGCGTAGTCGGCGGCGGCCTTGTACAGGGCGATGCTGACGTCGCGCATCTTGGCGGCCAGTTCGGCGCCGATGCGGCTTTCCATGTCGGCAAAGCTGATGTTCTCGTCGTGCTCGCCCAAGTCGGCCTTGGCGGCCGGGGTGAACAGCGGCTCAGACAGCTTCTCAGCCTGTTGCAGGCCGGCCGGCAGCTTGATGCCGCAGATGCTGCCGGTGTCCTGGTAATCCTTCCAGCCGGAACCGATGATATAGCCGCGCACCACCGCCTCGACCATGATCGGCTTGAGGCGCTTGGCGACCACGGCGCGGCCCTTGACCTGCTCCACTTCGTCGGCGGCGACCACCGATTCCGGCGCCACGCCGGTCAGGTGGTTCGGCACGATGTGGCCGAGTTTCTCGAACCAGAAATCGCTCATCTGGTTCAGGACCATGCCCTTGCCGGGGATAGGCTCGTTCATGACGACGTCGAACGCCGACAGGCGGTCGGTGGTGACGATCAGGATCTTGTCGTCGCCAACCGCGTAGTTGTCGCGGACTTTGCCGTGGCCGAGCAGTGGCAGGGAATGGATGGAGGTCTGGTAAAGGCTGTTCATAGCGGGAGGTGGATAGACTAGCGGTATAGAAAAGCGAAAACCGGCGCAGGGAAAACCTTGCTAGCCGGTCAAGAGAGATGGACCGATTCCCGAGAGAATCAGTCCGTTCCAAAACAGAATTTTACTTCACAATCTGCGACAGCTCGCCGGCCTTGTAGCGCTCGGCCATTTTTTCCAGCGGGATGACCTTGATCTTCGACGCCTGGCCTTCGCAGCCGAAGGCCTGGAAGCGGGCGCGCACGATCAGCTCGGCGGCGGCGCGGGCTGGCTTGAGGAAGTCGCGCGGGTCGAACTTCGACGGGTTCTCGAACAGGAACTTGCGGGTGGCCGCGGTCATCGCCAGACGGATGTCGGTGTCGATGTTGATCTTGCGCACGCCGTGACGGATGCCTTCCTGGATCTCTTCGACCGGCACGCCGTAGGTTTCCTTCATGTCGCCGCCGAATTCGCGGATGATGGCCAGCAGTTCCTGCGGCACCGACGACGAACCGTGCATCACCAGGTGGGTGTTGGGGATGCGGGCGTGGATTTCCTTGATGCGGTCGATGGCCAGGATGTCGCCGGTCGGCTTGCGGGTGAACTTGTAGGCGCCGTGCGAGGTGCCGATGGCGATCGCCAGCGCGTCGCACTGGGTGCGCTGCACGAAGTCGGCGGCCTGGGCCACGTCGGTCAGCAGCTGTTCGCGGGTCATGGTGCCGTCGGCGCCGTGGCCGTCTTCCTTGTCGCCCTTCATGGTTTCCAGCGAACCGAGCACGCCCAGTTCGGCTTCCACGGTGACGCCGATGGCGTGCGAGAACTTGACCACTTCGCGCGACACTTCGACGTTGTAGTCGTAGGAGGCGACCGACTTGCCGTCCGCTTCCAGCGAACCGTCCATCATCACCGAGGTGAAGCCGGAGCGGATCGCGCCCATGCAGACCGCCGGCGACTGGCCGTGGTCCTGGTGCATGACGACCGGGATGTGCGGGTAGGCTTCGACGGCGGCGTCGATCAGGTGGCGCAGGAAGGCTTCGCCTGCATATTTGCGGGCGCCGGCCGAAGCTTGCATGATGACCGGGCTGTTCAGGGCGTCGGCCGCGGCCATGATGGCCTGGACTTGCTCCAGATTGTTGACGTTGAATGCAGGGATGCCATAGCCGTTTTCAGCGGCGTGGTCCAGCAGTTGACGCATGGATACGAGGGACATGGTAATACTCCAAACAATAAAAAAACCTGGTTGCCGGAGCCGGCCAGCCTCGTTGTTCGAGGCTGGCCACCCTCGTTCCGCGAGGGGGCGCTGCCGGACTTACTTGGTAAATTCTCCAACCTTGACGATCTTCAGCGCATTGGTGCCGCCGACCTGGCCCATCGGCTCGCCCCAGGTGACGACGATCATGTCACCCTTCTTGGCGATGCCGTTCTCGACCAGCAGATCCTCGGCCTGTTTCAACACTTCCGCGCTGCCGGCCTTCTGCAGCAGATTGTAGGCCTTCACGTTGCGGTACAGCGCCACCTTGCGCTGGGTCGTCACGCTCGGCGTCAGCGCGAAGATCGGCGTATCGATGTTGTGACGGCTCATCCACAACGCGGTCGAGCCGGACTCGGTCAGCGCCACGATGGCTTTCACCGCCAGATGGTGCGCGGTGAACAGCGCGGCATAGGCGATCGACTGGTCGATCCGGGTGAAGGTCGCATTGAGGAAGTCGGCGTCGAGCTTGTTGTACTCGGACTGCTCGGCTTCCACGCAAATGGCGGCCATCATTTCCACCGTTTCTATCGGATAGCGGCCCGAGGCGGTTTCCGCCGAGGTCATCACCGCATCCGTGCCATCCAGCACCGCGTTGGCCACGTCCGATACTTCGGCGCGGGTCGGCACGGCGTTGAAGATCATCGACTCCATCATCTGGGTCGCGGTGATCGCCAGCTTGTTCGACTCGCGCGCCATGCGGATCATGCGCTTCTGCAGCGCCGGCACCGCCGCGTTGCCCACTTCCACCGCCAAGTCGCCACGCGCCACCATGATGCCGTCGGAGGCGTCGAGGATCTCCTGCAGCACAGGGATCGCTTCGGCGCGCTCGATCTTGGCGATCATCAGCGGCTTGTGGCCGAACGGCTCGCCGGCGATATTGGCCAGCTGGCGCGCCATTTCCATGTCGGTCGCGCTTTTCGGGAACGAGATCGCCAGGTAATCGCACTGGAAACTCATCGCCGTCTTGATGTCTTCCATGTCCTTGGCGGTCAGCGCCGGCGCGGTCAAGCCGCCGCCCTGGCGGTTGATGCCCTTGTTATTGGACAGCTCGCCACCGATTTTCACGGTGGTGTAAATCTCATGGCCGACGATCTTGTCGACCACCAGCACGATCAGGCCGTCGTTCAGCAACAGCTTGTCGTCGGCGCGCAAATCCTGCGGCAGCGCCTTGTAGTCCAGGCCAACGCGATCCTGGTTGCCCAGCTCGCCGTTTTCACCCCATTTTGCGTCCAGGATGAATTTATCGCCGTTCACCAGATCAATCTTACCATTTTCAAACTTGCCGACGCGGATTTTAGGACCCTGCATGTCGGCCATGATCGCCACTTCGCGGCCGCATTCGGCCGCCGCTTCGCGCACCAGGCGCGCGCGGTCGATATGATCCTGGGCCTTGCCATGCGAGAAGTTCAGGCGCACGACATCAACGCCCGCACGTATCATTTTGACCAGGACGTTGAAGTCTGTGGAGGCTGGGCCGATCGTTGCAACAATTTTGGTACCACGGGACATAGTATTCCTTGAGCGTTGGGTCATGCGAACAGTCTCCGCAAAGGCGGCGGAGACCCGGAAAAGCTGCGCTGTTTGTGTTGCTAAGGGCTAAAATTTGTAGCAAAGCTACAAATTTCTCGACCTTAATCAGGCATTAACTGGATTTTACTGTTAATTTGCTACACCGCACGACCGTGCTTTTATACTTACTATTTTTACTGCGCCGCAGCACGCTGCGTCAAAATCTCCACCGCAGGCAGGGTCTTACCTTCCAGGAACTCCAGGAAGGCGCCGCCGCCGGTCGAGATGTAGCCGATCTGCTCGGTGATGTGGTACTTGGCGATGGCCGCCAGCGTGTCGCCGCCGCCGGCGATCGAGAACGCCTTCGAGTTGGCGATGGCCAGCGCCAGCGTCTTGGTGCCTACACCGAACTGGTCGAACTCGAACACGCCGACCGGGCCGTTCCAGACGATGGTGCCGGCGGCGCCGATCTGCGCGGCCAGGATGGCGGCGGTTTTCGGGCCGATGTCCAGGATCATGTCGTCGTCGGCCACGTCAGCCACATCCTTGATGGTGGCGACGGCGCTAGGCGAGAATTCCTTGGCGCAGACGACATCGACCGGGATCGGCACTTGCGCGCCGCGCTGGGCCATGATCTCGATGATGGCCTTGGCTTCTTCGACCAGCTCGTTTTCCACCAGCGACTTGCCGATGTTCAGGCCGACGGCCTTCATGAAGGTGTTGGCGATGCCGCCGCCGACGATCAGGTTGTCGACCTTGTCGGCCAGCGCCTTCAGGATCGACAGCTTGGACGAGACCTTGGAACCGGCGACGATGGCCAGCAGCGGACGGGCCGGGGCGCCCAGCGCCTTGCCCAGCGCGTCCAGCTCGGCGGCCAGCAGCGGGCCGGCGCAGGCGACCGGCGCGAACTTGGCGATGCCGTGCGTCGAGGCTTCCGCGCGGTGCGCGGTGCCGAAAGCGTCGTTGACGTAGATGTCGCACAAAGCGGCCATTTTCTGCGCCAGTTCGTCGCTGTTCTTCTTTTCGCCCTGGTTGACGCGTACGTTTTCCAGCAATACCACTTGGCCGGCTTGCAGGTTTTCCAGGCCGGCGCCGTCGACCCAGTTCTGTTTCAGCTCGACCGGCTGGCCCAGCAGCTCGGCCAGGCGCGCGGCGACCGGCGCCAGGCTGTCTTCCGGCTTGAACTCGCCTTCGGTCGGACGGCCCAGGTGGGACGTGACCATGACCTTGGCGCCGGCGGCCGCGGCAGCCTTGATGGCCGGTACGGACGCGCGGATGCGCGTATCTTCGGTGATATTGCCGCTATCATCCTGCGGCACGTTCAAGTCGGCGCGGATGAAAACGCGCTTGCCTTGCAGCGCGTTCTGGGCGATGAGATCTTGCAGACGGAGGAAGTTCAAAACAGCGGACATGGTTACCCAAAGGTCGAGTTGAAGAAAGAGCGCTATTTTACCGCAAGGATGGCGTGATTTAGCTGTTATTAAAATACATGGATCAGCCGCAAAGCCGTGTAAAAGGCCATGCCGAACACAATTGTCTGCAACATATTGCGTCGCAGCAAATAAAAGATCGTCGCCACGATGCCTGATACCAGTTTGAGATTGCTCAAATCGAGCAGCGGCTGGCTGTTGACCATGATCAGGTCGGGCGCGACGATGGCCGCCAGGGCGCAGGCCGGCGCAAAGCGCAGCATTTCCTGCACCCGCTTGGGGATGGTGATGTGCTGGCCGATCAGCCAGAACGAGCTGCGGGTGGCGGCGGTGGCCAGCGCCAGCACGCCGATGATGATCCAGACTTCCCAATCAGCCATGGGTTTTTCTCCATTTTTCGACACCCTCTTCGATCGCCATCGAGGTCAGCATGCCGACCAGCACGGCCAGCAGCAGGCCCAGCTTGTACGGCAGACCGGCCGCCAGCACCGACACCGCGCCGGCCACCAGCACGCCGCACAGCGCGGGACGGCCGACCATCAGCGGGATCATCACGCAGATGATGGCCAGGGTGCCGGCAAAGCCCAGCCCCCATTCGGCCGGCACGGCGCTGCCGAGGAAGATGCCGGCGATCGAACCGACCTGCCAGGCGCCCCAGTTCGGGTACAGCAGGCCTTTCAGGTAGGACAGCTTGCCCACCTGCGGCGCCTCGCTGGGGTATTTGTGCAGGAACAGCGCCACCGTCATGTCGCCGGCCACGTAGCCGAGCACGAAGCGCTTGCGCCACGGCAGCTGGGCGAAATGCGGCGCCAGCAGGGCCGAGAAGATGACAAAGCGCAGGTTGACCACGACGGCGGTGGCGAAGATGACCCAGATCGGCGAGTGCGAGGCGATCAGCGGCAAGGCCGCCAGCTGGGCCGATCCGGCGAACACCAGCAAGGTCATGCCCAGCGCCTGCGGCACCGTCAGCCCGCTCTTGACCATGGCGATGCCCACCACCAGGCCCCAGGCGCCGATGCCGAACAAGGTGGGAGTGCCGGTCTTGAGACCTTCGCGCCACGAGGGTTCGTGGTGCTCGGCGACGTAGGGCTGGGGAGGGGCGCTGCTCAATTCGGTCATGTGCGTAGTCGTGTGTCATTCCCGCCACATAGCAGGCCGCACCGGGGTTGTAGAGGCGCTATTTTACCGATGATTTTTGCTCAATGCGCGAATCCGTTAAAATCGTGGTTTTCCTCAGCCTTACGGAGCACACGAATATGACCAACGCCCACACGTCCGCCGCCACCAACGCAGTTGAGCTCGAGGGCAAGGACTTGCCGGCCCACTGCCCTAACCCGGCCATGCCGCTGTGGTCGTCCCACCCGCGCGTGTTCCTGGAATTCAACCACGACGGCATCGCCAAGTGCCCGTACTGCGGCACCGCCTATCGCCTGAAGCCGGGCACCGTCGTCGGTCACCACTGATCCCCCAGCCAGCGCGCCCCGGAGCCAGCATGCCCACCAAGCGAGTCAAGCAGTTGAATGGCAGTGCCGCCGAGACCGAATCGGCGTTTTACGACGCGCTCAACCGCGCCGACCTGGACGCGCTGATGGCGCTGTGGGCCGACGACGACGAGATCGTCTGCGTGCATCCGGGCGGGCCGCGCCTGATCGGGCACGCGGCGATCCGCAGCTCGTGGGCCGCGATCCTGGAACACGGCGGCCTGCACATCGTGCCGTCGCAGTTGCACGAAACCCATAATCTGATGAGTTCGGTGCACACGGTGGTCGAGGGCACCGCCGCCGCCGGCGAGGCCGCGCACCTGGTCGCCACCAACGTCTACGTCAAGACGCCGCGCGGCTGGCGCATCGTGCTGCACCATGTGTCGGTGGCGCCGGGACCGGCGCCGGTCGATACCCACAGCCAGATCCTGCATTGATGCCGTGCTGAGTCCGTCATGAAGTACAGCGCCCCATTCTGGCTCCCCTCCGGCCACCTGCAAACCATCTATCCCGCCACCTGCATCGCCAAGCCGGCGGTGCCGTTCCGGCGCGAGCGCTGGGAGACGCCGGACGGCGATTTCGTCGACGTCGATTTCGTCGACGGCCAGCCGGGCCGGCCCTTCGTGGTGCTGTTCCACGGCCTCGAAGGCTCGTCCGACAGCCACTACGCGCGGGCGCTGATGGCCGATGTGGCCGCGCGCGGCTGGTCGGGCGCGGTACCGCACTTCCGCGGCTGCTCCGGCGAGCCCAACCGCGCGCCGCGCTTCTACCACTCGGGCGACGCCGCCGAGATCGACTGGATCGTGCGCCGCCTGCACGGCCGCGGCAGCGGCAAGTTCTACGCCGCCGGCGTCTCGCTGGGCGGCAACGCGCTGCTGCGCTGGCTGGGCGAGTCGCAGCACCAGGCCGATTTTGTCGATGCCGCCTGCGCGGTGTCGGCGCCGCTGGACCTGGCGCAGGGCGGGGTCTCGCTGTCGAGCGGCTTCAACATGATTTACACGCGCATGTTCCTGCAGACGCTCAAGCCCAAGTGCATCGCCAAGCTCAAGCAGTTCCCCGGCCTGTTCGACCTCGACGCGCTGCACGCCGCGCGCGACCTGTACGCCTTCGACAACGTGGTGACGGCGCCGCTGCACGGCTACCGCAACACCGACGATTACTGGGACCGCGCCAGCGCCAAGCACGTGCTGGACGACATCACCGTGCCGACCTTGGTGCTGAACGCGAAGAACGATCCCTTCCTGCCCGGCCGCCACCTGCCGCAACGCGCGGCGCCGAACGTGGTGCTGGACTATCCCGCCGAGGGCGGCCATGTGGGCTTTGCCGTCGGCGGCCTGCCGGGCAAGCTGCACTGGCTGCCGCAGCGCCTGATCCACTTCATGGAAGGCGTGAGCGCCACCCACCCCACGCTGGCGCAACAACATGGATGATATCGTCAAGCAGGCGCTGGCCAAGTGGCCCAACGTGCCCCACTGCTACGGCTGGCTGGGGCTGGACGCGCGCGGCAACTGGCGCATGCGCGACGAGCGCGCCCAGCATCTGAACCTGCCGGGCGACAAACTGCAGCACGCGGCGCTGGTCGCCTTCATCGTGCGCAACTACGCCGCCGACCAGCGCGGCTGCTGGTATTTCCAGAACGGCCCGCAGCGCGTGTACGTGCAGCTGGAGGCCACGCCCTACATCGTCCGCACCGATCCCGCGCAGGGCTGGAGCTTGCACACGGGCGCGGCGCTGGGGGCGGTCGAGGAAGTGGTGCTGACGGAGACCGGGGCGCTGGTCTTGCGCAGCGGCGCCGTGGTGGCGCAGCTGGACGACCGCGATTTCGCCCACGTGCTGCCGCTGCTGAACATGAACGGCGCCGCCGTGGTCGATGAAGACCTGCTGGCGTGGATGGAGGGGACGGTGTCCGGCGCGCTGACGCTGGACGGCGTGGACGTGCGCCGCGTGGCCGCCGCCGAACTGCCGGCGCGCTACGGCTACGTCAGCGTACCTGTCGCCCCTTCGTAAGACTGTCGGCATCCTGACGCATGCGGTCGTAGCGGTTGGCCGGCGTTGCCTCTTCCGCATTGTGGCGCATCTCCGCCTTGAACGCCGGGCGCGCATCGGCCTCGCGTAAATCCTTCTTGCCCTTCTCGCCCAGCTCCTCGCGCCGCCGGGCCTGCAACTCGCGCTCGCGCGCATCGATCACGGCCTGGTCGTAGAAGGACGCATCGGGCGACTTGCGCGCGTAGCTCAGCTGGTCCAGCGCCGACAGCACGCCGCCCTGCAACACATACGATTCCGCCAGCGCGATATGCTGCAAGGCCAGCTTGCCCTGCTTGGAATAGGTCTGCGCCAGCAAGTCGTAGGCATCGGGATCTTCGCGGTACAGCTGCACCTGGTCGCGCAGATAGACGGCCGCTTCCTCCAGCTTGCCCGCCGCGATCAAGGCCTCGCCATATTGATGCGCAATGCCGCGCGACAGCGGGAACTGCACGTGCGCCGCGTCCGCCTCGGCCAGTCCTTTTTCGATCATGGCCTTGTTGTCCGGCTGCGCCAGCTTGATCTCGATCGAGGTGCTGACGAAGATCGAATCCGGCGCCGGCCGCGCGGCCAGGCTGAAGGTGCCGGCGGCGGGCGGCTTGTCGAAGGTCGCGCGCGCCTTGTCGAGCCAGGCCTGGGCTTGCGCGGTGTCGCCTTTTTTCAGCGACAGGAAAGCCATGCCGTACTGGCCGGCGGTGACCTGCTGACGATTTTCCTGCTGCATCTGGCCTTCAAAAAACACCTTGGCCTCGGCCAGGCCGGCCGAGCTCGGGTCCTGCAGCACGCGCGCGCGCGAACGCACCAGGTAGAAGTCCAGGCTGTCCTGGCGCTGCTTGTAGGGCTGCTCGCGGATGCGGGCCTGGATATCGGCGATGCGCTCGGTGGTCAGCGGGTGGCTTTGCAGATAGGCCGGCACCAGGTCGCTGTAGTTGCGGGTCGCGGTCTGCATGCGCTGGAAGAAGGCCACCATGCCCGAGGTGTCGAAGCCGGCCGCGCCCATGATCTGGAAACCGATGCGGTCGGCCTCGCGCTCGGCGTCGCGGCCGAAGTTCAGTTGCCGCTGGATGGCCAGGCCCTGCCCAGCCGAAAACACGCCGATGGCCGCGTCGCCGCCGGCCTTGGAGGCCAGCGCCGCCAGGATCATTGCCGCCAGCGGAATCAAGGCGTCCTGCTTCTGCTGGCCGATCGAGCGGGCGATGTGGCGCTGCGCCACGTGGCCGATCTCGTGGCCCAGCACCGAGGCCAGCTCGGACTCGGACTGCGCCGCCAGCAGCAGCGCCGAGTGCACGGCGATGAAGCCGCCGGGCAGCGCGAAGGCGTTCAGCTGCGGATCGCGCACGGCGAAGAAGTAGTAGTCGAAATTGGCCTCGCCGCGCGCGCCGGGACGGGCGGCGACCAGCGAGTTGCCGAAGGTGTTCAGGTATTCGAGGATGGGGCCGTCGTCGAGGAAATCGCGGTCGCGGCGGATATCGCGCATGATTTCCTCGCCCAGCTTGCGCTCCATCAGCGGCGACAAGTCCTGGCGTTCGGTATCGCCTAGCGCGGGCAGGTTCGGGATTTTGGCGGGCGCCAGAACATCCTGCGCCATGGCCAGGGGCATGGCGACCAGCAGCGCGGCGGCAACTACACGCAGGCGCAGAGAGCGGGGGGAGCGTTTTGTATTCACGATGATATGATACCCGCAACTTGGGCGCACCAGCACGGCGTCCGCCGACGAATTATTTTGTTACGTTTTGAAGCCCACCATGACCATCGAAAACTCCGCCCCCGCAGATCAACTGACCCATTTCGACGGCTCCGGCCAGGCGCACATGGTCGATGTCGGCTCCAAGACCGAGACGCACCGCATTGCGCTGGCCAGCGGCAGCATCCGCATGAAGCCGGAAACGCTGGCCATCATCACCGGCGGCACGGCAAAAAAGGGCGACGTGCTGGGCATCGCGCGCATCGCGGCGATCATGGCGTCCAAGCGCACCAGCGACCTGGTGCCGCTGTGCCACCCGCTGGCGCTGACCCGGGTGACGGTCGATTTCGAGACCGACGAAGCCAATTCCAGCGTGCACTGCAAGGCCCAGGTCGAAACCTACGGCAAGACCGGGGTGGAGATGGAGGCGCTGACGGCGGTGCAGGTCGGCCTGCTGACGGTGTACGACATGTGCAAGGCCGTTGATCGCGGCATGGTCATGACCGATATCCGCGTGATGGAAAAACATGGCGGCAAGTCGGGCGATTGGAGCGCGACGAGCTAAACGGCCGTAGAGATCATCGATAGCATTCACCCAACATTTTGTAGGCCACCATGCTATTCCTGTTTGCCCCCGTCATCGCGCTTCTGCTCTATATCGTTATCCCAATAAAGAAAAAGTACCGCTATTTTTGGGCGCTTGCGGTCACCATTTTCTTCCTTCTCTTTTTACTACCCTCGCTGCGCCAGGACCATCTCCTTGCCAAGCATGGCGTGCAACAAACTGGTGTGCTGACGAACAAAGATTGCAGTATAAACAACAAGCCGCATATCGAATACCGTTTTGTTGTCGATCAAAAGGAAATATCTGGAGCCGGCCGTCCCGGGAAAGGCAATCAAGGTTGCGACAGGCTCAAAATTGGCGACCAGGTTTTCGTCACCTATTTACCGGACGATGTAACGACCAATGTTGCAGAGCGAGACATGGAGGACCATGTTTTCGGCCCGACATTCGGTTTTGTTGGGCTTTATCTTTTCCTGCTGTGGGGTGGAAATGAACAAGAAAAATTCAGGAAAGAGAAAGCAACTCGTCCCAAGAGCTAACTAGCTGGCAGAGAAGCATGGCAGGAATCTCAGCAACTTATGGTTGGAATGCTTTCGCCTGTGCGCAGGTTGAGCCCAATCCAGCACTGGTATCCACGCCCGGGGCCCTTCAAGGTATAGGTGCATAGGATTCCCCTCTTGCGTCGCTCCCTGTCGCCCTTGTCTTGGCTGCATGTATCGCGAGAATCAGGACCAATCGAGTCGAATAGATCCTTGGCCGCTTGGCCTTCAAACGCCACCGTCATGTTCCGCTCGGCAGCGGTTGGCGCCTCCCGCTCCGCCAGTTCACCGGAATAGATCGTGTAGGTCGCGCGAAACGCCTTCCATTCGCCGGACCACTCTGTCGCATAAGCCAGGGAAAGGGTCATGCCGCCGCTGAGGGCCAGCCAGATTAGTTTTCTCATAGTCATGGGGCTACTAGTTGGACGTGAAAATGGTCGTCATGCTTGATGCGCTTCCTCACCACGGGTAAATTCGGGCCGTTGAAATAGATCAGAATGACCGGGGAATAGATGCAGAATAGTTCGATCAGACGCTGCGTGGCGTCGTGATCGTACTCTGCATCCCACCATCTGCAAGGCTCGTGCTTGCCGTCTTTGCGGATAGGCCGTATGTCCACTTCCAAACCGCTTCTATGCGAGGCGTGGTCTTGGTGCTTCGGGCCGCCAGCAAGGCTGATGTCTCCGACGCCAAACTTCCGGTCATCGATTAGCTGCCATTCCCTTTCGACCCACAGGATGGAGGTAAGCATCGTGGCGTTTGCATACTGGTAGGCGCCTCTGCTTGGTTTGCCGTCAAGCCTGCCGTACACGTAGTAGCCGGCGTCTTGGGGCGCTTGAGGAACCATAAAGTAATGCCGAGAGTCCTGCGGTTCTTGTTCTTGTTCTTGGGCCATGGCGGACCTCAGACAACTTTGTTGGCCGCTAAGTCCCAGCCGCCCGACGTATTGCCGCCGGCACCACCGCCGATTTTCTGCTGCGTGTACTTGTGCTTGATCTTGGAGAACTTCAACGCAAAGCTGTCATGCAGGATATCGCCTTCGTGCACCATCTGATTGATGTTGCCAATCAGCACGTTTTCCAGTTCGACTTCGTAGTATCTGACACGCTCCCCCTGTCCATCAGCGCGCATGAACTCCAACTTCGCCTTGGCGATGGTTTTACCAGCGGAGCAGAGTTGCATCAAAATCGGTGAGGAAAGATCGGCTATCTTGGTGAGCGCGATGCTGCGGTGCTCACAGCGTTCGGCCGTGTGGCCGCCAGCGGTAGACGACGTGGCGCTCTTGGGTTGTTCGACGCCAAAGTGGGCGGAGCTAATTTCTATCCAACCTGTATGCGCGGAATCCGCCGACTCGCCCTTTACACCATCAATTTGCAGATACACGTCGATTGCCATGATTGCTCTCCGTTGTATGAACGATGGAGCAAGTATTAGTGACTACCGTATCGAGGACTTTGCGCCTTCTCAGGCGCCGCCAAATAATCAGTCCTGGGTAGATAAGGATCACAGCACGGTGATCTATAATTTATCGTCCAACAGTTCGCTCGGAAGGTTGCCCGGTCCCCCACTCCGAAATGCAACGGTTTTCAGCGTTGGGCCGCCGCTGGCAGGCTAGTCTGCGACCAATCAGCAACCTCTTGTATTGTCTGATTGTTACCTTTGATTGGTGGGTATATAATAAATGTCACTGAAGTAATCTTTTGACGTAGGCCTCACCGTACCCGCCTCGCGCATACGAGAAAGAATTTGAATGAGCAGCAACCCTCCTCCGAGCGAAGCCAAGACTCAGGAATACGAATTCGAGCAAATGAATCTGCAGGTGGGCGGCAGGATTCAGTTCATCACCCACCGCACGATCAAGCCGATCCAGCACTTCTCCACGCTGATCGGCTGGGCCAAGGACGAGTACATGATCGTCAAGGTTCCGTTCGAGAATGGCGCACCGATCGCCCTCAACGACGGCGACAAGCTGACCATCCGCGTCTTTTCCGGCGTCAACGTGTGCTCCTTCTCCTGCGTGGTGCAACGGGTGTTTCCGCGTCCGCTGTTCTATGTCCACCTGTCGTTCCCGCAGTCCATCCAGGGCACCAGCCTGCGCGCGGCGATGCGGGTCAAGGTCGATATCCCGGCCCAGGTGTCTTCACCCGCCGGCACCAATTCCGTGTTCCTGGTGAACCTGAGCGTCTCCGGCGCGCTGATCGAATCGTCCAAGAAGCTGTCGGACGACGAAGCCCAGGTCGGCCTGTCGTTCTACCTGATCGCCCAGCCCGGCAACCGCCAGGTGCGCATCAATCCGAATGCCACCATCCGCAACATCAACGTGGTCAAGCCGGCCGCCGGCGACAAGCCCGAGGTGTTCACCTACGGCGTGCAGTTCATCGACCTGGACCCGGTCCACTACACGATGCTGCAAAACTTGACCTACGAGGCGCTGATCGCCGATCGCCAGAAGATCGTCTGATCCGCTCTGTGCAGGAACGAAAAAAAACCGGCCGAGGCCGGTTTTCTTCGTTCAGCACCTGAACATTAAGGCACTACGTTGTTCTTGGTCAGTGCTGCCGACGCTGCGGTGTTGGTGACGGTGGTGGTCACGTTCCAGCTGACGTTAGCCGCACCGGGGGCGATGGTCGGGGTGAAGGTGGCGGTCAAGCCGTCGATGTTTTTGCCGACGCCGGTGGCGAAGGTTTCAACGATCACGCCGTCGGTGACGGTGGCGCCGGAAACTTCCTTGGTCGGGGTGAAGGTCGGTACGCCTTTGGCGCCGGCGTTGCAACCGGTCAGGTCCCCTCCACCTTCCTGGGCACACAGCGACACCGCAGTCTTGATCGAATCGATCGCGCCCTGGGCATTGGCCATCTTGGCTTTCACGGTGTAGTCGCTGTACGCTGGAATCGCGACTGCGGCCAGAATACCGATGATGGCAACGACGATCATCAGTTCGATCAGGGTGAAGCCGGCCTGGGCTTGTTTCTTCATCATTTTCATGGATTTCATTTTCGACTCCTGGGGTGTGTTGAACATCAAAATTTGGTAGGACACTTAGCTATGAGCAATTGGTGTGCCAGCCTGTTTTTCGGGTCAAAAACCACAAAATATGCCAAAAACTGTCGCTTTGAGTCGCCCGGACTGCCGTTTTTTGTCAGTCGCGGGCCGCAATTTGTCAGCCAGGGTCGCCGTTGACAATTATTGTCAGGCGATGCGGAAGGCCATCTGGGTTCCGCTGAGGTCGATCACGTCGCCGTGATTCAAACGCTGGGCCTGCTTGCCCAGGGCGATGCCGTTCACCAGCGGCGGCTGCGCGCCTTCCTGGTGGGTGATGGTGTAGGCGTCGGGCTGGCGATGGATCACCACCACCTGCACGCCGGCGCGGCCGAGCGTGGTCTGCGGCTTGGTCAGTGCCATCTGCTTGCCGGCATTGTTGCCATTTAATACTTCGATTTGCGCCAGCACCGGCTCCGCCGCCATCATGGGCCGCACGCCGTCGGCGACGAACTCGACCTGGAACTTGGCCATTTTGATCACATCCTGGTGTTGCAGGAAGTGCTTGCCGATGCGGTGGCCATTGACGAAGGTGCCGTTGGTGCTGTGCAGGTCTTCCAGGAAGGAGTCGTCCAGGATGGTGACGATGACGGCGTGGTCGCCGCTAACGGCCGGATGCGCCAGCACGATGTCGTTGCGCGGGTGACGGCCGATGGTCATCCGCTCTTTGCTCAGTTGTACTTGCTGTTCTACCTGTCCATCCCGCGAGATGAGGATCTTCGCCAATCTGTTCTCCGATAAAAAAGGGGAGCCGAAGCTCCCCCATTATTCCACACTAAAGCAAGCTGTTATTACAGCATTGCTTTCAGCAGACGCGCCATTTCGGACGGGTTCTTGGTGACGGTGATGCCGCAAGCTTCCATGATTTCCAGTTTGGCTTGTGCGGTGTCAGCGCCGCCGGAGATCAGCGCGCCGGCGTGGCCCATGCGCTTGCCCGGAGGAGCGGTCACACCGGCGATGAAGCCGACGACCGGTTTTTTCATGTTGTCTTTGATCCAGTAAGCCGCGTTGGCTTCGTCTGGACCACCGATTTCGCCGATCATGATGACCGCGTCGGTATCAGGATCGTCGTTGAACATCTTCATGACGTCGATGTGCTTCAGACCGTTGATCGGGTCGCCGCCGATGCCGACTGCCGACGATTGGCCCAGGCCCAGTGCGGTCAGCTGACCGACTGCTTCATAGGTCAGGGTGCCCGAACGCGAAACCACGCCGATGCGGCCCTTGCGGTGGATGTGACCTGGCATGATGCCGATCTTGATTTCGTCAGGGGTGATCAGGCCTGGGCAGTTAGGGCCCAGCAGCAGGGTCTTCGAACCTGCTTTAGCCATGCGGTCCTTCAGGGCCATCATGTCGCGGACAGGAATGCCTTCGGTGATGCAAATGGCCAGGTCCAGTTCAGCTTCGACAGCTTCCCAGATCGCAGCGGCAGCGCCTGCTGGCGGTACGTAGATCACGGAAACGTTGGCGCCGGTTTCTTTTTTCGCTTCTGCAACGTTAGCGAAAATAGGAATGCCTTCGAAATCTTCGCCGGCTTTCTTCGGGTTCACGCCTGCCACGAAAGCATTTTTGCCGTTCGCGTAGTCGCGGCAACCGCGGGTGTGGAATTGACCGGTTTTGCCGGTAATACCTTGGGTAACGACTTTGGTATCTTTATTGATCAGAATGGACATGTTGATTCCTTAATTAAGCTTGACCGGCAGCGGCGGCGACTACGCTCTTCGCTGCATCTTCCATGGTGTCGGCTGCGATGATAGGCAGACCGGAATCGGCCAGCATCTTCTTGCCCAGGTCTTCGTTGGTGCCCTTCATGCGGACCACCAGCGGCACGTTCAGCGACACGGCCTTGACTGCGGTGATCACGCCTTCGGCGATCACGTCGCAACGCATGATGCCGCCGAAGATGTTGACCAGGATGGCTTTCAGGCCTGGGTTTTTCAACATGATCTTGAAGGCTTCGGTCACTTTCTCAGCCGTGGCGCCACCGCCTACGTCCAGGAAGTTGGCTGGCTCGCCGCCGAACAGCTTGATGGTGTCCATGGTGGCCATGGCCAGGCCGGCGCCGTTCACCAGGCAGCCGATGTTGCCGTCCAGGGAGATGTAGGCCAGGTCGAATTTCGATGCTTCGACTTCAGCTGGATCTTCTTCGTCCAGATCGCGGTAAGCGACGATTTCTGGTTGACGGAACAGCGAGTTGGCGTCGAAGTTGAACTTGGCGTCCAGAGCGATGACCTTGCCCGAACCGGTCAGGATCAGCGGGTTGATTTCGGCCAGCGACGAGTCGGTTTCCCAGTAGGCTTTGTACAGGCCTTGCAGGTTGGTGACGGCGTCGGCGATCGAAGCTTCCGGCACACCGATCTTGGCGGCGATGCCAGCGGCTTCAGCGTCGGTCAGGCCGATCGATGGGTCGATGGCGATCGAGTGCAGCAGTTCTGGGTGGGACTCGGCAACTTCTTCGATGTCCATGCCGCCTTCGGAGGAAGCCATCAGCACAACGCGCTGCGATACGCGGTCGGTGACCAGCGATACGTACAGTTCTTTCTTGATGTCCGCGCCTTCTTCGATCAGCAGGCGGCGTACTTTCTGGCCTTCAGGGCCGGTCTGGTGCGTGACCAGCTGCATGCCCAGGATCTGCTCGGAGAATTCTTTGACTTGTTCCAGCGATTTTGCGACTTTGACGCCGCCGCCTTTACCACGGCCACCGGCGTGGATTTGTGCTTTTACAACCCAGACCGGGCCGCCCAAGGTTTCAGCAGCTTTGACTGCTTCTTCAACGGACATGCACGGAATACCGCGCGGAACCGTCACTCCGTATTTTCGGAGGATTTCTTTGCCTTGATACTCATGGATTTTCATGCTGGCTTCCCTTCTGATGCTGATGTGTAAAAATCGGTTGATACTGCGAAATGTGTGAATCTAGTAAGCAGAGATTGCTACGCGCCACCTGGTGCTGCTTTGGCCACCCAGCGCGGGTAAAACTGCGCCACTGCTCCGCCGTCGGTGCGCAGGGCATGGCATTTGTCGAGTTGAAACGGCTTCTGGCGCGGCACGCCGTCGTTTTCGGTCGCCGCGTCGTTGGTCGACCAGACATCGTTGGCGAACGCCTGCACCGCGGCCGTGGGCAGGATCTGCGCCAGTTCGGTCAAATGGGTGCAGCCGGCGATGCCGGACAGGCGTTGCTTGAGCTCCTGGCGGAAACCCTTCATCAGGTTCAGGCCGACGAGCTGTTTTTTATAATCGGGGGCGATGGTGTCGCAGTGGCCGGGATACGGAACGGCATCGGATGCGGCTTCGGCATCGACAATGTTCAGTTGCAGATCAACGGTCAAACGCAGGTGCAGGTCATGCAGAGGGGTGCCGGCGGCACGTGGGCCGGAGGCCAGCACGGTGTCGATCACTTTGATGTCGGTGATATGGGCGTCGAGATCCCACAGCCCGTCATCGCGTGCGTACGCTTGGACGGCAATTGCGCGCGTGTGCCGGAGCGCACGTCGGTTAACTGGGGTTGACAGGGACATAAGACCGATGCCGCTCTCGCGACAGAAATTTAGTAAGCAGCCATGTGCTGATCGCACGTGTCCGCAGCTTCTACGGACAACTACCGCACCTGCGGCGCTGCAAAAACCCCAAAAGTGTAGCACATCAAGACCTCCAGTTGCGTCAGAACATATCTTTTGGAAGGAAAAATGGCCGTTTTGAGATCGTTTTTACAAGAAATTCACCAGTCTTATTTCAGTCATGGAAACATTGCATGGTGCGGCGCGGCAGCGGCTCAATCGTCTTCCGGCGCGCCTTTCAGGGCGGTTTGCACGGCGCGCTGGGAGAATCCCCGTTGCAGCAGGAAGCGCATCTGTTTGTTGCGCTCCTGCGGATCGGCGGCCACGATGCCGAACTTGCGGTTCCAGACCTCGACGCAGCGTTCGGTCTCGCCTGCGGCCAGGCCGGCCTTCAGTTCCTGCAGTTCCTCGCCCTTGATGCCGTGGCTTTGCAGCTCGGCGACGATGCGGCTGTTGCCGAAGCGGGCCGAACGCCGGTGAATCAGCGCCTCGGAGAAACGCTCCTGCGACAGCCAGTTGTTCTTTTCCAGCAGGTCGAGCAGGGCTTCGACGTCGTCGCCCTCCTCCGCGTAGCGCGCCAGCTTGCGGGCCAGTTCCATGCGGCTGTGTTCGCGCATCGACAGATAGCGCAGGGCGCGGCCCTTCAGGCTAAGTTGCGGTGCTGCCATAGAAAAAACCTCTGCACAATGAGAAAACCACCGGCTGAATGAACAGCGCGGTGGTTCGGGATCAAGCGGACGCTGATTACGCGGCGTCGGCCTTGTCGCCTTTGTCCGCTTTATCGGCCTTGTCGGCCTTGTCGACCGATTTCAGCTTGACCACGGTGTCGCCCTTGTCGGCGGCCAGCGGCGGCAGTACGCGCACGCCCAGCGATTCGCGGACCTTGTTTTCGATTTCCCACGCCAGCTCCGGACGCTCTTGCAGGAAGATGCGGGCGTTGTCCTTGCCCTGGCCGACGCGCTCGCCGTTGTAGCTGTACCAGGAACCGGACTTCTCGACGATCTTCGCTTCCACGCCCAGGTCCAGGATCTCGCCTTCACGCGAGGTGCCGGCGCCGTACAGGATGTCGAAGTGCGCTTCCTTGAACGGCGGCGCGATCTTGTTCTTGACGACCTTGACCTTGGTTTCGTTGCCGATCACCTCGTCGCCCGATTTGATCGAGCCGGTGCGGCGGATGTCCAGGCGCACGGAGGCGTAGAACTTCAGCGCGTTGCCGCCGGTGGTGGTCTCCGGGCTGCCGAACATGACGCCGATCTTCATGCGGATCTGGTTGATGAAGATGACCAGGGTGTTGGTGCGGTTGATCGAACCGGTCAGCTTGCGCAGCGCCTGGGACATCAGGCGGGCTTGCAGGCCCGGCAGCGAATCGCCCATGTCGCCTTCGATCTCGGCGCGTGGCGTCAGCGCGGCGACCGAGTCGATGACCACCAGGTCGACCGAACCGGAGCGCACCAGCGCGTCGCAGATTTCCAGCGCTTGTTCGCCGGTGTCCGGCTGCGAGATCAGCAGCTCGTGCAGGTTGACGCCCAGTTTCTGTGCGTAGCCGACGTCCAGCGCGTGTTCGGCGTCGATGAAGGCGCAGGTGCCGCCCAGCTTTTGCATTTCAGCAATAGTTTGCAGGGTCAGCGTGGTTTTGCCCGACGATTCAGGGCCGTAGATTTCCACCACGCGGCCGCGCGGCAAGCCGCCGACGCCCAGGGCGATATCGAGGCCGAGCGAACCGGTCGACACGACCTGCACGTCCTCGATCGGCGTGTTGGCGTCCATGCGCATTACGGAGCCTTTGCCGAATTGCTTCTCGATTTGGGCCAGCGCGGCGGCCAGCGCCTTGGCTTTTTCTGATGCAGGTACAACAGCTTTTTTATCGTCCATAATGTTCTTTCAACCAGTAGGTGGGTGCAAATTCGTCGGTACAGGCAGCACTGTATAAAAAAACAGTGCTTAATGCAAGCACGATTTTTAAACAATTTTGAGATTGCACAAAAACTCGCCACCTTGCGCAAAATGAAACACAATAGAATCTTCTGCAGCCGGAGTGTTGGAGTGTCTACATAATGCGAATTTTACTTGCCGAGGACGACAGCGTGCTGGCCGACGGCCTGACCCGCTCGCTGCGCCAGTCCGGCTACGCCATCGATTGCGTCAGCAACGGCCAGGAAGCCGACACCGCCCTGTCCACCCAGGAATTCGACCTGCTGATCCTCGACCTGGGCCTGCCCAAGCTGTCCGGGCTGGAGGTGCTGCGCCGCCTGCGCGCGCGCGCCTCGCTGCTGCCGGTGCTGATCTTGACGGCGGCCGACTCGATCGAGCAGCGCGTCAACGGCCTCGACCTCGGCGCCGACGACTACATGGCCAAGCCCTTCGCGCTGTCCGAGCTGGAGGCGCGGGTGCGGGCGCTGACCCGGCGCGGCGCCGGCGGCGGCGCCACCGTGGTCAGGCACGGGCCGCTGAGCTACGACCAGGTCGGCCGCAGCGCCTACATCAACGAGCAGATGCTGGACCTGTCGGCGCGCGAACTGGGCCTGCTGGAAATCCTGCTGGCGCGCAGCGGCCGGCTGGTGTCCAAGGAACAGCTGGTCGACCACCTGTGCGAATGGGGCGAGGAAGTGAGCAACAACGCCATCGAGGTCTATGTGCACCGGCTGCGCAAGAAGATCGAGATCGGCGGCATCCGCATCGCCACCGTGCGCGGCCTCGGCTACTGTCTCGAAAAATATACGGACGCGCCCAAGTGACACCGCCGGCCGCACCGCCAGCGCAGCCGGATCTGGCCAAGGATCTGGAATACCAGCCGCCGGCGCCCGAGGCGGACGAAGGCATCCAGCACTCGCTGTTCGGCGAGATCCTGGACTGGATGCTGGCGCCGTTGCTGCTGCTGTGGCCGATGAGCATCGCGATCACCTACCTGGTGGCCAAGTCCATCGCCAACCAGCCGTTCGACCATGCGCTGGAAGACAGCGTCACCGTGCTGGCGCAGCAGGTGCGCGCGGTGGACGGCAAGGTCATCAAGGGACTGTCCGGCCCGGCCCGCGACATCCTGCGCGCCGACGATGTCGACAACGTCTACTTCCAGATCCAGGGCCCGCGCGGCGAACTCGTCGACGGCGACCGCGACCTGCCGCCGCCGGTCATCGACGAGGACGACAAGCCGCGCGGCAGCGTGCGCTTCCGCAACGACACCATGCACGGCACGCCGGTGCGCGTGGCCTACGCCTACGTGCGGCTGGAGCACAACAGCGGCGACGAGCAGCTGGCGCTGGTGCAGGTGGCCGAGACGCTGGAAAAGCGCGGCCAGCTGGCCAACGCCATCATCAAGGGCGTGATCCTGCCGCAGTTCATCATCCTGCCCATCGTGCTGGCCCTGGTGTGGTTTGCGCTGTCGCGCGGGCTGTCGCCGCTGGCGCAGTTGCAGGAGCGGATACGCGCGCGCAGCTCGGACGACCTGAGCCCGATCGCCTCCAACCAGGTGCCGGAGGAAATCTCGCCGCTGGTCAATTCACTCAACGACATGCTGGCGCGGCTGTCGCTGTCGATCGAGATGCAGAAGCGCTTCATCGCCGACGCCGCGCACCAGATGCGCACGCCGCTGGCGGGCATGCGCATGCAGTCCGAGCTGGCGCTGCGCCAAACCGACAGCGGCGAAATCCACCGCTCGCTGGAGCAGCTGGCCAAGAGCTCGGAGGCGGCCACCCGCCTGGTCAATCAATTGCTGGCCCTGGCCCGCGCCGAGAACCAGCCGCAGGCCGGCACCGCCATGCTGCCGCTGGAACTGTCGGAGCTGGCGCGCGGCGTGGTGCAGGACTGGGTGCCGGCCTCGTTCGCGCAGAGCATCGACCTGGGCTACGAGGCGCCGGTCCAGCCGGTGCACATCGTCGGCAATCCGACCATGCTGCGCGAGCTGCTGTCCAACCTGATCGACAACGCGCTGCGCTACACGCCGGCCGGCGGCAGCGTCACGGTGCGGGTGCGGCGCGACGAGGAACACGGCTACCTGGAAGTCGAGGACACCGGGCCGGGCATCGCCCAGGCCGAACGCGCGCGGGTGTTCGAGCGCTTCTACCGCATCCTCGGCAACAAGGCCGAGGGCAGCGGCCTGGGCCTGGCCATCGTGCGCGAGATCGCCCAGCAGCACGGCGCCGAAGTCGACATCTACAACAACCCGCGCGCGCAGCAGTCCAAGTTGCCGGGCGCGCTGTTCCGGCTGACCTTGCCGCTGCCGCCGCGTCCGCCGCAACAGGAAGGCGAGCCGCCGTACTATGGATAACAATGGATAAACCCGCCGCCCCACTCAGCCGCGAACAACACTGGCACAAGACGCGCCGCCTGACCGCCATCCTGCTGCTGGTCTGGCTGGCGACCGGCTTCTGCGCCGCCTACTTCGCGCGCGAGCTGGCCGGCCTGAGCGTGTTCGGCTGGCCGCTGTCGTTCTATCTGGCGGCGCAGGGCGCGTCGCTGGTCTACCTGGCCATCCTGGCCGTCTACGCCTGGCGCATGCGCAAGCTCGACCGCGCCGCCGCGCCGCAGCCGCTGGATACGCGCGCATGAAAGCCACCCGCAGCTTCTTCCAGCGCCTGCGCAGCTACTACCTGCTGTTCACGGCCGGCTTGGCCTGCTTCCTGGTCGCGCTGTCGGTGCTGGAGCAGGAGGGCATGTCGCGCAACTGGATCGGCTACCTGTTCATGTTCGCCACCATCGTGCTGTACGCGTCGATCGGCGTGCTCAGCCGCACCTCCAACGTGCTCGAATACTATGTGGCCGGGCGGCGCGTGCCGGCCATGTTCAACGGCATGGCCACCGCCGCCGACTGGATCTCCGCCGCCAGCTTCATCAGCCTGGCCGGCGGCCTGTACCTGCACGGCTTCGACGGCCTGGCCTACATCATGGGCTGGACCGGCGGCTACTGCCTGGTGGCGCTGCTGATCGCGCCCTATCTGCGCAAGTTCAGCCAGTACACCATTCCCGATTTCCTGGCGGCCCGCTACGGCGGCGGCGACGGCGACGGCCGCGGCGGGCGCGCGGTGCGCATCCTGGCGGTCTGCGCCACCATCATCGTCTCCTTCACCTACGTGGTGGCGCAGATCTACGCGGTCGGGCTGATCGCCTCGCGCTTCACCGGCGTCGATTTCTCGGTCGGCATCTTCCTCGGCCTGGCCAGCATCCTGGTGTGCTCCTTCCTCGGCGGCATGCGCGCCATCACCTGGACCCAGGTGGCGCAGTACATCATCATCCTGGTGGCCTTCCTGATGCCGGCGGTCTGGCTGTCCGGCAAGCACACCGACAATCCGATCCCGCAGCTGGCCTACGGCAAGCTGCTGCCCAAGCTGAGCGCGCGCGAGAACGTGCTGCAAAACGATCCGAAAGAGGCCGAGGTGCGCGCCATCTTCCGCCAGCGCGCCGCCGATTTCGACGCCCGCATCCGCAGCCTGCCGGCGTCGTGGGAGGCCGGCCGCGCCGAGGTCCAGCGCGCGCTCGACCGCGTCAAGCTGCGCAATGCTTCGCTGCTGGAGATCCGCAGCGCCGAGCGGGCCCTGATCGCCTATCCGAAAAGCGCCGACGAGGCGGCGCATGACTGGGCCGAGGCGCGCGCGCTGAACCTGGCCCGCGCCGAACCGATCACGCCGCACGCCACGCCCTACCCCGGCGATCCGGAAAGCTCGGACATCAAGCGCAACAACTTCCTGGCGCTGGTGTTCTGCCTGATGCTGGGCACGGCCGCGCTGCCGCACATCCTGATGCGTTCCTACACCACGCCGTCGGTGCACGACACCCGGGTGTCGGTGTTCTGGACGCTGTTCTTCATCCTGCTGATCTACCTGACCATTCCGGCGCTGGCGGTGCTGGTCAAGTACGACATCTACAGCGCGCTGGTCGGCAGCGACTACGCGCACCTGCCCAACTGGGTGTCGTACTGGGCCAATGTGGACAAGGCCAATCCGCTGTTCGGCATCAGCGACATCAACCACGACGGCATCGTGCAACTGGCCGAGATCACCATCGACGCCGACGTGCTGGTGCTGGCCACGCCGGAAATCGCCGGCCTGCCCTACGTGGTGTCGGGCCTGGTGGCGGCGGGCGGCCTGGCCGCCGCGCTGTCGACCGCCGACGGCTTGCTGCTGGCGATCTCCAACGCGCTGTCGCACGACATCTACTACAAGCTGGTCGACCGCAGCGCCTCGACCCAGAAGCGGGTCACCATCTCCAAGCTGCTGCTGCTGGGCGTGGCCTTCATCGCCGCGTATGGCGCCTCGCAAAAGCCGGGCGACATCCTGTCGCTGGTGGGCGCGGCCTTCTCGCTGGCGGCCTCGGCGCTGTTTCCGGCGCTGGTGCTGGGCGTGTTCTGGAAGCGCGCCAACTACCAGGGCGCGGTGGCCGGCATGGCGACCGGCTTCGCGGTCTGCCTGTACTACATGTTGCACGCCAATCCCATCCTGGGCGGCAGCGCGGCCGGCCAATGGTTCCACATCGCGCCCATCTCGGCCGGCATCTTCGGCGTGCCGGCCGGGCTGCTGACGATGCTCGCGGTCAGCCTGCTCACGCCCGCGCCCGACCGCGCGACCGGCGCGCTGGTCGACTACATCCGGGCGCCGGAACGTTAAGATACACTGCGCATGTGGCGGATTTGATAACTTGATGCTATTGTGCCGGCACAGCTTATTTCGAGACCGCCCATGAAACTACGCACCATCCTGCTGCTGGCCTGCGCCATCGGACTATCCCTCCATGCCGTCCAGGCCGCCGACGCGCCGCCGGCCCGCCCCTCGGTCGAGGACTTTTTCGGCAATCCCGAGTTCAGCGACGCGCTGCTTTCGCCCAGCGGCAAATACCTGGCCGTCAAGGTCGGCTCCAAGGACAAGCGCGACCGCCTGGCCGTGGTCGAACTGGGCACGAACTCGGTCAAGGTGGTGGGCAACTTCAGCGACGCCGACATCGGCCAGTTCCAGTGGATTAACGACGAGCGCCTGGCCTTCACCGCCGCCGACCATACGCTGGCCCAGGGCGACCAACGCTACGCGCCCGGCCTGTACGCGATCAACCGCGACGGCAGCGCCTTCCGCCAGCTGGTCATGCGCATCGGCCAGCCCTTCATCAGCGGCGGCCCCGGCGCTACACACCTGCGCGAGCTGCTGCCCTGGCACACCTTCATGCTGGACCAGGACGGCCCGCAGGATTCCGAGTATATGTACGTGCTCAACAAGAGCATCAGCGGCCCCGGCCAGCTGGACTACGTCGACCTGCAACGCATCAACACGCTCACCGGCCGCGTGGCCAGCACCATCGCCCGTCCCGGCGACAGCATGACCTGGCTGCTGGACAACAAGGGCGAGCCGCGCCTGACCGTCACCTCGAAAGACCGCACCAGCGAAATCTGGTACCGCGATCCGGCCACCAGCGCCTGGCGCAAGCTGACCGGCTTCGACAGCTACACCGGCGGCAAGGGCGCCTTCAGGCCGCTGGCGTTCGGGCCGGACGGCACGCTGTACGTGGTCGTCAACCATCACAGCGACCACGCGGCGGTGCACAGCTACAACCTCGCCACCAACACCGTCTCCGAGCAGCCCATCGTCAAGCTCGACGGCTACGACTTCGGCGGCCACCTGATCATGGACCAGCACACGATGCTGGGCGTGCGCTACCAGACCGACGCCGCCGGCACCGTCTGGTTCGACGCGGCCATGAAGGCCATGCAGGAAAAGATAGACACCATGCTGCCCAACACCATCAACCTGCTGACGCCGCCGTCGCGGCCACAGGCGCCGTGGGTGCTGGTGCATTCCTTCAGCGACGTGTGGCCGTCGCGCACCTTCCTGTACAACCGCGACAGCCAGCAGCTGACCGCCGTCGGCGCCAGCTACCCGGCCATCAAGCCGACCCAGATGGCGCACAAGACCATGGTGCACTACAAGGCGCGCGACGGCCTCGACATCCCGGCCTGGCTGACCTTACCGCAAGGCAGCGGCAAGAAGCTGCCGCTGGTGGTGCTGGTGCACGGCGGCCCGTATGTGCGCGGCGGCGACCTGGCGTGGGAGCCGGACTCGCAATTCCTGGCCTCGCGCGGCTACGCGGTGCTGGAGCCGGAATACCGCGGCAGCCGCGGCTTCGGCGTGCGCCACTACCGCGCCGGCTGGAAGCAATGGGGCTTGAAGATGCAGGACGATATCGCCGACGGCGCCCGCTGGGCCATCGCCCAGGGCACCGCCGACGCCAAGCGCATCTGCATCGCCGGCGCCAGCTACGGCGGCTACGCCACCTTGATGGGCCTGATCAACGACCCCGACCTCTATCAATGCGGCATCGACTGGGCCGGCGTCACCGACATCAAGCTGATGCATGACGGCCACTGGGCCTACACGTCGGACTTCTCGGACGGCTGGCGCCAGTACGGCATGCTCGACCTGGTCGGCGACCCGGTCAAGGACGCCGAGCAGCTGAAGGCCACCTCGCCGCTGCTGCAGGCGGCCCGCATCAAGCAGCCGCTGCTGCTGGCCTACGGCGGCGCCGACATGCGCGTGCCGCTGCCGCACGGCACCAAGTTCTACCAGGCGGTCAAGCAAACCAACCCCAACGTCGAGTGGGTCGAGTACCCGGACGAAGGCCACGGCTGGGCGCTGCCGAAAACCCGCTTCGACTTCTGGACCCGCGTCGAGAAATTCCTCGACAAGAATATCGGTCCGGGAGCGGCGCAGTGAGCGCCGTCCGCAAACTGCTGGGCCTGTTCGTACTGGCGAGCGCCTGCCAGGCGCAGGCCGCGCCGCCGCCGCCGCCGCCGCCGATCACCAGCTTCTTCAACAACCCCGCCTTCAACGGCGCCGTGCTCTCGCCCAACGGCCGCTACCTGGCCGCCTTCATCGGCGCCAACGACAAGCGCGACGGCCTGGCGGTGGTCGACCTGAGCGACCTGAGCGCGCACATGGTGGCGCAGTTCGCCGACACCGACATCGGCCGCGCGCACTGGATCAACAACGAGCGCCTGCTGTTCAGCACGGTGGACAAGACCGTGGCCCAGCGCGATGTGCGCTACGGCCCCGGCCTGTTCGTGGTCGACCGCGACGGCAAGCACTTCCGCCAGCTGGCCAAGCGCAACAATCCCTTCTTCCAGAACGGCGACGGCGGCCGCGAGCTGCTGCCCTGGCACACCTTCATGCTCGACCAGGCCGGCGCGCAGGACAGCGACGACGTCTACGTCACCGACGCCGACATCCGCGGCGCCGGCATCCGCATGGCGTCGGACCTGCTGCGGCTGAACACGCGCACCGGCATCACCCACGCGGTCGAGCATCCCGGCGTGGCGCGCGGCTGGCTGCTGGACCAGCACGGCCAGCCGCGCCTGGTCGAGACGCTGGACCAGAACATCGAAACCATCCACTACCTGGACCCGGCCACCGAACAATGGCGCGCGCTGGCCAGCTTCAACGCCTACACCGGCGGCGCCGGCGGCTTCGATCCGCTGGCCTT
Source organism: Duganella sp. GW821-FHT07G03 (assembly GCF_059418605.1). Lineage (NCBI taxonomy): Bacteria > Pseudomonadati > Pseudomonadota > Betaproteobacteria > Burkholderiales > Oxalobacteraceae > Duganella > Duganella sp. GW821-FHT07G03. The sequence goes on from NZ_JBWKQE010000002.1 coordinate 135,105, forward strand.
CGGCCCGGACGGCACGCTGTACGTGACCAGCCGCGCCGGCCGCGACCGCAGCGCCTTGTACCGTTACGACCTGGTCCGCGACAAGCTGGCCGAGCGGCCTATGCTGGAGCTGGAAGGATTCGACTTCCACGGCCACCTGGTCATCAGCAACAACCGCCTGCTGGGCGTGCGGGTGCACAGCGACGCCGAAGGCACGGTCTGGTTCGACGCCGGCATGCAGGCGCTGCAGAAGACCGTGGACGCCATCCTGCCCGGCACCATCAACCTGATCACCCCGCCCAGCCGGCCGGAAACCCCGTGGGTGCTGGTGCAGTCGTATTCGGACAAGCAGCCGCAGCGCACGCTGGTGTTCAACACCGAGAGCAAGCGCATGAGCGAAGTCGGCAACCTGGCGCCGCAGATCAAGCCGGCCGACATGGGCAGCCGCGAGCTGGTGCACTACGCCGCGCGCGACGGCCGCGACATCCCGGCCTGGCTGACCTTGCCGCCGGGCGGCAAGGACAAGAACCTGCCGATGGTGGTGCTGGTGCACGGCGGTCCGTTCATGCGCGGCGGCAGCTGGAACTGGAACGCCGACGCCCAGTTCCTGGCCACGCGCGGCTACGCGGTGCTGGAACCGGAGTTTCGCGGCAGCGTCGGCTTCGGCGACGCCCACTTCCGCGCCGGCTGGAAACAGTGGGGCTTGAAGATGCAGGACGACGTCGCCGACGGCACGCGCTGGGCCATTGCCCAGGGCACGGTCGATCCCAAGCGCATCTGCATCGCCGGCGCCAGCTACGGCGGCTACGCCACCTTGATGGGCCTGATCAACGATCCCGAGCTGTACCGCTGCGGCATCGACTGGGTCGGCGTGACCGACATCGACCTGCTGTACGACAGCGGCTGGCGCTACGCCTCCGACCTGCCGCAGGGCTGGAAGCAGTACGGCATGCCGGCGCTGATCGGCGACCGCGTCAAGGATGCGGCGCAGTTGCAGGCCACCTCGCCGCTGCGCCAGGCCGCGCGCGTGACCCAGCCGCTGTTGCTGGCCTATGGCGGCGCCGACGTGCGGGTGCCGATCACGCACGGGCTGAAGTTCTATGATGCGGTCAAGGCCGGCAATCCCAACGTCGAGTGGATCGAATACCCGGAAGAAGGCCACGGCTGGGCGCTGCCGAAGAACCGCATCGATTTCTGGACCCGGGTGGAGAAATTCCTCGACAAGAATCTCGGCGCGCGCTGAAAGTCGCGCTATAGTCTCGTTGCAGCAAACCTGTCACGTTAACGTCACGAATACGGAGGAGCGCGCATGTCGTCGGGAAAAATTTTGGTCGCACAGGGAGGCGGGCCGACCGCCGTCATCAACCAATCGCTGGCGGGGGTGGTGCTGGAGGCGCGCCGCTTCCGCGACGTCACCCGCGTCTACGGCGCGCTGCACGGCGTGCGCGGCATCATCAACGAAGACCTGGTCGACCTGACCCGCGAGACCAGCCACAACCTGGAGCTGGTGGCGGCCACGCCGTCGTCGGCGCTGGGCTCGACCCGCGACAAACCGGACCTGGCCTATTGCGAGGAAATTTTCAAGGTCTTGCGCGCGCACGAGATCGAGCAGTTCTACTACATCGGCGGCAACGATTCGTCCGACACGGTGCGCATCGTCAGCGAGCAGGCGCAGCAGGCCGGCTATCCGCTGCGCAGCATCCACATTCCCAAGACCATCGACAACGATCTGGTCGGCAGCGACCACACGCCGGGCTTCCCGTCGGCGGCGCGCTTTGTCGCGCAGGCGTTTGCCGGCGCCAACCTCGACAACGCCGCGCTGCCGGGCGTGTACGTGGGCGTGGTGATGGGCCGCCACGCCGGCTTTCTGACGGCCGCCTCGGCGCTGGGCAAGAAGTTCGCGGACGACGGCCCGCACCTGATCTACCTGCCGGAACGGGTGTTCTCGCTGGAGCAGTTCCTGGCCGACGTCAAAGCCACTTACGCGCGCTACGGCCGCTGCGTGATCGCCGTGTCCGAGGGCATCCACGATGCGTCCGGCGAGGCGATCGCCAGCCTGCTGGCCAAGGAGGTCGAACGCGATGCGCACGGCAACGTGCAGCTGTCCGGCACCGGCGCGCTGGCCGATCTGCTGTGCGACGAGATCAAGGCCAAGCTGGGCATCAAGCGCGTGCGCGGCGACACCTTCGGCTATCTGCAACGGTCCTTCATCGGCTGCGTGTCGGACGTGGACCAGCGCGAAGCGCGCGAGGTCGGCGAGAAGGCGGTGCAATTTGCCATGTGGGGCGGGCGCGACGGCTCGGTGGCGATCAAGCGCACCGGTTTCTACTCGGTCGACTACGAGCTGATGGCGCTGTCCGACGTGGCCGGCAAGACGCGCGTGATGGAGGACGAGTTCATCAGCGCCAGCGGCACCGACGTGACCGACGCCTTCCGCCTGTACCTGCGCCCGCTGCTGGGTTCCGGCATGCCGGACGCGTTCCGCCTGCGGCCGTCGCCAGTGGAAAAAATTCTGAAGAAATAGGAGACGACGAGGGGACTGTTCAAACGCGGCATGCTGCTGGCCATGCTGGCCGGTGCATCACTGGGCGCCTCGGCGCAGAACGCCAACCAGCCACCACCGCCGCCCGACGGCAAGCGCGGCCCGCCGCAGGAAGCGATCGACGCCTGCAAGGGCAAGGCCGAAGGCGTCAAGGTGACGTTCAAGGGCCGGCGCGGCGAGGACGTCAAGGGCGTCTGCAAGAAGATGCGGGAAGGCGTCGTTGCCGTGCCCGAGGGCGGCATGCCGCCACCGCCGGAGCCGCGCAAGTAATTACAGCTTCAAGCTCCTGGAGGAGGCGCTAAATTCCGAATGAATTCCATTGCGCCTTCCACATGCTGATTTGCCGCATCCTGCACAAGTTGCCAACCCAGCTGAACTTTTTTGTCGAAACCGTGAGAGCCGTAGTAGAGGTTGCGCCCGTGTTCGTATTGCGCCTTGGGGTAACCCAGTTTGGCCGCGCATTCAAAAAAATAGCCTGCCTTGAGCTTATCCATGCGGACCAGATCGCCGGTATCGTAGCAAACACCGAGGGCATATAAAGCCGGCGCATAACCCAGTTCGGCAGACTGTTTCAAACGACGAAGACTCCGCTCTTCAAATTGCTCGTCCGTCTCGCCATCAGCAAAACTAAAGGTTGAGGAGAGAAATAATGCTTCAGGATCAGCACTCGCCGCCAAGGGGCCAAGAAGCTGGGATGCCTCTGAAATGTCACCTTGGTCAAGCGCCAAGCGCGCCTTGGCAATTATTTGCATATTATCCATGAGGGATAATCCTTTCTCCCTTGGGGCCAGTACAACGACACTGCACATGAGGCGTGGATTTCGCAGTTATAGTGTTTGCGCTGCCCCTTGTCAAACGTCTCAACGTCGCTGAGCGGCGCGTATCGGCGCGCAGTCATGATCTCGGTTTTACCGGACTTTACAGGGCCTTGACGTTTTCTAACAAGCTCCCGAAGGACAATGGCGGCCGTACATTGATTTCGGGAGCTTGGCATGAAGACAGTTAGAACCTGGTTGTTGCTGGCGGCGGTGGCCGGCGTCTCGTGGGCGGCGTCGGCCCAGAACAGCCAGCCGCCAGGGCCGCCGCCCGAAGCGGTGGCCGCCTGCAAGGACAAGGCCGAGAGTACGAAGGTCACATTCAAGGGGCGGCGCAGTGAAGACGTTCAAGGCGTCTGCAAGAAGATGCGCGACGTCGTCGCCGCCGTACCCGAAGGCGGCATGCCGCCACCGCCGGAACAGCGCAAGTAGGCGCCGCAGGAATTAACTTGGCTCAGATGCTCACGCCGCGTCTGCTCGGGTAGGAAAAACGAAAGGTCGAACCGTAGCGGTATCGACCTTTTTTCTTGCCTGCATCACGTCATGTGCAGCCTGCATATCCATCCATGACATGGCAGATCGATCGAACACCAGTTCGAGCCGTACCGCCATTTCCGCCGTCAAGGCGATTTCTTGGGCAAGCAAACCTTCCACTACCTGCAATAGCAGCCCCAAGCGGTCAGCCAACTCTTCATGGCTAATTTTGTGCGGTTCGACATAGGACAGAAAAAGATATTCGCCGGGGTGCATAGTGATCATGTTCGCCTCCAGTACCAGTCGGATCCTGATTTTTCATGGTAGAAGCAAAGCCGTACGCCGTCAACCGCGCCGAGGATACTGTCATGAGTTTTCAGGCCAAAGAAATCCGACATAAAGGTTTGCTGCGTTTTTGGAATTCGGCAGGAAAAGATGCGAGTGGCATTTCCGCATCTTGGGCAAAAGTCGCAAGTGCCATTCTGGTCCATCTACACACGGCGCGCAGTCTTGATGATGTTCGTGGCGGCCTTGGCGTATCAAAAAACGTCAAGCAATTGAGCGGCCACGCTTGCCGATACAGCATAGAGGTCAATGCCAATTGGCGCATTACCTTTGATTGCAGCGATCCATACAGCGGTGAGCTGACTAATATCGACTTGGAAGATCTTCACCGGCGCAGTGGCGCGAAACACCATTAATTCCCGATGCGTCATGGCCTACATCATCGGCCATATACGCACCCCTCGCGTTCAATGTCTTCCAGCAGGCCAGCGCGGGCGGTATCCAGTTCAGTCTTTTGACTCAGGATGGCGCACTCGTACAACGATGCCTGAACGTCTTTGTTCCACAGGCGGGATCCAGTGGTGATCACTTGGTATTGCAGGACTGTCGACGCGGCGCGGAGATCGATGAGGTCGACATCGCAACCACACGTATCGGCCAGCGATTGCGCCAGTTCCCATGTCGCCAGTGGTTCAAGCTTGCCCTCGACCAGCACCGCAAGATCAAGGTCGCTGTCCGTGCCTGCATGTCCCGTCGCGCGACTGCCGAACAGGTAGATGGCCAGTAGCGAGGGCAGCCGCTGGCGCAACGCGGACACAATATCCTGCTCGAAAATACTCGCGTTCATAGCCACTCCTACTGTCGGTATCCGGCTACAGCTTACACCACGGCGAGGGTCGGCAGCAGCGGTGTGATGTCGCCATCGACGCCACCGGCCCAAGGCAAGCAGGCACGGCTTAAATTAACTTAGCTCAAGACCAAATTACACTGCCACGCTAGGATTTGAGTTCCCAGTCAGAGGAGCTCATCATGCCCTACATCGCCCGCAATTATGCAGATCAAAAAGAGTTGGTTGGCAATGGCCAATGCGTAACCTTGGTGAAGGCATTTTCCAACGCGCCGGCGGCATCGTTATGGTCTGAAGGCGAAAAGGTGGCTGAGTTAGTGAAGTCCAGCCGAATAGCCTCTGGCACTGTTATCGCCACGTTCGTCAAAGGCAGATACCAAAACCATGCACACGGCAATCACGCAGCTATTTTCGTCAAGGCGATCCCTGGCGGCATCGTGGTCTTTGATCAGTGGCGCACGCATAAGCCGGTGGAACGCATCATCCGCTTTGGCCGGTCAGGCAAGATCGGTGCGGCACAGCGGCCAGAACTCTATTCGGTCGTCGAATGAATACCGCACTCCGTCTTTTTGCGGCAGCAGCGCTTTTCATGATGGCGCCTGCGCTTGCCAAGCCGTTGGCCTGCCCTGCTTTCGCCCCCAGTTCATGGGGCTTGGGAAATGCCAAGCTTGAATCGGTGCGAGTACTGTCCCATCCAGCCGGTGAAAAGCTTGATGACACCGGCCCTTTGCCCATCATGGCGCCAGACGAGGAACACGAGCGCGATGGCAAGCTCCTGCAAACATGGCGCATGAACACCGACGCACCAAAATACGCCTACAAGTTTGATTGCCTGTTCAGCGGCACCGAGCGTTTTTTGAGAATAGAGGCGCCAGCGGTGAAGCGCTGCACGGCAACCTCAAGCCAAGCGGACCGCTTGTTTATTTTTTCTTGTAGATAGCCTGCGGAAAGCCCAACCGGTCCGCCGCAGCGACACTACGGCGCCAAGGCCGGCAGCAGCGGCGTGATGTCGCCGTCGGACGGCAGCGGCGCCAGGTTCAGCAGGCGCATCAGCAGCGGGTAAACGTCGACGTTGTCGAACGCCGGCAGCACCACGCCCGGCTTGAAGGCCGGGCCGGCGGCGATGAAGATGGCGCCCATCTCCGGCGCCGCGTTGTCGTAGCCGTGCGCGCCGCCCTTCATGCTCGCCATGTCGGCGAAGGTCAGCACCCAGCCCATTTCGGCCAGGCAGATAAAGGCCGGCACGCGCGCGTTGCGTCCATACGCCAGCCGCGCCGGCAGCTCACCCTTGCGCCAGCACTGCATGTGCTGCTGCGGCTTGAGCAGCGCGGCGGCCAGCTGCTCCTCGCGGCCGGGCATCGCTTCCATGCCGGCATACGGACCGCTGACCACCTTGCGGTAGCTGCCCTCCGGCAGCAGCCGGTCCATGCGCACCACACGTTCGAGGCTCACCGGCGCCATGCCGTGATCGGAAACGATGACGATGTTGGCCTCCAGGTGGCGCCTGGCCAGCCCGTCCAGCAGCTGGCCGACGGCCTGGTCCACCAGCGCCACGGCGACCGTGGTCTGCTCGGCGGCGGGACCGTAAGTGTGGCCGGCATGGTCGACATCATCAAAGTACAAGGTCGCGAAGCCCAGCGGTTCGACGTCCGCACGCCCCAGCCACGACAACAGCCGCTCGGTGCGCCCGGACGCCGGCAGCTTGCCGTCGAACTGCGGCGCCACCGTCGGCTGCACGCCGTGGATCGCCGCTTCCGAACCGGGCCAGAACATGGTGCCGGAACGGATGCCGTGCAACTCGGCCGTCACCCACACCGGCTCGGCCTGGTCCCACCAGCGGCGGTCGGTGACGGCGGCTGCATTGTCCAGGCTGAAGCGCACGCCGGGGATCGTCGCGTCTTCCATATTGTTGTCGACCACGCCATGATGGTCGGGCCGCAACCCGGTCACCAGCGTGTAGTGATTCGGAAAGGTAATCGAGGGGAACGACGGCCGCATCGCCACCGCGCGCGCGCCGCCGGCGGCCAGCCGGTTCAGGTTGGGCGTGACGCCGCGGTCCAGGTAATCGGGACGCATGCCGTCGATCGACACCAGGATCGTCAACGGCGTGGCGTAGGCCGCCGCGCAGCAGCTCACGGCCAGCAGCAACAGCAATTTTTTCAAGTTCGGTTTCATGGTTCAGGGGTCCAGGCATAAAAAAAGCGGACGACGCCGGGGCGTGGTCCGCTTTTAGAGAAATAACTATCGCTTAAACAACGATGGTCTGGTGTTCGTCGCCAACGCGGGCGCGGATGGCGCCGATGGTGTAGACGGTCTCGCCGGCCGCTTCCAGCTGGGCGATGGCGGCGGCCGCGTTTTCCTTCGACACGATGACGGTCATGCCGATGCCGCAGTTGAACACGCGGTGCATTTCAGCGTCGGCGACGCCGCCGTGCTGTTGCAGCCAGGTGAACAGCGGAGGCATGGTCCACGATTTGCCGTCCAGCTCGGCCACCAGGCCAGGCTGCAGCACGCGCGGGATGTTCTCGACCAGGCCGCCGCCGGTGATGTGCACCATGCCCTTGACTTCCATCGAGGCCATCAGCGCCAGCAGCGGCTTGACGTAGATGCGGGTAGGCTGCATCAGCACGTCGGCCAGCTTGCGGCCGTGGAAGTCGCCTTCCAGGTCCGGCTTGGCCACTTCGATGATCTTGCGCACCAGCGAGTAGCCGTTGGAGTGCACGCCCGACGAGGCCAGGCCCAGGATGACGTCGCCCGGAGCGATCTTGGTGCCGTCGATGATGGCCGACTTTTCCACCGCGCCGACCGCGAAGCCGGCCAGGTCGTATTCACCGGCCGGGTACATGGATGGCATTTCCGCCGTTTCGCCGCCGATCAGCGCGCAACCGGCTTGTTCGCAACCCTGGGCGATGCCCTTGATGACATCGGTGGCGATGGCCACGTCCAGCTTGCCGCAGGCGAAGTAGTCGAGGAAGAACAGCGGCTCGGCGCCCTGCACCAGGATGTCGTTGACGCTCATCGCGACCAGGTCGATGCCGACCGTGTCGTGGCGGTTCAGCTCGAACGCCAGTTTCAGCTTGGTGCCCACGCCGTCGGTACCAGAGACCAGGACCGGCTCCTTGTACTTCTTGCTGATCTCGAACATGGCGCCGAAACCGCCCAAGCCGCCCATCACGCCTTCGCGCATGGTGCGCTTGGCAAAAGGCTTGATCGCTTCGACTAAAGCGTCGCCTGCGTCGATATCGACGCCGGCGTCACGGTAGGACAGGGAAACATTAGAAGTTTGGCTCATGGTGTATTTCGCAGCGGAGGCGGTAAAATAGAAGGCGGAGACCTGTTTCGTAATAAAAAGATACGAAAATGCGCAAAAAGCTGCACAACAACCCGGTCAATCCGCTATTTTATCAAAATGCCCCGTCCAACAGCCGTTTTTAACCATCTAAATCACTTTCCATGCCATTTCCCCTCTCGGTAGAGCAAAAGCAAACGGCATTCTGGGTAGCGGTTTGGGCGGCATTCTTCCTGTTGCTGGTCACTTTGGGGCCGGTGCTGACGCCCTTCCTGGCCGCCGCCATCCTCGCTTATGCGCTCAATCCGGGCGTCGATTTCCTCGACCACCTGCATCCACGGCTGGGCCGCCTGAACCTGCGGGTGCCGCGCGCGCTGGCCGTGCTGGTGGTGGTGGTGCTGTTCTTCGCCGCCATCGCCGCGCTGGTGCTGATCGTGGTGCCGGTGCTGCAAAAGGAAATCCCCCTGCTGCAGGCGCAGATCCCCGCCTTCCTGGCCAAGGCCAACGACCTGCTGGGTCCCAAGCTGCAGGAAATGGGCGTCAAGGTGCGCCTCGACAGCGACGGCATCAAGAAGCTGGTGTCGCAGCAGATGGCCACCAGCGGCGACGAGATCTGGACCGCCGTGCTCAATTCGGCACGCGTGGGCGGCACCGCGGTGCTGGGCTGGATCGCCACGCTGGTGCTGATCCCGGTGGTGCTGTTCTACCTGCTGCTGGACTGGCACCCGATGCTGGCCCGCATCGCCGGCGCCGTGCCGCGCCGCTGGATAGGCGCCACCATGGACATGGCCGAGGAGGTCGACACCCTGCTGGCCCAGTACCTGCGCGGCCAGCTGCTGGTGATGTTCGTGCTGGCGGTGTACTACTCGGTGGCGCTGGCGATCGCCGGCTTCGATGTCGCGCTGCCGGTCGGCATCATCACCGGCCTGCTGGTGTTCATCCCCTACCTGGGCTTCGGCCTGGGCCTGGTGCTGGCGCTGATTTCGGCGGTGCTGCAGTTTTCCGACTGGAGCGGCGTGATCGCGGTGGCCGGCATCTACGGCGCCGGCCAGGTGCTGGAGGGCTTTTTCCTCACGCCGCGCCTGGTGGGCGAGCGCATCGGCCTCAATCCGCTGGCCGTGATTTTCGCTTTATTGGCCTTCGGCCAGCTGTTCGGCTTTGTCGGCGTACTGCTGGCATTACCCGCTTCGGCGGTGCTGATGGTGGCATTTAAGCATCTGCGCCGCCACTACCTGCGCAGCAGCTTCTATAATGCGTGACGTCGAACAGAAAAACGTTATGCAAAAGATCATAAACAGGCGAACGCCATGAAACAGCTGGTGCTCGATTTAGGCGCAGACCAGGCGCACAGCCTCGCATCGTTCGAGGTGGGACAGAATGCCGAAGCGGCAGCGCTGATGGCGCAGTTCGCCGACCGCACGTCGCGCGAGCACTTCGCCTACCTGTGGGGCGCGGGCGGCGTCGGCAAGACCCATCTGCTGAAAGCCCTGGCCAGCGCCGGCGGCGAAGCCGAGCAGCTGCGCGCGCGCTACATCTCGCCGTTTTCCATCGAGTCCGAATTCGTCTACTCGCCGGAGGTGGACCTGTACCTGCTCGACGACTGCGAAAAGCTGTCGCCGCTGGCGCAGATCGACGCCTTCGCCCTGTTCAATGAAATCCGCGCCAACAACGCCTTCATGGTGTGCAGCGGCGCGGTGGCGCCGGCGGTGCTGCCGGTGCGCGAGGACCTGCGCACCCGCATGGGCTGGGGCCTGATCTACCAGATCCACGGCCTGACCGACGACGAGAAAGTGGCCGCGCTGACCGCCGCCGCCACCGCCCGCGGCTTGACGCTGTCGCCCGGCGTGATACCCTACTTGCTGTCCCATTTTCAGCGCGACATGCGGTCGTTGTCGACGATGCTGGACTCGCTGGACCAATATTCCCTCGAAACCCAACGCCCGATCACCCTGCCGCTGTTGCGCGAGTGGTTGCAGGCGGAAGCTAAAGAATGACGAATCCTGCATGAACTTAGCCTTGTTTGACCTCGACCACACGCTGCTGCCGATCGACTCCGACTACGAGTGGGGGCAGTTCCTGGTGCGCATCGGCGCCGTGGACGCCGCCGAATTCGCCCGCCGCAACGATGAATTCTTCGCCCAGTACCAGGCCGGCACGCTGGACCCGGTGGAATACCTGGAGTTCTCGCTCGGCACCCTGGCCTCCTTCCCGCGCGAACGCCTGCAGGCGATGCAGGAGCAGTACATGGCCGAAGTGGTGCTGCCTGCGATCCGCCCGGCGGCGCGCGCGCTGCTGCAAAAGCACATCGACGCCGGCGACCTGGTGGCCATCGTCACCGCCACCAACCACTTCGTCACCGCGCCGATCGCCAAGGCGCTGGGCGTGGAGCACCTGATCGCGGCCATGCCGGAAACAGACGCCGACGGCAAGCTGACCGGCAAGCTGCTCGGCACGCCGACCCAGGGCGCGGGCAAGGTCACGCACACCAAGGCCTGGCTGGCGAAGATGGGCAAGAAGCTGGAAGACTTCGGCACCGTCCACTTCTACAGCGATTCGCACAACGACCTGCCGCTGATGTCCATCGTCAGCCATCCGGTGGCGACCAACCCCAACGCCGCACTGAAAACGCACGCCACAGCCCAAGGCTGGCCATTAATTGACCTATTCAATGATTAAGAAACTGATCCGCAAAATCCTCGGCACCAAGAGCAAGGCACGCGACACCAGCACGCCGGTGATACTGGGCCCCGAAGCCCACGGCATCGATCCGCGCCTGCTGTCGTCGAACGCGGTGCGCGTCACCAGCACCCTGCAGGAAGCGGGCTACGAAGCCTTCGTGGTCGGCGGCGCCGTGCGCGACCTGCTGCTGGGCGTGAAGCCGAAAGACTTCGACATCGCCACCAACGCCACGCCGGAGCAGGTCAAGCGCCTGTTCCGCCGCGCCTTCATCATCGGCAAACGGTTCCAGATCGTGCACGTGATGTTCGGCCAGGATTTGCTGGAGGTGACCACCTTCCGCGGCACCACGCTGGACAACGCGCCCAAGGATGAACATGGCCGCGTCCTGCGCGACAACACCTTCGGCTCGCAGGCGGAGGACGCGGTGCGGCGCGACTTCACCATCAACGCCATGTACTACAACCCGGCCAACCAGCAGGTGCTGGACTACCACGGCGGCGTGGAAGACATCCGCGCCAAGACGCTGCGCATCATCGGCCAGCCGGAAGCGCGCTACCGCGAAGACCCGGTGCGAATGCTGCGCGTGGTGCGCTTCGCCGCCAAGCTCAAATTCACCATCGAGCCGAATACCGGCGCGCCGATCCCGGTCATGGCTTCGCTGATCGACAACGTGCCTGCGGCGCGCGTGTTCGACGAGATGCTCAAGCTGTTGATGAGCGGCCAGGCGCTGGCCTGTCTGCAGCAGCTGCGCAAGGAAGGCCTGCATCACGGCCTGCTGCCGCTGCTGGACGTGGTGCTGGAGCAGCCGCTGGGCTTCAAGTTCGTGACGCTGGCGCTCGATTCGACCGACTCCCGCATCCACGCCGGCAAGACGGTGTCGCCGGGCTTCCTGTTTGCGTCGCTGCTGTGGCACCAGGTGCTGGAGAAGTGGACCGCCTACCGCGCCGCCGGCGAGCAGACCATCCCCGCGCTGCACCTGGCCGCCGACGACGTGCTCGATTCGCAAACCGAGAAGCTGGCCTTGCAGCGCAAGATCGGCTCCGACATGCGCGACATCTGGTCGATGCAGCCGCGCTTCGAGCGCCGCAGCGGCAAGTCGCCGCACAAGCTGCTGGAGCACCTGCGCTTCCGCGCCGGCTACGACTTCCTACTGCTGCGCTGCGCCTCGGGCGAGATCGACGCCGAGTTGGGCGAATGGTGGACCGCGTTCTATGAAGGCGACGAAGCCACCCGCGAAGACCTGATCGCGACGGCCAACCAGCCTGCCGGCGCCGGCGGCGCCAAGCGCAAACGCGCACCGCGTCGCGGTGGCCGCAGCAAGGGCGGCGCTGAAGGCGGCAACGCCGGCGGCGACGGCGGCGCGGAATAAGCTACGCGTTCACGCATCATGAGCATCATCGGCCAACCAGGTGAAGACGGCTTCGCCTTCACCATCGCCTACATCGGCATCGGCGCCAACCTGGGCGACGCGCGCGGCAACGTGGCCGACGCGCTGGAGCGCCTGCAAGGCCTGCCCGGCTGCACGCTGATGGCGGCGTCGGGCCTGTACCGCACCGCGCCGATCGATTCGAGCGGCGACGACTACATCAACGCCGTGGCCCGCATCGCCACCACGCTGGACGCCGAAGCGCTGCTGCAGGCGCTGCACGGCATCGAGCAGGCGCACGGCCGCGAACGGCCCTACCGCAACGCCCCGCGCACGCTGGACCTGGACCTGCTGCTGTACGGCGACCAGCAGATCGCCAGCGCCACGCTGACCGTGCCGCATCCGCGCATGACCGAGCGCGCCTTCGTGCTGGTGCCGCTGCTGGAACTGGCGCCGGCGATCCACATTCCCGGCCGCGGCGCGGCGCAGGATTATGCCGCCGCGGTAGCCGATCAGGGCATCAGCCCCATTATTTGACTCCCCTGCACGCGATAGCATTCAGGACTACACTATCGCCGTGTCATCACATCTTTAAAGGATTTCCCATGTCTGGTTATTTGCAAGGAAACGAAATGGCTGCGAGCCAAAAGCCTGCCGCCACCACCGCACCTGCACCGGCCAAAGCGGTCGCCAACAAGGCAGTCACCATACCCACGCTGGCGAACCTGCGCGCGGCCGGTGAAAAGATCACCATGCTGACCTGCTACGACGCCAGCTTCGCCTCGCTGATGGACCGCTGCGGCGTCGAGATCCTGCTGATCGGTGATTCGCTGGGCATGGTCTGCAACGGCCACCAGTCGACGCTGCCGGTGACGGTGGCCGAAGTGGCCTACCACACGGCCGCCGTCGCGCGCGGCAGCAAGTCGGCGATGATCGTGGCCGACCTGCCGTTCGGCGCCTACGGCACGCCGGAAACCGCGTACGCCAACGCCGTGCAGCTGATGCAGGCGGGCGCGCACATGGTCAAGCTGGAAGGGGGCGCCTGGCTGGCGGACACGGTGCGCTTCCTGACCGACCGCGCGGTGCCGGTCTGCGCCCACCTCGGCCTGACGCCGCAATCGGTGCACCAGCTGGGCGGCTACAAGGTGCAGGGCAAAACCACGGAAAGCGCCGACCTGCTGAAGGCGGACGCATTGAAGATGCAGGCCGCCGGCGCCGCCATGGTACTGCTGGAAGCCATCCCTGCGCAGCTGGGCAAGGAAGTCACCGAGCTGTTGTCGGTGCCGACCATCGGCATCGGCGCGGGTCCGGACTGTTCGGGCCAGGTGCTGGTGATGCACGACCTGCTGGGCGTATTCCCGGGCCGCAAAGCGCGCTTCGTGAAGAACTTCATGGAAGGCCAGACCAGCATCGACGCCGCCGTCACCGCCTACGTCACCGCCGTCAAGGACGGCACCTTCCCGGCGCTGGAGCACTGCTTCTAAGGGCAGAGAGGGGAGCGGCACTCCCCTCTCAAGATCACATTGAAATGCGCAGACCCAGTACAGTAAGGCCACAATTAGCTTGCACGATTATCTAAATGCGATGGGAGCCAGCCGACTACCACCACTTCACCATCGTCGTCCCAAAAGAAATATAAACGGAAACCAAACTGTCGCTGACGTGAGTCATTCCCTTTCAAATGTCGATCCAAAGTGCGTCGGCGCCCTCCGTACTGAACTGAGTACAATCCTTCATCAAATTTCACACCTTCGCCAGTGCTGCTGTCTTCCAAGTGAAAAGCTTCCAATGCCTCATCGTAGGCTGTCCTACGCTCTTGTCCCGGATTGATACGCATTGGAACGTATTGATCTCGTAGCAGAATCAAAGATTTATAGACGAACGCCGGATCATGAAAATCCGATTTTCTTATCCCTTGAAAAGCTCGATTAGTGAGCTCCACTGCACCAACCAAATGCTCCTTGCACCAACTCTCGAACCCGTCAAACGTATCCGGTATAGGAGTAGTTCGGGATGCACTACTTTCCAAAAGTTGGCGTTCGAGAACTCGAATTCTTTGCAGACGTTCGAAAGCCTGTGCTTTAGCCAGATTTGCCTCTAGTACTGCAACTTCCCGTTCTTTGTCGGCAGTCACAAGCAAGCCATCATACTGATCTTTTTGCTCTTTGACTTCCTTCCGAAGTTCCTCATTGTCCTGCTCATATAACGTTATCAACTCAGATTCGGTGGCCCCCGTTTCCTTCAGGCGTGCACGCTCGGCCTGCGTGGCCAAATGCCGAACAGCATTGAACTCAGGGACATACAACTCTCGATCAGGCGCATATATGGAGTCGCTCAAAACTTGATCGATCATCCATCGTTCAAATCCTTTTGCCCCTTCTCCACCCCATGACAAAATCTTCTGTGGTAAAGCCAAGGGGTGATTCGACGGCTGATCCGTCCAACTTCTAAATCCTGCTTTGTAGGTACGTACAGCCTGACGAAATACTGATAGTTCTCGTCCAATCCGATCCGTCAGCATGAAACTTGCCGGTCCCGACAGCACAAATATGTGTGCAGCTCCCTGCACGCTTTTATAGATGTCTCGAACTGATGCAGCGGCGTCCTCAATACTTGTCGAGCGCTCTGGAAGAGCAAAAACAATCACATCAGATTGGCGGGCTGGATTTTCTAAAAGTTGAACTAATTTTTCAACCTCAGCCTCAGAAGTAATCACCCTCGGATCAGAGAAAATTAATTCTCCGTCAAGTTCCGCAGGGCCGCTTTTGAGAATCTTTTTAACGAAGCCGGGAATCGATCTATTGAAAGGCAAGTCTTCACCGCGAGTTGTGCAGACCAGTCGCGTCCCAAAGAGTACATCACCATTTTCACTAACCCCAACGCCTATCTCAGTAACCCAAGTTCGAAGCGGTACGTTTTTATCTGCATCGTCAAGGCGCGCTGCCCAATACCTCGGCTCCAAAAGCCCTACTGCAGCAGTACGCTGAGCACCAATATCGGAAAGTTCAAAAGACTTTCTATCCCAAGCCTCTGCCGGTAACTCCCGTCCCGCGCGTTGTCCCATCCATCGCAAAATGCTATCAACCGTCGCGGAAAATCTGTCCTGCCCAGCTACGGTTTTCAAGCAAAAAGTCACCTGACTAACGGGGCGAATCAGCGCGCGCCGTTCGCGCTGCCTAAGACCCAACTCTGCGAACTGCTCTTTAAGGTTTCTATTCTGCGGGGGCATATTTGGCCTTTAGTTAGCCATCAATCAACGATCAATAGTTACCCTCCCATTAAATCATAGAAATTGTTACCAAATAAAAAATTGGTGCCCGCGAGGCAATAATCGGTGCGAGTTAGATGCGCCCTCATGGCGTTCACAGTCTAAACGACGTCAAATTCCGACACCATTTGCTCGGCCAGATTCCAGGGCAGCCTTCGGCCGCTATCGCGCATGCGCTGATACGCGGCCCGCGCTACCGTCGTCGAAATCTTCTCTGTGCGGACCATCTCCGTCACCAACCAAAGCGTTCCGCACACCTCCACGCCCTCCGCTTCGGCGGCTGCACGTAAATCCTTATCGCCGGTGAGAAGCGGACATGCTTTAGCGGCAGCCAACGCCAGTGCAAAGAGATCGATACGCCCCGGCCGTGGGTAGCGCCGCGTGAGCGTCATTACGTTCGCAACCGCGTCTGCATCCAGCGTCATCGACTCCAGTCCCAGATCGAGTAATCCGATGTGCTGCGGTTCAAGTTCGTCGACATAGAGAACGTCAGGGACGGCAAATCTGTACTCCATGCTGAACATCGGTGCCAACAAGCCGTCGACGTCCATATCAATCAGGATGTTGGCGTCACTGATAAGGAGCAGCATTGCCACTTTCCAGTGATCGCATTTTGCGAAAAGCGCTAATCGGCATGCACATCAACTCCGCCGCCTTGGACTCACCAATGTAATCCTCGGCAAGCGCGTGAAAGATCAACTGCTCGAAGACGTGAGGCTGTTCGACAGGATAAGGCGCACCGGGCTCCGTCAGATGCCAGCCCTTCAACCGGAACTGGCGTGCCTGCTCATCACGCCATGCCGGGCTAACGATACCCAGATCGCGGGCGCGATGCAGCAAACCGCCCATGCTAAGGCCGAATTCCTCCTTCAGCAAAGCCAGTTCCTTCAGTTCGATAAAACTGCGCCGTGCCCCCAACTCCTGCAATGCAGACTGGCGCGGCACCAGGAAAGCACCGGCGAACCGATTGCACGCCAACTCCTCATCCAGGTCGTCGGCCAGACGCCCTGACAGCATCAGGTGTCCCAGCTCATGCGCCAAAGTGAACCGCTGCCGGTCTCCCGGCCAATTTCGGCCAACGACTATCACAGGCATCTTGTGCACGGAAGCCGCCAGGCCATCAAATTTAGGATCTGCATTCGCGTCGATCATGAACACGCGGATACCATGTGTTTCCAACGCATCGATCAACTCAGGAATCGGCGCGTAGCCCAATGCCCATGCATTGCGTACTTGCTCGGCTACGTCTTCGATCCGCGACACGTCAGATATCTTCTTCGGCAATCCTGCGATGGGGGAGAACACTTTCAATGGCGGCTTTGGGAACAGGGCCTCCAACTCGATGCGCCGCTCGATCTGATCGATTACCTCATGTTCGATAGCTTCCAGGCGCTTCTTGGGCAGAGAGCTACGCTTGCGATATTCGATACCCTCCAGCGCGACTGTCTCAGGACGGAAGAAATATTCGGTCCGGACTTGCAACGCCTCGGCGAGTTTGATGAGAGTTGCGGACGTTGGCACGGCCAATTCGTCCTCGTACTTTTTGATCGCAGCATGAGACAGATCGACCTTGGCCGCCAGTTCACGCAGCGATAAGCCGGCCGCCTTGCGCGCCCGGAACAGCCGTTGACCAATCATGATTTACCTCCAGAACCGTGCGATTGCGGTTTACATTTCCACTTATAATATACCACTTTGTAAACCATCACTTATTCTGGCTCAAACGAGTTCGGACAAACAGGCATCAAAGGAGGTCAATAGCTGCTTGATATCGTTCTCGCTGGTACCTGGGCACACCAGCAGCATGTTGTGGAACGGCGTGATCAGCAGGCCGCGGTTGAGCAGGTAGAGGTGGATAATCTGTTCAAGATCGCTGTCCAGTATCGCTTGCGCTTGCGTGCCGTTTTGCGGCGCGATGGGCGTGAACTGGAATTCGGTGCGGGCGCCAATCTGCGTGACGCACCACTGCAGCTTGTGGCGCGCGATCACGTCGCGCAGGCCTTCCGCCAATTGGGCCGCCAGCGCGAACATGTGCTGGTAGGCCTGCTCAGTCATCACTTGCTCAAGATTGGCGCGCATCGCGGTCATCGCGAACATGTTGGCGCTCAGCGTGGTGCCGACGCCGGAGTGGCCGGGTGGCGCATCGCGCTTGGCCTGCTCCACCCGCCGCGCCAACTCCTCCGTAAATCCATAGACCGCGCAAGGAATACCTCCGCCGATCGGCTTGCCGACCACCAGCGCGTCCGGCTGCATGCCGTGCGCCTGCGCGTAGCCTCCGGGGCCGCTGCTGATGGTATGCGTTTCGTCGATCACCAGCAGGCTGCCGTGGCGCTTGATGAGCTGCTGCGCGGCCTCCCAATATCCCGGCTGCGGCAGCACCATGCCGATGTTGGTCATCACCGGCTCGGCCAGCACGCAGGCGATGTCGCCCTGCTTCAGCGCCGCCTCCAGCGCCGGCAAGTCGTTGAACTCCACCACCACCGTGTGATCCGTCAGCTTGTGCACCTGCCCCAACAGGCTGTCGCGCTGCGTCGGCACGCCGTCCACCAGATCGACGAACACGTCGTCCACCGTGCCGTGGTAGCAGCCGTTGAAGACCAGCACCTTGCTGCGGCCAGTCGCGGCGCGCAGCCAGCGCAGTACGAAGCGGTTGGCGTCCGATGCGGACAGGGCGAACTGCCAGTACGGCAGGCCGAAACGCCGCGCCAGGTCCGCCGCCACCGGCGCGGCATCTTCCGACGGTAGCATGGCGGTGTAGCCGCGCGCGGCCTGGCGCGCGATCGCCTGCGCCACCGGCGGCGGCGCATGGCCGAACATGGCGCCGGTGTCGCCCAGGCAGAAGTCGATGTATTCGTGGCCATCGGCGTCGCGGAAGCGGGCGCCCGATGCTTCGCGCACCGTCAGCGCGAACGGCGTGGACCAGTCGTTCATCCAGTGCATCGGCACGCCGAACAGCAGGTGCTGCGCGGCCTGCCCCGCCAAGCGCGCCGATACCGGATTGCGCGCGATGTAGCTGGCGCGTTCGGCGGCGGCCAGCGCTTGCGCGCGGGGCCAGTTCAAGCCGTCGCGGGTGCCGGCCATGCTTACACCAGCAGCATCAAGTGCTCGCGCTCCCAGGAGCTGATCACGCGGCTGTAGGTGGCGAATTCCAGTTCCTTCACTTCGCAGAAGGCCTGCACGAACAACTCGCCCAGGATCTCGCTCAGCGGCTGGCATTCGCGCAGGCGCAGAATGGCGTCCTCCAGGTTGCGCGGCAACTGGTCGTGCACATGTTCGGCGCTGTCGGAGGTCGGTGGCGATGGCGTCAAGCCCTGCGTCATGCCGAGATAGCCGCAGGCCAGCGTGGCGGCCATCGCCAGGTAGGGATTGACGTCCACGCCCGGCACGCGGTTCTCCACGCGCCGGTTGAGCGGCGCGGAGTTCGGAATGCGGATGCCGCAGGTGCGGTTGTCGTACCCCCAATGTACATTGGTCGGAGCCGACATGAAGCGCGACAGCCTGCGATACGAATTCACGTGCGGTGCGAACAGCAGCGTGGCCGCCGCCGCGTACTGCTCCAGCCCCGCGATATAGTTGAAGAACAAATCGCTGGCCTCACCGTCGGCGCGGCTGAAGATGTTGGCGCCGGTCGCGGCATCCAATATGCTCTGATGGATGTGCATCGCGCTACCGGGCTCCGTCTCCATCGGCTTGGCCATGAAGGTGGCAAAGATCCCGTGCCGCAGCGCCGTCTCGCGCACCGCGCGCTTGAACAGGAAAACGCGGTCGGCCAGCTCAAGCGCCTCGCCGTGCGTGAAGTTGATCTCCATCTGCCCGGCGCCCGCTTCGTGGATCAGTGTCTCCACGCCCAGCTCGTGCTGCTTGCAGAAGGTGGACAGCTCCAGGAAGAAGGGATCGAAATCGTTGACGGCGTCGATCGAATAGGACTGACGACCGGATTCCGTCTTGCCACTGCGGCCCAGCGGTGGAGTCAGCGGCTCATGCGGATTGCTGCTGCGCGCGACCAGGTAGAACTCCATCTCCGGCGCCACCACCGGCTGCCAGCCGCGTTCCGCGTATAGCTTAAGCACCTTGCGCAGCACGGCGCGCGGCGACAGGCCGACCGGTGAACCGTCGAAGTTCTGGCAATCGTGGATCACCAGCGCGACGTTCTCCGCGGCCCACGGCACCTGCCGCAGCGTGGCCAGGTCCGGCACGCAGATCATGTCGGGATCGGTGGCGCCGGTATAGGGAAGATTATTAGGCTGCTCGCCGTTGACGGTGTTGAGCAATACGCTCTTGGGCAGGCGCATCTCGCCCTCGCTAAGGAACAGGTCCTTGGGCAGGATCTTGCCACGCGCGATGCCGGTCATGTCGGCGATCACGCACTCCACTTCGTGTATGTTGCGGTCACGCAGAAAATCCCTCATGGCCTGGCTCATTGCTCTGCTCCTAGAAGCGGTCGAGATAACGCGTGGTTTCCCAGGCGCTGACGTGTTGGCTGTATTCGATCCACTCGGCGCTCTTCAGCGCCACAAACTCGTTGACGATGTCTGCGCCCAGCGCTTCGGCCAGCACGGTGTCGGCCTTCAGCGCAGCGGCGGCTACGCCGAGATTTTGCGGCAGCAGCTTCAGTCCCAGTTCCGCGCGCGCAGCGTCGGTCATGTCGTACACATCCTGATTGACCGGTTCTGCGGCTTCCAGCGCCCGGTCGATGCCGTCCAGTCCTGCCGCGATCACGCCCGCCAACGCCAGATAGGGATTGGCCGAACTGTCCGGCAAGCGCCATTCGATGCGCTGATAGACCACGCGCGCAACCGTGGTGCGGTTGTTGTCGCCGTAGCCGATGAAGGCCGGCGCCCAGCTGGTGCCGGACAGCGACTGCCCGCACATTAATCGTTTATACGAATTGACGGTCGGCGCGCACAAGGCGGTCAGCGCCGGCGCGTGATGCAGCAGGCCCGCCATGAAGTGATAGGCCAGCGATGACAGGCCAAGGCCGCGCCCACCCTGCTCTTTCTCTTCGCCCAACGCGAACATGGGTTTGCCGGCGACATTCGCCAGCGACAAGTGGAAATGCAGTCCGCTTCCGGGACGATCGGCGAACGGCTTGGGCATCATCGAGAACAGCAGACCTTCCTCTTCGGCGATGTGCTGCGCCGCCATCTTGAAGAGCATGAAGTCATCGGCCGCCTTGAGCGCATCGGCGTACTTGTAATTGACTTCGAACTGGCCGGTCGCATCTTCATGATCGATCTGGAACACGCCAAGCCCACACTGGTCCAGCGATGCAGTCAGCTTCTCGATGAAGCCGCGCCGGCGCAGCAAGCTCTTGGTATCGTAGGATGGCTTTTCCAGCGTATCGGCGGCTTCGGCGTCGTAGCCATTAGCGCCTTTTTGCAGCAGGAAGAACTCTGGTTCCAGTCCCGCGTTCAGGGTCCAGCCGCGCTGCGCCAGCCGCTCGACCTGCTTGCACAATACCTGGCGCGGGCAGGCGTCGAAAGGCTTGCCTGCCACATGGCCGTCCAGCGCTACGCGCGCGTAACCGGGCAGCCAGGGCATGGCCTTCAGGGTGGAGAGATCGGCGCGGCCATAGTATTCCGAGCGCGGACCGGTGCGCGGCAAGCCCGTGCCCCAGATCGATGGGCCGGAGAATCCCGCACCAGGCGAAACGATATCGTCCAGATTCGCCAGCGGTATCAGCTTGCCCTTGGCCGCGCCGTGAATGTCCGTGAACTGCGCGAACACAAAGCGCACGCCTTTCGCGGCCAGCTCACGCTGCAATTCTTCCGTCGAACGGGCCGCCGTGCTGTCTAGCCGATTTGTATCCATGTAGTTTTCAACTCGGTGTATTTGTCGAAGGCGTGCAGCGACTTGTCGCGGCCATTGCCGGACTGCTTGTAGCCGCCGAACGGCACGGTGATATCGTCGCCGTCGTACTGGTTGACGTGCACGGTGCCGGCGCGCAGCGCACGCGCCGTCTGGATCGCCTTGCTGATATCGGCCGTCCATACAGCCGCCTGCAAGCCGTAGGACGTGGCGTTGGCCTGCCTGACCGCGTCCTTCACGTCGGTAAAACTCAGCACCGACAGCACCGGCCCGAAGATCTCTTCGCGCGCGATGGTCATGCTGCTGTCGACCTGGTCGAACAGCGTCGGTTCGACGTAGTAGCCGCCGGTGTCGGTACGCGCCTGGCGTCCACCGGACAGCAGCTTGGCGCCGCCCGATTGGCCGGCTTCGATGTAGCCCATCACCGTCTTCAATTGCGTCGCATCGACGATGGCGCCCATGACGGTGTTCTCGTCGAGCGGATCGCCGGGCTGGAAGGCCGGCATCATCGCCATCGCCTTTTCGAGGAACTGCTCCTTGATCGACTCTTCCACAAACAGCCGCGAAGGCGCGTTGCAGCTCTCGCCCTGGTTGAAGTAGATGGAGCCGATGGCCGCTTCCACAGCCTTGTCCAGATCAGGGCAATCGGCACAAACAATATTGGCCGACTTGCCGCCCAACTCAGTCCAAGCCCGCTTCAAGTTGGACTGCCCGGCCATCTGCAATATCTGCTTGCCGATACGGGTGGAGCCGGTGAAGCCGATGCAATCCACGTCCATGTGCAGGCCCAGCGCGGCGCCGGCTTCGTGGCCGTAACCCGGCAGCACATTGAACACGCCAGGCGGAATGCCCGCCTCCAGCGCGATCTCCGCCAACCGCAGCGCCGTCAGCGGCGACTTCTCGGACGGCTTGAGCACCACGCTGTTCCCGGCGGCCAGCGCCGGCGCGATCTTCCACGCGGCCATGATCATCGGGTAGTTCCACGGCACGATGGCCGCCACCACGCCGACCGGCTCGCGCGTGATCAGCGCCAGGCTGTTGGCCGCAGTCGGCGCGATCTCGTCGTAGATCTTGTCGATCGCTTCGCCGTACCAGCGCAGGCAGTTGGCGGTCGCGCCCACGTCCACGCTCTGGCTGTATTTGATCGGTTTGCCCATGTCCAGCGTTTCGAGCAGCGCCAGTTCCGGGCCGTATTTTTGCACCAGGTCCGCAAACTTGATCAGCGTGCGCTTGCGCTGCGCCGGCGATTTTCCGGCCCAGCGACGATCTTCGAACGCGGCGCGTGCCGCAGCCACCGCCAGGTCGGCATCGGCGCCGTCGCAGCGCGCCACCATGCCCAGCTTGCGGCCATCGATCGGCGACAGGTTTTCAAACTGCTGCTCGGATTTGGCCCAAACGCGCTCGCCGCCGATGAAGGCGCGGCCGTCGATTTGCAGGCTGCCCGCCCGCTCGTGCCAGGATGTTGTCGTCATATTGTCTCCGTATTCGTTATAGCCAACCGCGCTGCTGGACGTCTGCGTAGGTCAGGTCCAGGCAATGGCGTATCAGCGCAATCATCTCATCGATCTGCGCGCAGCTCATCACCAGCGGTGGCGCGATGATCATGCGGTCGCCGACGGCGCGCATGATCATGCCATTGTTGAACATGTAGCCACGGCAGACCATGCCCACGGCCAGCTCTTCGTCGAACGGCACGTTCTCGTGCACGGTCGCGCCTTTGACGCGCACCAGGTTCAAGCCCGCGACGAAGCCGCAGCTATCAGCATAGCCAACCAGCGGATGATCCGCCAGCTCGGCAAAACGCTTTTTCAGATACGGCCCGGTCTCGTTGCCGACGCGCTCGACCAGCTTCTCGTCTTCGAGGATGCGGATATTCTCCAGCGCTGCCGCGCAAGCGACCGGGTGGCCGGAGTAGGTGAAGCCGTGATTGAACTCGCCGCCCTTCTCGATCAGCACATCGGCTACGCGGTCGCCGACCAGCACACCGCCCAGCGGCACATAGCCGGAGGTGACGCCCTTGGCGAAAGTGATCAGGTCCGGCTTGATGCCGAACAGCTCGGACGCAAACCACTTGCCCAGCCGGCCGAAGCCGCAGATCACCTCATCGGCGATCAGCAGAATGCCGTACTTGTCGCAGATGCGCTGGATCTCCGGCCAGTAGGTGGCCGGCGGAATAATCACGCCGCCAGCGCCCTGTATCGGCTCGCCGATGAAGGCCGCGACCTTGTCCGGGCCGACCTCCAGGATTTTCTTCTCCAGCCACGATGCGGCTTCGATGCCGAATTCGGCCTCCGTCATGCCGCGCCCGGATTCCAGATAGTTCGGTTGGCCGATATGCACGATGCCAGGGATCGGCAAGCCGCCCTGCGCGTGCATGCCGTCCATGCCGCCCAGCGATGCGCCGGCCACGGTGCTGCCGTGATAGGCGTTATGGCGGCTGATGATGGTGTGGCGCTCCTTGTAGCCCAACACATCCCAATAGCGGCGCACCATGCGCAGATTGGTATCGTTGCCTTCCGACCCGGAGCCCGTGAAGTAGACGTGGTTGAACTGCGGCGGCGATATCTTCACCAGCTTGGCCGCCAGTTCCACCGCCGGGATATTGGTGGTGTTGAAGAAGCTGTTATAGAACGGCAGCGTCTCCATCTGCTTGTACACCGCCTCCGAGATGCTGGTGCGGCCGTAGCCGACATTGACGCACCACAGGCCGGACATGCCGTCCAATACCTTCTTGCCCTGCGAGTCCCACAGATAGATGCCCTCGCCGCGCACCATCACGCGCGCGCCCTTTTCGCCGAGCGCCTTGTGGTCGGTGAAGGGATGCATATAGTGGGCCGTGTCCAGCTTCTGGATGGCGGCGGTGTCATACACTTCCGGGCGCGCGGCGGCCTTGACCGACGCGACCAATGCGGCGCTTGGCGCCAATGAATTGTTCGACATGATGGCTCCTATCTCTAAATGATCAGACGTGCAGCAGCAGGTGCTCGCGCTCCCACGGGCTGATGACGGTCATGAATTCCTGGTGTTCCAGATCCTTGATCGCCGAATAGACGTCGATGAAACGGTCGCCCAGCACGCTGCGCAGCTTGTCCTCGCCGCGCAGCAGTTGCAGCGCTTCCGGCAGGCCTTGCGGCAGTTCGACCATCAGGTCGTACGCGCTGCCGACGGTCATCGGCGTAGGTTCCAGCTGCTCGGTCATGCCGAGGTATCCGCAAGCCAGCGTGACCGCCAGCGCCAGGTAGGGGTTAGCGTCCGCACCGATGATGCGGTTCTCCACGCGGCGATCCTGTACGCCCGATTCCGGCACACGGAAACCGACGGTGCGGTTGTCCATGCCCCACTGGATGTTGATCGGCGCCGCCGTGTGGCGCACGATGCGGCGATACGAATTGACGTAGGGCGCGACGATCGCCATCGCCGACGGCATGTAGCGTTGCAGGCCGCCGATGTAGTGCTTGAAGATCGGCGCGGCCGATCCGTCTTCGGCGCTGAAGATGTTCTTGCCGGTCTTGGCGTCGACCACGCTCTGGTGCACGTGCATCGCGGAACCCGGCTCGCCGGCCATCGGCTTGGCCATGAAGGTCGCGTACATATCGTGCTTGAGCGCCGCTTCGCGCAAGGTGCGCTTGAAGAAGAACACCTTGTCGGCCAGGCCGAGCGGATCGCCGTGCAGGAAGTTGATCTCCATCTGGCCGGCGCCGATTTCGTGAATCAGCGTGTCGACGTCGAGGTTCATCAGGTCGCAGTAGTCGTAGATGTCTTCGAACAGCGGATCGAATTCATTCACCGCGTCGATGCTGTAGACCTGGCGGCTGGTTTCCGCGCGGCCGCTGCGGCCGATAGGCGGTTTCAAAGGCAGATCGGGATCGCTGTTCTTGGCGGTCAGGTAGAACTCCAGTTCCGGCGCCACCACTGGCTTCCAGCCTTTGTCGGCGTACAGCTTCAGCACGCGGCGCAGCACGGAGCGCGGCGCGAAATCGACCAGGCGGCCGTCGGAGAAATAGCAGTCGTGGATGACCTGCGCGGTTGGATCGGTGGCCCACGGCACCATCGTGATGGTGGTCGGATCGGCCTTGAGGATCATGTCGCGGTCGGTGGCGGAGATGGCGCGGTCGTAGCCTGCGTCTTCCACCGGGCAGTTGCCGGTCACGGTCATGCCCAGCACCGCTTCGGGGATGCGCATGCCGCGCTCCTGGGTGAACTTACCGCGCGGGAGGATCTTCCCGCGTGCTACGCCGGTCAAGTCGGGGACCAGGCATTCGATTTCGGTGACGTGCTTCTCGTTGAGCCACAGGTCCATGTCGGTATAAGTAAAATTTTCGCGGATTGCCATGGTTTTCTCTCTTTGTTTTCTAGCGTTGATTTTTATAGTTGTGGCAGGCCTCGCCGAAGGCCTTGAATAATTTGACGGAGTCTGGATTCTCCGCCAGGCGCCACTCTGGGTGCCACTGTACCGCGAGCGCGAAACTACTGGCGTTTGCTACGCGGTAGGCTTCCACCAGGCCGTCGTCGGCGCGTGCTTCCGCGACCAGCGATGGCGCCAGTTGGGCGATGCCCTGGCCGTGCAGCGAATTGACCATGATGTCGGACGCGCCGCCCAGGATGCGCGCCAGTTGCCCGCCAGGCTCCAATCGCACGCGGTGCGAGGCAGCGTATTGCTGCTCCAGCGGCTGGTCCTTGCGTTCGCGGTGATCGGCCATGCCGGCCACGTTGTGCACCGCCTGGTGCAGCGTGCCGCCCAGCGCCACGTTCACTTCCTGGAAGCCGCGGCATATCGCCAGCAGAGGTATGCCGCGCTTGAGTGCCGCCCGGATGAAGGGCAGCGTGGTGGCGTCGCGCGCAGCGTCCTGCGGCAGCGAGGGGTCCAGCACTTCCTGCCCATACAGGCTGGCATGCACGTTGGATGGTGATCCGGTCAGCATGACGCCGTCGGCCAGCGCCAGCAGCGTCTCAAAATCGGTGGACGCGCCCAGGGCCGGCATGATGAGCGGCGTGCAGCCCGCCCCATCGGCCACTGCGGCGACATATTTGAATTGGGCCGTGTGATTGGCATGGGCGCCGATCTGGTTCACACAGGCGGGAACGATGACAATTGGGCTATGCATGGCTTCATCATATGCCTATTTTGGTATCATTGTGAGTGCCACTTGTTTAAAATTGATGGAACCACTTTGAACCCCATGCCGCATCCACCTTCTCCCACTTCCGATCTGCTCGCCCAGACGCTGGCGCAATCCGGCTTCCATCCGCGCCTGCCGCAGCAGCGACGTTTGTACGAGGCGGCCAAGAGCGCGATCCACCGCCAGCTGCTGGCTGCGGGCAGCAAACTGCCGTCCAGCCGCGACTTGGCGCGCGACCTGGGCATCTCGCGCAACACGGTGATCGCCGCCTTCGAGCAGCTGGCGGCCGAGGGTTACGTCACCAGCCAGCTGGGGAGCGGCACCTATGTGGCGGACTTGCAGGCGCAGCGCGCCAGCATGCGCGGCTCCGGCCCGGCGCCGCGTGGATCGCCGCAAGGCCGTCCGGCGCGGCTGTCCCGGCGGGGACGCGAATTGACCAGCTTTGCCGCCGGCCCGCGCTTCGAGATCCAGCCCTTCGCGCCGGGCGAGGACGACTTCTCGTCCTTCCCGTTCAAGCTGTGGCAGCGGCTGCAAAACCGCATCTGGCGCGAGGCGCGCACCGAGCTGCTGGACTACGGCCAGTCCGGCGGCCACCTGCCGCTGCGCCAGGCCATCACCGAGTACCTGCGCTTGTCGCGTTCCGTGAAGGTGACGGTGGACCAGGTGATGATCACGGCCGGCACGCAACAATCACTGGACCTATGCGCGCAGCTGCTGGCCGACGCCGGCGACACCGCTTGGGTCGAGGACCCCGGCTACTGGGGCGCGCGCCGCGTGTTCCAGTCGCGTGAACTGAAGCTGCATCCGATCGCGGTCGACGACGACGGCATGGTGCTGACGGAATCGGACCTGGCCACCAAGCCGCGCCTGATCTACGCCACGCCGTCGCACCAGTATCCAACCGGATCCGTCATGAGCCTGGCCCGCCGGCGCGAGCTGCTCAACATCGCCGTGCGCAAGGACGCATGGATACTGGAGGACGACTACGACAGCGAATTCCGCTACACCGGCCGCCCGCTGGCGGCGCTGCAGGGACTGGACATCGACGACCGCGTGCTCTACATGGGCACCTTCTCCAAGGTGCTCTACCCCGGCATCAAGGTCGGCTACCTGGTGGTGCCACCGGCGCTGGTCGACGGCTTCAAGACGGCGCTGTACGATCTTCAGCGCCCCGGCCAGTTGACGGTGCAGGCGGTGCTGGCCGACTTTATCGCGCTGGGCCACTTCACCACCCACATCCGCAAGATACGCCAGACCTACGGCGCCCGCCGCGAGCTGCTGCGTCGCACGCTGGTGCAGCAGCTCGCGCCCCGGCTGCGCGGCAGGGTGACCATCTCCAGCGAGGAATCCGGCCTGCATCTGGTGCTTCAGCTGCCCGACGACGCCGACGACGTGGCGCTGGAGGCGGCGGCTGCGGCGGCGGACATCCGCGTCAAGGCCCTCTCCGCCTACTACCTCGCCCAGCCGACCAGGCGCGGGCTGCTGGTCGGCTACGCCTACTGCACGCCGGAGAAGATCAGCCACTATGGCCGCATCCTGGCGGACCTGATCGAGGCGGGAGTACCAGCATGAAGCACATGCCCTGGCGGGACTTCTGCGCGCTGGTCAGCAGCATCGGCGTGGTCGGACTGGGACTGGGCACCACCATTCCGCTGACTGCGCTGCGGCTGGACCAGCGCGGCGTCGGCACCGACATCATCGGCATCATCACCGCCGCCAGCGCCTTCGGCATCCTGGCGGCGACGCCCTTCGTCTCGCGCTGGGTGGCCCGCCACGGACCACGCGGCTGCATGATAGGCGCCATCGCTATCGGTGCGCTGTCCACCGGATTGATGGAGGCGACCGACAACGTGCTGCTGTGGGGTGTGCTGCGCTTCGTGTTCGGCGCCTGCATGGGCGTGCTGTTCACCATCGGCGAGGCGTGGGTCAACCATCTTGCGCCGGTCAACTCACGCGGCCGCGTGGTGGCCATGTACACCACCGCTTTCACGCTGTTCCAGCTGATAGGCCCTGCGCTGGTGGCCGGATTGGAAGGCAAGGTCGCGTGGCCGTTCGCCGCCTGTGGCGCGCTGTTCCTGCTCGCCCTGCCCGGCATGGCGCTGATCTCCAACGATGGCCAAGTGGAGGAGGACGAACCGCACGTCTCCTGGCGCGCCGTGCTGCCGCGCATGCCGATGATCGCCGTCGGTGCGGCCTTCTTCGCGTTGTTCGACACGCTGGCATTGAGCTTGCTGCCGCTGTACGCGATCCGCCAGGGCATGCTCACCGAACTGGCGCTACTGTCGGCCACCGTGGTGCTGGTTGGCGACACCGCGCTGCAATTCGCCTTCGGCTGGCTGGCCGATCACGTGGGGCGTCGGCGGGTGCACACCGGTTGCGGCATCGCGGTGTGCGTGCTGCTGCCGCTGCTGCCGTTCGCGGCGGGCACACCCTGGCTGTGGTGGATATTGCTGCTGATGCTGGGGGCTGTGGCGGGGGCGATCTACATGCTGTCGCTGGTGGCATGCGGCGCGCGCTTCCAGGGACAATCGCTGGTCGCGGCCAGCGCGGTGGTCAATGCCAGCTGGGGGATCACCAGCAGCGGCGGGCCGTTGGTGACGGGGCTGTTGATGCAGACCGCCGGCATCAATGCGTTACCGGCGGTGCTGTGGTGCGGCGCGGCGATCTTCGTCGCCTGCGCCTGGTGGGAACATAAACAGGGCTACGTGGATTAACCCTTGGCCGCTGCGGCGACCTGCTTCTGCCGCAGGCGTTCGCTGCGCGCCATGTACAGGCTCGATGCGATCACGCCGATCGACACCACGAGGATGGTCAACGCCGCCACCGCGTTCACGCGCGGGTCCAGGCCCAGGCGGGCGCGCGAGAAGATCACGATAGGCATCGTCGACGAGCCGGGACCGGACAGGAAGGCCGACAGCACCACGTCGTCCAGCGACAGCGTGAATGTCAGCAGCCACGCGGAACCCAGCGCCTGCGTGATGTTCGGCAGCGTCACCAGGAAGAACACCTGGTACGGACGGCAACCGAGATCCATCGCCGCTTCCTCCAGCGACTTGTTCATCTCCTGGAGGCGCGACTGCACCACCACCGCAGCATAGGCCATGCCCAGCAAGGTGTGGCCCAGCCAGATCGTCACCAGGCCACGCTCCGGGAAGCCGAACGCCTTCTGCACCGACACCAGCATCAGCAGCAGCGACAGGCCGATGATCACCTCCGGCATCACCAGCGGCGCGCTGACCATGCCCGAGAACAACGTGCGGCCGGCGAAGCGCTGGTAGCGGTTCAGCACAAACGCCGCGAACGTCCCCAGCACCACCGAGCTGCAAGCCGTCAGCAGCGCGATGCGCAGCGACAGGCCGAAACCGCTGATGATCTCCGTATCCTCCATCAGTGCCGCATACCACTGGGTCGAGAAGCCGCTCCACACCATGTCCTGGCGCGAGCTGTTAAACGAGAACACCACCAGCACCACGATCGGCAGGTAGAGGAACAGATAACCCAGCGACAGCCAGCCGCGCCCGAACCAGCGCTGCACGAAATTGGAATGTCCTTTCATGGGCGGTCCTCCTCTGCCTTGTATTTATTGAAGATCGCCATCGGCACCAGGATCAGCAAGATCACCACCACCGTCACCGAGGACGCCAGCGGCCAGTCGTTATTGGTGAAGAATTCGTCCCACAGCTGGCGGCCGATCATCAGCGTTTCCGGGCCGCCCAGCAGTTCCGGTATCACGTACTCGCCCACCGCCGGGATGAACACCAGCATGGTGCCCGCGATGATGCCGGACTTCGACAGCGGC
The DNA here is from genome assembly GCF_059418605.1 of Duganella sp. GW821-FHT07G03. NCBI lineage: Bacteria > Pseudomonadati > Pseudomonadota > Betaproteobacteria > Burkholderiales > Oxalobacteraceae > Duganella > Duganella sp. GW821-FHT07G03. The sequence continues at coordinate 165,376 of NZ_JBWKQE010000002.1, forward strand.
ACCGTGATGCGCCAGAAGGCCTGTAGCGGCGTCGCGCCCAGGTCGGCCGCAGCCTCCAGGAAGCGCAGGTCCATCTTCACCAGGTTGGCGTACAGCGGCAGGATCATGAACGGCAGGTAGGCGTAGACCATGCCGATGATGAGCGAGAACTGGGTGTTCATCAGATGCAGCGGCTCGCTGATCGCGCCTATGCTGATCAGGAAGTGGTTCAGGATGCCGTTATTGGCCAGGATGCCCTTCCACGCGTAGATGCGCAGCAGGAAGGAGGTCCAGAACGGCATCATCACCAGCATCAGCAGCACCGGGCGAACGGTCGGCTTGGCGCGCGCCATGAAGTAGGCGAACGGATAGCCGATGATGAGGCACAGCGTGGCCGTGATGGCGGCGAACTTGATCGAGTTCAGGTAGGTCAGCGCATACAGCTCGTCCTGCGCGATGAACAGGTAGTTCGATATCTTGACCTTGAGCGTGATGACGCCGTCGGCCATCGTCATCAACGTGCCAAAGGGATTGCCGCCGGTGTCCGCCTCGGTGAAGCTGATGCGCATCACGATCAGGAACGGCACCAGGAAGGCCACCGTCAGCCACAGGAAAGGCACGGCGATCACCACGTTGCGGCCGGTTAGCCAGCGCCCGGTCAGCAGGTTCTTGAAAAATTTCATGGCTGCTCCGCCTTAGCTGGTCAGCACGACGACGTCGGCGCCGTCCCACCAGGCGTAGACGCGCTGGTCGCGCTTGAGCGCCGAATCGTCATGGCGGGCCGCGTTGGTGCGCGAGACCTTCAGCGTCATGCCGCTGTCGAGACGCACGTGGTACAGCGTCTCGTTGCCGAAGTAGGCCATCGCGGTGATCACGCCCTGCACGCAGTTGTAGCCGTCCTCGCTGGTGTTGGCGCGCTGCGCTGCGGTAGGCGCCTCGGCCTGCACGGCGATCTTTTCGGGACGCACCGCCACCGACACCGCCATGCCCACCGTGCCCGTGATGCCGTGGGTGACGTAGTGGCGGCATTCCGTCGTGTCGACGATGACGTGGTCCGGCTCATCGACCGTCACGCTGCCGTTGAACATATTGACGCTGCCGATGAAGTCCGCAACGAAGCGGCAATTCGGCGTCTCGTAGATTTCGCCCGGCGCGCCCACTTGCAGGATGCGGCCTTCGCTCATCACGGCGATGCGGGTCGCCATGCTCATGGCTTCGTCCTGGTCGTGGGTGACCATCACGCAGGTCACGCCCACTTCCTCGATGATGCCGACCAGTTCCATCTGCGTGCGTTCGCGCAGCTTCTTGTCCAATGCGCCCAATGGCTCGTCCAGCAGCAGCAACTGCGGACGCTTGGCCAGGCTGCGCGCCAGCGCCACGCGCTGCTGCTGGCCGCCGGACAGCTGGTGCGGCTTGCGCTTGCCGTAGGCGCCCAGCTGCACCAGCGCCAGCATCTGCTCCACGCGGGCGGCGATTTCGTCCTTCGGCAGGCCATCGCGGCGCAGGCCGAAGGCGATGTTGTCCCATACCGACAGGTGCGGGAACAGCGCGTAGGACTGGAACATCATGTTGATCGGGCGCTCGTACGGCGGCACGCTGACGATGTCCTTGCCGGCCAGCGTGATCTGGCCCTGGGTCGGCGTCTCGAAACCGGCCAGCATGCGCAGCAGCGTGGACTTGCCGCAGCCGGAACTCCCCAGCAGCGCAAAGATCTCGCCCTTGTTGATCGCCACCGACACATCGTTGACGGCGCGGACGCCGTCGAATTCCTTAACCAGGTTGCGGATCAGCAGGAAGGGTTCTCGCTCTTGGGTCATGTTATTAAAATATAAATGATATTAACAATATACTGAAAAATAGGCCGACCGCAGGCCGCGCGCTTTGTCGAACCCGTGATTATAAATGACGAAATCACACATGCAACAGCAGGTGCTCCCGCTCCCACGGGCTGATGACGGTCATGAACTCCTGGTGCTCCAGTTCCTTGATCGCCGTGTAGACGTCGATGAAGCGCTCGCCCAGCACATCGCGCAGCCGGTCCTCGCGCCGCAGCAGCTCCAGCGCCTGCGGCAGCCCTTGCGGCAGCTCGAACAAACGGTCGTAGGCGCTGGCGGTGGTCATCGGCGTCGGCTCCAACTGGTCCACCAGGCCGAGGTAGCCGCAGGCCAGCGTCACCGCCATCGCCAGGTAGGGATTGGCGTCCGCACCGATGATGCGGTTCTCCACCCGGCGCTCCTCGACACCGGAGATCGGAATACGGAAGCCCACGGTGCGGTTGTCGATGCCCCACTGGATGTTGATCGGCGCGGCCGTGTGGCGCACGATGCGGCGATAGGAGTTCACATACGGCGCCATGATCGCCATCACCGACGGCGTGTAGCGCTGCAAGCCGCCGATGTAGTGGCGGAAGTGGGGCGACGGCGAACCGTCCGCCGCGCTGAAGATATTGCGGCCGGTGGCGGCGTCGCTCACGCTCTGGTGCACATGCATCGCCGATCCGGGCTCGCCCGCCATCGGCTTGGCCATGAAGGTGGCGTACATATCGTGCTTGAGCGCCGCCTCGCGCAAGGTGCGCTTGAAGTAGAAGACGTTGTCGGCCAGCGCCAGCGCGTCGCCGTGCTGGAAGTTGAGGCCCATCTGGCCGGCGCCGGTTTCGTGGATCAGCGTGTCGACGTCGAGATTCATCAGCGCGCAGTAGTCATAGATGTCCTCGAACAGCGGATCGAATTCGTTGACGGCGTCGATGCTGTAGACCTGGCGGCTGGTTTCGGCGCGGCCGCTGCGGCCCACCGGCGCCTTCAGCGGCAGGTCGGGATCGATGTTCTTCTCGGTCAGGTAGAACTCCAGTTCCGGGCCCACCACCGGCGTCCAGCCTTTGTCGGCATACAGTTTGAGCACCCGGCGCAGCACCGAGCGCGGGGCGAAATCGACCAGTGTGCCGTCGGCGAAGTAGCAGTCGTGGATCACCTGCGCGGTGGGGTCGATGGCCCAGGGAACTTTGGTGATGCTGCCGGGGTCCGCGCGCAGGATCATATCGCGGTCGGTGGATGAGATGGCGCGGTCGTAGGCCGCGTTCTCGATCGGATAGTTGCCCGTGACGGTCATGCCCAGCACCGCCTCGGGGATGCGCATGCCGCGCTCCTGGGTGAATTTGGCGCGCGGCAGGATCTTCCCGCGCGCCACGCCCGTCAAGTCGGGCACCAGGCATTCGATTTCAGTGACTCGATTCTCGTTGAGCCACTGGTCCATATCGGCATCGGAGAAATTTTCACGGATAGACATGTTCGCTCTCGGTAGTCATGATCAAGCGATCGATGGTCTAATTTACCATGTTTACAACCTTTCTTCCTCCGCCTCCACCCGAGTTTGCACAAGAATCTTTTTGATCTCAGGCACGCAGGAGCCGCAATTACCGCCCGCTTTCAGGCAGGCCGTCACTTCCGGCACCGTTTTCAGGTCCTTTTCGATGATGGCGCTGCAGATCGTGTTGCGGCCCACACCGAAGCAGGAGCACACGGTAGGACCGGTATCGGCGCCCTTCTCGACCGGCATGCCGACCAGCAGGCCGACGCGGTCAATCTCGCTGAGTTCCTGCTTGACGAACAGGCTGGCCAGCCAGGCGCGCGACGGCATGTCCTGGCGCGGCGACAGGAAGATGCATTGCTCGATGCGGTCGTTCACCACATGCACGGCGCGGTACACGCCGGCGGTGCGGTCTTCGTATTCGAGCCAGTCGGCGTCCAGGTCGGCCACGCCCAGCAGCTCGCGCGCCCAGCCACCGAAGTCCTTGATGGTGTTGCGGCCGGCCAGTTCATAGCGGGCGAATTCGCGCCCCTGGATGCGCGTCCAGTGGGCCACGCTGTCGAGGCTCATTTCGGTGCGGCTCAGGATGAAGCCATGCCAGTTCACGCGGAACTGCTCGATGCGCACCGGCGTGTGCTTGAATTCCGGCTCGCCGGAGACCGGATCGACCACCGGATTAACCACGGCGCCAACGCGCGCATCGGACGAAGTCTGGCCCGACCAGTGGATAGGAATGAACACGCTGCCGCGCGGGATGCCGCCGCCGTGCTGCACGCGCGCCACCATCGCGCCCCATGCGGAGCTGACGCGCGCCAGTTCGCCCTCGCGCACGCCGTGCAGCAGCGCGTCTTGAGGGTGGATATCGACGAAGGATTCGGCGATGTGGTCGGCCAGCGTGGCGGATTTTCCGGTGCGCGTCATGGTGTGCCACTGGTCGCGCACGCGGCCGGTGTTGAGCGTCAGCGGGAAGTCTTCGCAAATGGCGTTGGCCGGAGCGCGCGTGGCGGTGGCGATGAAGCGCGCCTTGCCGTCGGCGTGGGCAAAGACGTTGTCCTTGAACAGGCGCGCCTCGACTTGCAGCTCGCCCGATGCGGTGCGACGTACCGGCCATTGGATCGGTTCCAGTTCGTCGTACTCGCGTTGATCGAGGCCGGACAGGCCGGACATGTCGAAGGCGCGCGGCACGTCGCCGACGGCGTTGCGGAAGCCGCTCAGGCGCGCATGTTCGTCGAACACGCCCTGCGCGCCGCAGAAATCGAAGCCGCTAAAGCCCATGCGCTGTGCGAACAGCGACAGGATCTTCCAGTCCGGCAGCGCCTCGCCCGGCGTCGGCAGGAAGGCGCGCTGGCGCGAAACACGGCGCTCGGAATTGGTGACGGTGCCGTCCTTCTCACCCCAGCCCAGCGCCGGCAGCAGCACGTCGGCATAGGCGTTGGTGTCGGTGTTTTGCATGATGTCGGTGGCGACCACCAGCTCGCACTTCTCCAGCGCGCGCCGCACCTGGTCCGCGTCCGGCATGCTGACCAGCGGATTGGTGGCGATCACCCACACCGCCTTGACCTTGCCCGCTTCGATCGCCTGGAACAAGTCGACCGCTTTCAGGCCAGGCTTGGCGGCGATGGCCGGCGAGTCCCAGAAGGTTTGCACCACGTCGCGGTGATCGGCACGGTCCAGGTCCATGTGCGCGGCCAGCATGTTGGCCAGGCCGCCCACTTCGCGCCCGCCCATCGCATTGGGCTGGCCGGTGATCGAGAACGGGCCCATGCCCGGCTTGCCGATACGGCCGCCGATCAGGTGGCAGTTGATGATGGCGTTGACCTTGTCGGTACCGGCCGACGACTGATTGACACCCATCGAGAACGCGGTGATGGTCTTGCGCGTGGAGGCGAACGATTCGTAGAACTCCATCAGCACCGGCAGTTCGATGCGGCAGACCTTCGCCACGGCGGCGGGATCACTGCAATCGACGTTGGCCGTTTCCAGCGCAGCATCCAGTCCGTTGGTGTGGTGTCCGACAAACGCCGGATCGACCGCGCCGATGCGCGCCAGGTAGCTCAGCAAGCCGTTGAACAGCCACACGTCGGTGCCCGCCTTGACCGGCAAATGCAGGTCGGCCAGCTCGCAGGTGGCGGTGCGGCGCGGGTCAATGACGACGATCTTCATCTCCGGCCGGCTTTCCTTGGCCTTGAGGATGCGCTGGAACAGGATGGGATGGCACCACGCGGTGTTGGAGCCGACCAGCACCACCATGTCGGCCAGTTCCAGGTCGTCGTAGCACAACGGCACCAGGTCTTCGCCGAAGGCGCGCTTGTAGCCGGCCACCGCCGACGACATGCACAGCCGCGAGTTGGTGTCGATATTGGCGCTGCCGATGTAGCCCTTCATCAGCTTGTTGGCGACGTAGTAGTCCTCGGTCAGCAGCTGGCCGGAGACGTACAGCGCCACCGCGTCCGGGCCATGCTCGGCGATGATGGCACGCCAGCCGTCGGCGACTTTATCCAGCGCGGCATCCCAGGTCACGCGGCGCAAGCCGTCCGCGTCGCGCAGCTGCGGATACAGCAGGCGGCCTTCGAGGCCGGTCGTCTCGCCCAGTGCCGAGCCCTTGACGCACAGGCGGCCCTTGTTCGCAGGATGCAGCTTGTCGCCGACGATGGCGATCGTGCCGTCGGCCTTGGGCGTGGCCTGCACGCCGCAACCGACGCCGCAATAGGCGCAGGTGGTGCGTACTGCAAGATGGTCAGTGGACAGGTTCAAGATGCTTCTCGCTCAAATCATGCGGCGCGCGCGGAAAGCGCTTCGCCAAACAACAGGTTTTGCCGGATCGGCGTAATGTCGGTGCGGTTCTGAATCAGGTTGAAGTACCACGGGCCATCCTTGACATCGCCATACAGCACGGCGCCGGTCACGCGCCCGTCCTTCAACACCAGCCGCTTGTACACGCCGCGCCGCGCGTCGCGCAGCACCAGGTCCTCGCTGCCTTCGCCGCCGACGAAATCGCCGACCGAGTACAGGTCCACGCCTGTCACTTTCAGACGGGTCGGCGATGTCTGCTGCACGTAGCGGCGCACGCCGGCGCCGGCCAGGTGCGCGCCGCAGACGCGCGCCTGGTCCCAGATCGGCGCCACCAGGCCGAAGGTCGCGCTGCGGTGCTGCACGCACTCGCCCACCGCGTACACGCGTGGGTCGTAGGTTTGCAGCGTGTCGTCCACCACGATGGCGCGTTCGCAGTGCAGGCCGGCCGACTTGGCCAGGTCGATATTCGGACGCACGCCGGCGGTCATCACCACCAGGTCCGCCGGGATCTCGCTGTCGTCCTTGAAGCGCACCGCGCGTACGCGGTCCGGGCCGACGATTTCGGCGGTCTGCGCGTTCATCAAGAACTTCAGCCCCTTGGCTTCCAGCGCCTTCTGCAGGAGCAGCGCGGCAGGCTTGTCGAGCTGCTGGTTCATCAGCGCGTCGGTCACGTGGACCACGGTGACGGACATGCCCTGGCGTTGCAGGCCGTTGGCCGCTTCAAGCCCCAGCAGGCCGCCGCCGATCACCACCGCGTGGCGGTGATTGCGCGCCATCGCCAGCATGGTCTCCACGTCCTGGATATCGCGGAAGGCCAGCACGCCGGGCAGCTGGTGGCCGGGCACGGGAATGATGAAAGGCTTGGAGCCGGTGGCGATCAACAGGCGGTCGTAATGCACTTCCAGCCCGGAGCGGGCGCGCACGACGCGCTTGCGGCGGTCGATATGCTCGACCGGATCGCCGGCGTGCAGCACGATGCCATGCTGGACGTACCATTCGCGCGTGTTGAGCATGATGTCTTCCATGCTCTTTTCGCCCGCCAGTACAGGCGACAGCAGGATGCGGTTGTAGTTACCGTGCGGCTCGGCGCCGAACACGGTGATGTCGTACATGTCCGGCGCCAGCTTGTACAGCTCCTCGACCGTACGCATGCCGGCCATGCCGTTGCCGATCACGACCAGCGAGGGTTTCACAGGCCTACCCAGACTTTGCCGCCGTCGATACGGGCGGGATAGATGCCGACCGAGTGTTCCGGCGCTTCCAGGCACTCGCCCGTTTGCAGGTCGAAGTGCTGCTTGTAGATCGGCGAGGCGACCACGATGCGTTCGCCCAGGTTGCCCACCAGGCCGCGCGACAGCACGGACGCTTCGGAATTCGGGTCGTAGTTATCGATGGCGAACACGCGCGGGTTGCCGTCGTCCACATGGAACACGGCGACCTGCTGCTGGTTCAACAATGCGCACACGCCGGTGTTGGGCACGATCTCGTCCAGGTTGCAGACGGCGATCCAGTTATCGGTTTGAATATCGCGATGCATAGTGTTCTCCTCAAGCTGCCTTGACTGCGATCGGAATCACGCGCTTGCGTTCTTCCACTGTGGCCGGACGAATCTGTCCGCGTTCTTCCATGAACAACACGTTCTCGTCGCCTTTTTCGCTGTTGACGAAGTGGCGGAAGCGCTTGCGGGTTTCCGGATTCTCGACGGCCTCCTTCCACTCGCATGCATAGGTGTCGACCACGTGTTGCATGTCGGCTTCCAGCTCGGCGCCGATGCCAAGCTTGTCGTTGACGACGACCTGCTTCAGGTAATCCAGGCCGCCCTCCAGGTTCTCGCGCCATACGCTAGTGCGTTGCAGGCGGTCGCCGGTACGGGTGTAGAACATCAGGAAGCGGTCGATGTATTTGATCAGCGTGGCCTTGTCCAGGTCCGTCGCCAGCAGTTCGGCGTGGCGCGGCTTCATGCCGCCGTTGCCGCACACGTACATGTTCCAGCCTTTTTCGGTGGCGATCACGCCGACGTCCTTGCCTTGTGCTTCCGCGCATTCGCGGGTGCAGCCGGATACGCCGAACTTGATCTTGTGCGGGGTGCGCAGGCCCTTGTAGCGGTTTTCCAGTTCAATCGCCAGGCCGATGGAATCGTCGACGCCGTAACGGCACCAGGTCGAACCGACGCAGGATTTCACCGTGCGCAGCGACTTGCCGTAGGCGTGGCCGGATTCGAAACCGGCGGCGATCAGCTCCTCCCAGATCAGCGGTAGCTGCTCGACGCGGGCGCCAAACAGGTCGACGCGGGCGCCGCCGGTGATCTTGGTGTACAGCTGGTACTTCTTGGCGACCATGCCGACCGCGATCAAACCGTCGGCGGTGACTTCGCCGCCCGGCATGCGCGGCACCACCGAGTAGGTGCCGTCCTTCTGGATATTGCCGAGGAAGTAGTCGTTGGTGTCCTGCAGGCTGGCGTGTTCCTTCTTCAGCACGAAGTCGTTCCACACCGACGCCAGGATGCTGGCCGCCAGCGGTTTGCAGACGTCGCAACCGAGGCCCTTGCCATGCTTGGTCAACAGGTCGCCGAAGCTCTTGATCTGGCCGACTTTGATCAGGTGGAACAGCTCCTGGCGCGAATACGCGAAGTGTTCGCACACGTGGTTGTTGACTGCCATGCCGAGTTTTTTCATCTCGGCCTTCATCACCTGCGTCACCAGCGGCACGCAGCCGCCGCAAGAAGTGCCGGCGTTGGTGCAGCTCTTCAATTCGCCAATGGTGGTGGCGCCGCCGGCCACCGCTGCGCACAGCGCGCCTTTCGACACGTCGTTGCAGGAGCAGATCTGCGCGCCTTCCGGCAGCGCGTCCACGCCCAGGCCAGGCTTGGCTGCGCCGTCCGATTGCGGCAGGATCAGGAACTCCGGCGATTCCGGCAGTTCGATTTTGTTTAACATCATTTGCAGCAAGGTGCCGTATTCGCTGGCGTCGCCAACCATCACGCCGCCCAGCAGGTATTTGCCGCAGTCGGAAACGACGATCTTCTTGTAGATCTGTTTGCGCTCATCGGTGAACTGGTAGGAGCGGCTGCCTTCGACCTTGCCGTGCGGGTCGCCGATGCTGGCCACGTCCACGCCCATCAGTTTCAGCTTGGTGCTCATGTCGGCGCCGGCGAATTCCGCCGCTTCGCCCAGCATGTGCTTGGCCGCTACCCGCGCCATCTCGTAACCCGGCGCCACCAGGCCGAAGATCAAGCCGCCCCACAGCGCGCATTCGCCGATGGCGTAGACGTCCGGGTCGGAGGTGACGCAGTTGTTGTTGATCTCGATGCCACCGCGTGGACCGATGGTCAGGCCGCTCTCGCGGGCCAGCATGTCGCGCGGGCGGATACCGGCCGAGAATACGATCATGTCCGCATCCAGGTGGCCGCCGTCGGCGAACTCCATGCGGTGCGTGCCATCGACGCCGTCGACGATGGCGGTGGTGTTTTTCCCCGTGTGGACGGTCACGCCCAGCTCTTCGATTTTCCGGCGCAGCACGCGCGCGCCGCCATCGTCCACCTGCACCGCCATCAGGCGCGGCGAGAATTCGACCACGTGGGTATCGAGCTTCATGTCGCGCAGCGCCTTGGCACATTCGAGGCCCAGCAGGCCGCCACCGATGACGACGCCGGTCTTGGAGCGCTTGCCGCATTCGAGCATCGCTTCCAGGTCTTCGATGGTGCGGTAGACGAAGCAGTCCTTGCGCTCCTTGCCCGGCAGTGGCGGCACGAAGGGGAAGGAACCGGTGGCGATCACCAGCTTGTCGTAGTCGAGCACATTGCCGTCGGCCGTGGTGACGGTCTTGCGGGCGGTGTCGATCTGGGTGGCGCGGGTGTTCAGGCGCAGCACCATGTCGTCGCGGTCGAAGAAGCCTGGCTTCACCAACGACAGGTCTTCCGCCGCTTTACCGGAGAAGAATTCCGACAGGTGCACGCGGTCGTACGCGGGACGCGGCTCTTCGCACAGCACCGTCACTTGCAGATGGGAGGCGCCGCTATTGGCCAGGCTCTCCAGGAATTTGTGGCCAACCATGCCGTGGCCGATAACGATAATCTTCATGATGTCCTCTTAGGCTGCCAGCTCGGCGGCGGTTGCGGTTTCTTCGACGGCGCTGCTGCTGAAGCGTGCCGCCAGTGCGCACAGCGCGGATGCGGCGACGACGATGCCGAGGATGCTCAAGGTTTGCTGCACATTGCCCAGGCCCTTCATCAGGAAGCCCGCAGCCACGGCGCCGACGTTGCCGCCCGCGCCGATGATGCCGGCCACGCCGCCCAGGGCGCGCTTGTCGACGAAAGGCACGATGGCGTAGGTCGCGCCGCAGGCCATGTGGGTGAACAGGCCGAATACCAGCATGGCGCCGATTGCCAGTGCGGCGGTGCCGGCGTTGGCGAACAACAGCAGGCCGGCGCCTTCGCCCAGCATCAGCACGAACAGCAGCGTGACGCGGTTATTCAGGTTGCCGGCGGCGGCGAATTTGTCCGACACCCAGCCGCCCAGCGCACGAGCGAACAACGCCAGCAGGCCGAAGCTGCCCGCCGCCATGCCGGCTTGGGGCAGCGTCAGTTTGAAGTGATCGACGTAGTAGATCGCGGCGATGTTGTGGATGAAGATCTCGATGCCGAAGCAGGCGCCGTAGGTAATGAACAGCATCCATACGCGGTAGTTGGTGGAGGCCAGCTTGAAACTATCCCAGCCGCCTGCTCGGGCAGTGCCCTTGCTACCGCCGTCGATGGTGATGCCCGCTGCGCGCAGTTCACTGAAGTTCCCTTGCGGGCAGTCCTGGGTAAAACGGTAGTAGACACCAGCCATGACGATCATCAGCACGCCCGGCACCAGCAGCGCGGCGCGCCAGCCGTAGGTTTCGCTCACGCCCAGCATGACCATGGCGGTCATCAGCAGCGGCATCACGGCTTGTGCTACACCGCCGCCGGCATTGCCCCAACCTGCGGCCGCGGCGTTGGCGGTGCCCACCACCTTGGGCGCGAACATCACCGAGGTATGGTACTGCGTGATGACGAAGCTGGCGCCGGCCGCGCCGATACCAAGGCGGAACAGCAGGAAGCTCTCGTAGCTCTGCGCGAAAGCGACACCGATCACCGGGATGGAACCCAACAGCAGCAAGCCCGTATAGGTTTTGCGTGGACCGAAATGGTCGCACAGAGGGCCTACCACCAGCCGCACGAGGATGGTGATGGCGACGGCGGCGATGTTGATGTTGGCGATCTGCGCGACGCTCAGGCCGAATTCACCTTTAATCACCGGCATCAGCGGTGCGCAGGCAAACCAGGCGAAGAAGCAGACGAAGAACGCCATCCAGGTCAAGTGGAACGCCCGCATCTGAGGCGTTGAAATCGAAAAGAGCTTGATGCTGGTAGCTTTGGTGGCCATTTATTATCCCGTTCAGAAAACAAAAAGGCGCCCGCGCAACCAAGGTCACCTAAGACCAGGTTGGGCGGACGCCGTTGTCCTGCCGCCCCGTCTTTGGGTCGGCGGTTGTATTCGGGGGGATCGCCGTTGATCCCTTAGCTTCTGTATTGCAAGAGCCGTGCCATACCGCGCAAGGCCTGTTTACAGGGGGAGAAGGCCGCAACGGGCCTGGTTCGCACTGGCGTCGTGCTATGTTGCGGTGCACGATGCACGCTATCGGTGCGCGCTGGCGGTGCGCGCCGGCGGTGCATTACATGCAAGCTTTCAAGGCATCGACATAGCGTTCGCTCACCGGAACCTGCGCATCGCAGCGCAATGTGAGCAGGTAGCGCCCGTCGCCGACTCTTGTTAGTCGCTTGATCTGGTCGCGGCGGACGATCGCCGCCCGATGCACTCGCAGGAAGTCAGCGGGCTTCAACAGCGGTTCGAGGCGGCTGAGTGGTATGCGGTGCAGCACCTTGCGGGACGCCAGGTGCAGCTCGACATAGTTGCCGGCCGATTGAAGCCACAGCACGTCGTCCACCCGGATCTGCTCGATGTAGCCGATCGAACGCACGCTGATCGCTTCGAGATACCGGTCTGGCGCGAAGTCGACATAACCGCGCAAGGCGTTGCCATAGCCTTCGGCCAGGCGGTATCGCAGCATGTGGGTGGCCCGTTCGACGGTTTTGGCCAGTCGCCCATCGTCGATAGGTTTAAGCAGGTAGTCAAGCGCATGGACTTCGAACGCATCCACGGCATGGGTGTTAAAGGCCGTCACGAAGATGATCAGCGGCGGCGCGGACAGGCGGCTCAACTCGCGCGCCATCGCCAGGCCCGTTTCACGCGGCATCTGGATATCCAGGAATATCGCATCGACGCAGCTTGTCGCCAGCACGTTGCGGGCGGCGGCTGCGCTGTCGCATTCGGCCAGCAGTTGCCAGTCCGGATGGGACTCCATTGCCAGCCGCAGATTCGCGCGTCCCGGCGGTTCGTCGTCGACGATGATATAAGTGACGGGCATTTAGTCCGGCACCGCCAGCGGCAAGCGGATCTCCGCAAAGAACCGGTCGCCGCGCCGCTCGGCATGCAGCGAGGCGAGCGGATTTGACATCACCAGCCGCGCCCGCGTGTTTGCCAGTCCAAGTCCGGTGCCTGGATTCGGTGGCATGCAGCAGCTCATCGTCGCAATCGATGCTGATGTGCAGACGGTCGCCGTAGCGCAGGCGCTGCAAATCCGTATAGTCCTGGACGAACTGCAGTTCTTCACCCAGGCTGACGTGGTCGCGCAGACTGGCCGACAAGGCATAGCGCAGCAGGTCGCTGAGGCGATTGATACCGTTCAGCGAGACCGCCTTGTCGCCGCTGCGGACCAAGGCGCTGATCGCGCTGAGCGCGTTAAAGATGAAATGCGGTTCGAGTTGCGCACGCAGGGCCAGCATGCGTTGCTGTTCCAGCGCCAGGGACAACTGCAGGTTCTCGGTGTGCGCCTGCCGCCAGACGCGTTCACGGACCCTGGCCAGGCGCCAGTTGCCGAGGGCGACGATGATGGCGAAGGTGGCGCTGCTCATGAACCAGCCGTAGCGGCGCATCTTCGACAGCACCTGACACGCGTCCTCCAGGCTGCCGCCGCGCACCCAGTCGATGTAGAACCACTGGAGTGGCTGGAACACGAGCACCATCGCGAGGAACAGCCCAACCACATTGCGGCGGCGCTCAAACAATGCGGGCCATCGATCCAGCGCCAGGCACAGGCCGGAGCTCAGCACCGTCATGGGCACGTACTCGCCGCACCATTTTATCCAGAGACCCAGGAAGCCTTGCGTGGCATGGTCGTTGTAGTTACCGAACGCGCCGAAGCCACTGATCGCCGCCCAGGCCAGCACGTTAAGAAAAACGGTTTTCGCGGCAGCCGGCCAGGGCGCATGCGGGACGACTAGGGAGGGCGCGGTATTCATCGGCAGCGAGTATAGCAGGCGGATATGCTGCCAACGGCGATGCCGGCGGAAGCTGTCACGCCGTAGCGGGATTTCGTCACACCGGCGCCGAAGTGCTGGTCCGGCAGGTCCAGAATCGGCATCTCCACACAGAAAAGGAAAGCCATGCTTCTCAGGATGATCGGCAAGGGAATGCTCGCGTATCTCATCATCGCCGGCAGCTGGGCGATGGTGTCGCTCAGTGACGCCATGCCGGACGTGCCGGCCGCCCCGACCGGTTTGTCGGCGCGGCAGATAGATATCCTGCTCAAAGTCGAAGACCCGACGTTCTACCAGCACCCCGGCCTGAGTCTCGCCGACGGCCAGGGCTTCGCCACGATTTCTTCCGCCGTGGCGAGCCAGGTATTTTTGTCGGGGCGCAGTCTGGACGGCATTGAAGGCGCCTTTCAGACGCTGTACCGCGGCGTTTTCAATTGCTGCAAACATGTGGACTTCGGGCGCGACGTCATGGCCCTCGTCCTGAACGCCAGGCTGCCCAAGGACAAGCAGCTGGCCCTGTACGTGTCCGAGGTCTACATGGGCAGCAATCGCGGGGGGCAAGTGAAAGGACTGGCGTCGGCGGCGCAGAGTTATCTCGACAAGCCGCTGGAGCAGGCCACGGAACCAGAGTTCATCGGTTTGGTGGCGATGATCAAGGCGCCGAATCTGTATCACCCCATCAGGAATCCGGCCGCGCACGCGCTGCGCGTGGCGCGCATACAGGCGCTGGTGAACGGCAAGTGCAAGCCGGCCGGGTGGTTCGATACCTCGTACACGCAGTGCGCCCCGTAGCACCGCCGGCTTATTGACGATATTACAAGGCTGACATATGCTGGCGGCCATGACCATACGCCAAACTCTCCACGTCGCCATGCTGGCGGCCACCTCCGCCTTTTTCACCACATCGGCTTTCGCCGCGCGCGTGCTGGATGAGACGACGATCCAGATCGATGGACAGGCGCGCCGTTACTACCATTTGCACGATGCGGCAAACAACGGGGCCGCGACGCCTATCGTGCTGCTAAGTGGATCGGGCTGCAAAGACTTCGGCAGCCGCGTTCCGTTCTTCTTCGAGCGCTATCCGGCGCCAGCGGATGTCTACTTCCTTGAAAAGCTCGGCATCCAGAAAGGGGCGGACGGCAAGGCATGCTCCGAAGCCTACAACGAAGCGGATACATTGGAACGCCGGGTCAGCGATACCCTGGCGTTCATTGAACAGGAACCGACATTGAAGGCCATGGGCGCGCGCAGCCTGGCGCTGCTGGGCTTCTCCGAAGGCGGAGCGGTAGCGCCCATCGTGGCGCTGCGCAGCCCGAAGATAGGCTGGCTCGCCACGGGAGGCAGTGGCGGCCTGCCGCAAAGCCAGAGCTTCCTGATCTTTGCCGACCGCGGCGTGCAGCCCTATGCATCGCCGTTCTCACGCGAGATCTTCCTGAAGACCTTTGAGGCGATCAAGGCGGACCCGCAAAGCCTGAACAAGACATTCTTCGGCCATCCCTATCGCTACTGGAGTTCGCACCTTTTCCATGACCCGCTGACCACCTACGCGCAGTTGGATATCCCGATGGTCGCGGCGATGGGCGAGAAGGACGACAGCGAAGCTATTGAATCCGGACGAGCACTACGGGACTACTTCTCAGCTCACCCGGAAAAGCAATTCACCTTCATCGAATACCCCAATGCCAGCCACGCGCTGCAAGCACCGGACAAGGCCAACCTGCAGGATTTCGTCGCCGGCCTGGCGGCGTGGTTCAAGTCTGGCGTCAAGCGCTAGCGCGCACCGGTTCGATAATCGACTGCCAATCATCCGCGCAGCGCACTACGTCGCCGACGACGATGATGCTTGGGCTGCCAAGGCCGCTGTCGCGCAGTGCTTGTGGCAGCTGGCCCAGTGTGGTCAGCAACTGCCGCTGGTTGTCGCGCGTGGCCGATTGCACCACCGCCACCGGCGTATCGGCCGCCGCGCCGCCGGCCAGCAGGCCGGCCTGGATCGCATCCACGCGCGCCACGCCCATGTAGATCACCAGCGTCAGGCCGCTCTGCGCCAGCGCTTTCCATTCGGGCTCCGACTCCGCATCCTTGCCATGGCCGGTGACGAAGGTCACGCCCTGGCTCCACGAGCGGTGCGTCAGCGGAATGCCGATGCTGGTCGGCGCGGCCAGGCCGCTGCTGATGCCCGGCACCACCTCGACCTCGATGCCGTGCGCGCGCAGCGATGCGCGCTCTTCGCCGCCACGGCCGAACAAATACGGATCACCGCCCTTGAGCCGCACCACGCGATGCCCCGCGCGCGCTTCGGCGATCATCAACCGCTCGATGAATTCCTGCGGCGTGGATGCGCAACCGCCACGCTTGCCGACCTGGATCACCCGCGCGGTGGGCGGCGCGAAGCCGAGTATCTCCGGGTTGACCAGGTCATCGATCAGCACCACGTCGGCACGCTCGATGGCGCGGACGGCCTTTAGTGTCAGCAGTTCCGGATCGCCGGGGCCGGCGCCTACCAGGGTCACGTTGCTCATCATCTTCTCCTTAACCTGCGGCGGCCAGCGCCGCGCTGACCATTTCATCAATCTCGCCGGTGATGTTGGACAGTACGCCCGCCACCACCGAGAATTCCTTGCCTGCGTGTCCCGCCCGCGCCGCGACGATGCGTGCGTTGAAGGCCACCATGCGCGCCTGGCGGTTGATCGTATCGATATCGGTGATCACGTCGCGCAGCTGCTTGCGCACCAGGCGCGCGTTCAGCTTGGCCTGCTCTTCGTAGATGCTGGTGATCGTATTGAGGATCGCCAGCGTCGGCGTGGTGATGCGCACAAGCTCCGCCAGCAGCTCCGCGCTACGCGACGAACCCTGTTCGATCGCCTTCACGGTGCGCTCGCCCAGGTCGGCAAAGGCCACGATCTGGCGATCGCCATCCGCCTTGCCGAAATAGGCCTCGTGCAGCTCGGGACAGAACACGCCCGGCAAGCCATCCTTCTCGGCCAGCAGGGACTTGTGGGCGCCACGGAACAACGCCAGCGCCTCCTGCGCGATGGCCACACCCTCCGCCTGCCCTTGCGACGCCAGCAACGCATACAGAACGATGCGCTGCGACGTGAAGCGACGACGGCCCGACAGGTTGATCAAGGCGCCGAACATTTCACCGGTCAGCGCTTTCTTGGCGGCGCCTTCCAGCGCCATGGGGGGTGTGGTCATGTCCATCAGGCGGCTTCCTTCGTGGGGTGGGCTTGTTTGCGATACAAGAACTCCAGCACTGCGGTGCGGTACTCGCTGTAGCGCGCATCCTGCGCCAGCGCCACGCGATCGCGCGGACGATCCAGCTTCACGTCGACGATTTCTCCGATGGTCGCTGCCGGACCGTTGGTCATCATGACGATGCGGTCAGACAGCAGCACCGCCTCGTCCACATCGTGCGTGACCATCACCACCGTCGACTTGGTGGCGGCGACGATCTTCAGCAGCTCGTCCTGCAGGTGCGCGCGGGTCAGCGCATCGAGCGCGCCGAAGGGCTCGTCCATCAGCAGCACTTTCGGCTCCATCGCCAGCGCGCGGGCGATGCCGACACGCTGCTTCATGCCGCCCGAGATTTCATGCGGACGCTTGGACTCCGCCGCCGTCAGTCCCACCAGCGCCAACGCCTGCATGGTGCGCTCGCGCAGCTGGCTGCGCGGCTCGGTCTTGCCGAACACCCGCTCCACGCCAAGGTGGATGTTTTCGTAGCAGGTCAACCAGGGCAGCAGCGAGTGGTTCTGGAACACCACCGAGCGCTCCGGCGACGGCCCGGCGATCTCGCGGTTGGCGCACAGCAGCACGCCGTCCGTGGGTTTCAGCAGGCCGGCGATCAGGTTCAGCAAGGTCGATTTGCCGCAACCCGAGTGGCCGATCAGCGTGATGAATTCGCCCTTGCGCACCGTCAGGTCGATCTCGCGCAGCGCGTGGAACACGCCCTTCCGGGTATGGAACACCATCTCCACGCCTTCGATATCGATGAATTTTGGCTCGTCCATGATCGTGGTCCTTTAGTTGGATACTTGTTCGTAGGTGAAGGCGCGGGCCAGCGCCATCAGCGCCTGCTCCAGCATCAGGCCGACCACGCCGATGGCGACGATGGCGACGATGATGTGCGGGACATTCAGGTTGTTCCACTCGTCCCACACCCAGAAGCCGATGCCCACGCCGCCGGTCAGCATTTCCGCCGCGACGATCACCAGCCACGCGGTGCCGATCGACAGCCGCACGCCGGTGAGGATGTAGGGCAGCGCGGACGGCAGCAGGATCTTGGTCAGCACCTTCCACTCCGACAGGTTCAGCACCTTGGCCACGTTCATGTAATCCTGCGGCACGCGCTGTACGCCGACGGCGGTGTTGATGATCATCGGCCAGATCGAGCAGATGAAGATCGACCAGATGGCGGCAGGGTTGGCGGACTTGAACACCAACAGCCCGATAGGCAGCCAGGCCAGCGGCGACACCGGCTTGAGCAGGCTGATAATCGGCCCGAACATGCTGCCGACGAATTGCACGCGGCCGATCAGGAAACCCAGCGGAATGCCCACCAGCGCCGCCAGGCCGAAGCCCACCGCCACCCGCTGCAAGGACGCCAGGATATTCCAGCCTATGCCCTGGTCGTTCGGGCTTTTGCTGTAGAACGGATCGGAGAACAGCTTGATCGCTTCCTGCAAGGTCGCCAGCGGCGTCGGGAAGCTGGTATTGTTGATGGTGATGATCTGCCAGACCAGCACCAGCAGCGCGGCGCCCAGCAACGGCGCGACGATCTTCATCGCGGTGGCAGATACCTGCTGCCGCGCGCGAGACGCCGAATTGGCCGCCAGCGGGCGACGTGGACGGCGCACCGCGGCCGCTGCCTCTACTGGCGCGGCGCTTTCCGGTTGGAGCATGGCGTTCATGGCATTCCCCTATCAGGCTTTGATCTTGAAGGAGGCGGCGAACGCTTTCGGGTTCTTGCCGTCCCATACGGAACCATCCATCATCTTCGAGGTGCGCAGCGGGCTTTTCGGCACCGGCGTCTTGGTCATCGCCGCGGCGTCCTTGTACAAGTCGATCTGGTTGACCGAGGTGGCCACGGCCAGGTAGTCCGGGTCTTCCTTCAGCAGGCCCCAGCGGCGGTGCTGCGTCATGAACCACATGCCGTCCGACAGGTAGGGGAAGTTGACCGCGCCGTCGTTGTAGAACTTCATGTAGTTCTGGTCGTCCCAGGTCTTGCCCAGGCCATTCTGGTAGCGGCCCATGATGCGCTGGTCGATCGCGTCCTTGCTGGTGTTGACGTAGGATTTGTCGGCGATGACCTCGGCCATCTTGTTCTTGTTGGCCAGCGAGGCGTCGATCCATTTGCCGGCGTCGAGAATGGCGGCCATCATCGCGCGGCAGGTGTTCGGGTTCTTCTTGGCGAATTCCAGCGTCGAGCCGAGCACCTTTTCCGGATGGTCCTTCCAGATGTCCTGGGTGGTGGTGGCGGTGATGCCGACGCCGTCCATGATGGCGCGGTGGCCCCACGGTTCGCCCACGCAGAAGCCGTCCATGTTCCCGACCCGCATATTGGCCACCATCTGCGGCGGCGGCACGGTGATGACCTTGGCGTCCTTCATCGGATTGATGCCGTTGGCGGCCAGCCAGTAGTAGAGCCACATCGCGTGGGTGCCGGTCGGGAAGGTCTGGGCGAAGGTGTATTCGCGCTTGTCGGTCTGCATCAGCTTGGCCAGCGACGGGCCGTCGACGGCGCCCTTGTCGGCCAGCTTCTTCGACAGCGTGATGGCCTGGCCGTTGTTGTTCAGGCCCATCAGCACCGCCATGTCCTTCTTCTGGCCGCCGATGCCCATCTGCACGCCGTAAAGCAGGCCATACAGCACATGGGCTGCGTCGAGATCGCCGTTGGCCAGCTTGTCGCGCACGCCGGCCCAGGAAGCCTCTTTGCTCAGTACGAATTTGACGCCGTATTTTTTATCGAAGCCCAGCACCGAGGCCATCACCACCGACGCGCAATCGGTCAGCGGAATGAAGCCGATCTTGATTTCTTCCTTCTCCGGCTTGTCCGAACCCGCCGCCCATACTCCACCCGTTGCCAATCCCAACATGCTTCCCCCCGCTACCAGGCCTGCGCCATGAATGATTTGCCGACGCTTGGTGTTCACAGTATCGGATGGCAGGTCGTTGCCCGCTTTTGGTTCTTCATATTCCATCGCAAATCCCTCAAGTAGTCAGCAAGACAAAACGGCAAAAAAAAAGTCTACCCAACATGAACGGATTCATGAGTGTAGACGTCGTTGTCTGGTGGACCTCACCGCCGTTGGCGAGGTACAGCAAGCGCATCGTTGCGCTTGCCTATAGGCTATGCAATGTCTGTGCCAGCAAGTTTGCAGAGGAAGGAAACGAGGATGGTGCGGATGACGGCGCCGTGCGATGGCGCAGAAAACGCACTGCTATTGCGCAGTGCATCATTTTGGACGGGATTTAACCGAGCAGGTCTTCGACGTCGAGGATGCGCTGGGCGACTTCAGACAGCTTGAGGTTCTTGCTCATGGCCATGCTGCGCAGCTTTTGAAAGGCCTGCTCTTCGGTGAAACGTTGGCGTTCCATCAACAGGCCCTTGGCGCGTTCGATGATCTTGCGTTCGGCCAGCTTGCTCTTGGTGTCGGACAGTTCGTCCAGCAGCTTCTGCTCGCGCTTGAAGCGCGCCAGCGCCACTTGCAGCACCGGCTTGATGCGGTCGCTCTGCAGGCCGGCCACGATGTAGGCCGACACGCCGGCCGCCATGGCGGCCTCCATGCTCTCGGTGTCGTCGCTCTCGGTGAACATGACGATGGGGCGCCGCTCGTCGCGGGTGGCGATGACGATGTGCTCCAGCACGTCGCGGGCGTCGGATTCGGCGTCGACGATGATCATGTCCGGTTGCAGCTGGGCTATGCGCTCGGGCAAATACATGTCCGGCGGCAGCGAGGCGACGATGTCGTAGCCCGCCTCGAGCAAGCCGATGCGCAGCGCGCGGGCCCGTTCGGCCTGCGCGCGCAGCGATTCATCATCCTCGTCGCCGGCGTGGATGATGGTGTTGACGACCACTATGCGTAAATGTTTCATGGTCATGCAAGGTATTGGAGTTGGTTCATGACGCTTATGCAAGCAAGAATCAATCCATTCTACGGCACAAAGCCGCTGTCCTGCCAGCGGTAGCGGTCCGCACGCACGGCATAGCAACGGACCGCGTCGGAAATCAGGCGATTTCTTCCTCGTACACGCCCAGGCGCTTGGTCACGCGCGGCGCCAGTTCATGGGCGGCGGAGACGGTCATCTCCAGGTCGTGCAACTTGCCGTCCTTCAGGCCGTAGACCCAGCCGTGCACCGTGACGTTCTGGCCGCGGTCCCAGGCGTCCTGCACGATGGTGGTCTGGCAGACGTTGGCCACCTGCTCGACCACGTTCAGCTCGCACAGGCGCTCCGAACGCTTCTTGCTCGGCAGGATGTCGCCGAGGTAGCGCTCGTGCTTCTGGTGCACGTCCTGCACGTGGCGCAGCCAGTTGTCGGCCAGGCCGATGCGGGTGCCGGTCATCGCCGCGTGCACGCCCTTGCAGCCGTAGTGGCCGACGATGATCACGTGCTTGACCTTCAACACGTCGATCGCGAACTGCAGCACCGACAGGCAGTTCAAGTCCGAGTGCACCACCACGTTGGCGATGTTGCGATGGACGAAGACATCGCCAGGCGCCAGGCCCAGCAGCTCGTTCGCCGGCACCCGGCTGTCGGAGCAGCCTATCCACAGGTATTCCGGCGAAGCTTGCTGCGCCAGGCGGTTGAAGAAATCGGGGTCGCGCTCGACTTCCGATTCGGCCCAGCGACGGTTGTTGTCCAGCAGGTCGCTCAACGGGGAATTGCTGTTGTCCAGATCACTCATGATGCTCCTCTCGTACATAAGAAGACCGCCGGTCCACCCGAAAAGAGTGGCGCGGCGGTCCGATATTACCAAGACTGCATGACGTCGCAGTTACTCGTAACCTTTACTCAAAAAAGTCCTTCACCTTGTCGCGCCAGGTTTTGCTTTGCGGGCTGTGCTTGGAACCGCCTTCGGTGGTCAGCTTCTCGAAATCGCGCAACATGTCCTTCTGCTTCTCGGTCAGCTTGACCGGGGTCTCGACCGCCACGTGGCAGAACAGATCGCCCGCGAAGCCGGAACGCACGCCCTTGATGCCCTTGCCCTTGAGGCGGAAGGTCTTGCCCGACTGGGTGCCTTCAGGGATCGTGAACGACACTTTACCAGACAATGTCGGAACCTCGATGTCGCCGCCCAAAGCCGCCTTGGCGAACGAGATCGGCATTTCGCAATGCAGGTCGTCGCCCTCGCGCTGGAACACCGAGTGCGGCTTGATGTGGATTTCCACATACAGGTCGCCCGACGGTCCGCCATTGGTGCCCGGTTCGCCGTTGCCGGACGAGCGGATGCGCATGCCGTTGTCGATGCCGACCGGGATCTTCACTTCCAGCGTCTTGTTGCGCTTGATGCGGCCCTGGCCGGCGCAGGCTGCGCATGGCTCGGGGATGATCTTGCCGGTGCCGTGGCATTTCGGGCAGGTCTGCTGGATGCTGAAGAAGCCCTGCTGCATGCGCACCTGGCCGTGGCCGGCGCAGGTCGAGCACGTGACCGGCGAGGTGCCGGGCTTGGCGCCCGAACCGTGGCAGGTGTCGCACTTGTCCCACGACGGTACGCGGATGGTGGTGTCGAAGCCGTGCGCGGCCTGCTCCAGCGTGATCTCCAGGTTATAGCGCAAATCAGCGCCGCGATATACCTGCGGGCCCTGGCCGCGGCCACGGCCGCCACCGCCGAAGATGTCGCCGAAGATGTCGCCGAAGGCATCGCCGAAACCGCCGGCGCCGCCGCCGAAACCACCGCCGCCACCCATGTTCGGATCGACGCCGGCGTGACCGTAACGGTCATACGCTTCGCGCTTCTCCGGATTGGTCAGCATCTCGTAGGCTTCTTTGACTTCCTTGAATTTTTCTTCCGACTCTTTGCTGTCCGGATTGCGGTCCGGATGGTATTTCATCGCCAGTTTGCGATACGACTTCTTGATCTCGTCTTCCGACGCGTTTTTGGCGACACCAAGTGTCTCGTAGAAATCTCGCTTTGCCATATTGTCGGCACCTTGCTGTATTGAATACTGATGTACTGTTTATGCTAAAAAGCCGAGCCGGCGCCGTTATACACGGCCACACGACTCGGCGCTCGTCCTCCCCTATGCGGGGACGGCGATATTACTTGCTGTCTTTGACTTCTTTGAAGTCGGCGTCGACCACGTCGTCCTGCGGCTTGGCCTGCTCGGCGCCTGCGCCAGCCTGCGCGCCTTCAGCACCGCCGCCGGCGGCAGCTTGCTGCGCCTGCATGTCAGCGTACATCTTCTCGCCCAGCTTCTGCGAAGCGGTCGACAGCGATGCCACTTTGGCGTCGATCTCGGCCTTGTCGCCGGCCTTGATCGAACCTTCCAGGTCGGTGATCGCGGCTTCGATTTTTTCCTTCTCGCCCGCTTCCAGCTTGTCGCCGTATTCGGTCAGCGATTTGCGGGTCGAGTGCACCAGCGCGTCGGCCTGGTTGCGCGATTCGGCCAGCTCTTTCACTTTCTTGTCTTCTTCGGCGTTGACTTCGGCATCCTTCACCATCTTCTGGATCTCGGCTTCGGTCAGGCCGGAGTTGGCCTTGATCGTGATCTTGTTTTCCTTGCCGGTGGCCTTGTCCTTGGCGCCGACGTGCAGAATGCCGTTGGCGTCGATGTCGAAGGTCACTTCGATCTGTGGCGTGCCGCGCGATGCCGGCGGGATGCCTTCCAGATTGAATTCGCCCAGGCCCTTGTTGCCGGCCGCGATTTCACGCTCGCCCTGGTAGACCTTGATGGTCACCGCAGGCTGGTTGTCGTCGGCGGTCGAGAACACTTGCGAGAACTTGGTAGGAATCGTGGTGTTCTTGTGGATCATCTTGGTCATCACGCCGCCCAGGGTTTCGATACCCAGCGACAGCGGCGTCACGTCCAGCAGCAGCAAGTCCTTGCGCTCGCCCGACAGCACCGAGCCCTGGATCGCGGCGCCAACGGCGACGGCTTCATCCGGGTTGACGTCCTTGCGCGGGTCTTTGCCGAAGAACTCTTTAACTTTTTCCTGCACCTTGGGCATGCGGGTCATACCGCCGACCAGGATGATGTCGTCGATGTCGGTAACCTTGACGCCGGCATCCTTGATGGCGATGCGGCATGGTTCCATGGTCGCGTTGATCAACTCTTCAACCAGCGATTCCAGCTTGGCGCGGGTCATCTTCAGCGTCAGGTGGACCGGCGCGCCGTTCGCCATGGCGATGTACGGCTCGTTGATTTCGGTCTGCTGCGACGACGACAGTTCGATCTTTGCGCGCTCGGCCGAAGCCTTGATGCGTTGCAGGGCGATCGGATCTTTTTTCAGGTCCAGGCCGTTGATCTTCTTGAACTCTTCGATGATGTAATCGATGATGCGCTGGTCGAAGTCTTCGCCGCCCAGGAAGGTGTCGCCGTTGGTCGACAGCACTTCGAATTGTTTTTCGCCATCGACGTCGGCGATCTCGATGATCGACACGTCGAAGGTACCGCCGCCCAAGTCATACACGGCGATCTTGCGGTCGCCCTTTTCGGTCTTGTCCAGGCCGAAAGCCAGTGCGGCCGCGGTTGGCTCGTTGATGATGCGCTTGACGTCCAGGCCCGCGATACGGCCGGCATCCTTGGTGGCCTGGCGCTGCGAGTCGTTGAAGTACGCAGGCACGGTGATGACGGCTTCGGTGACTTCTTCACCGAGGTAGTCTTCTGCCGTTTTCTTCATCTTGCGCAGCACTTCAGCCGAGATCTGCGGCGGCGCCAGTTTCTTGTCGCGCACACCGATCCATGCGTCGCCGTTGTCGGCTTTCATGATCGAGTAAGGCATCAGGCCGATGTCCTTCTGCACTTCTTTTTCGTCGAACTTGCGGCCGATCAGACGTTTGACGGCGAACAGCGTGTTCTTAGGATTGGTCACTGCCTGGCGTTTTGCCGGCGCGCCGACCAGAATTTCACCATCTTCTTGGTAAGCAATGATCGATGGCGTCGTGCGCGCGCCTTCGGCGTTTTCGATTACCTTTGGCTGACCATTTTCCATGATGGAAACGCAGGAATTCGTGGTTCCCAGATCGATACCGATAATTCTACCCATGATTTTTCTTCCTTATTTGCTAAAGTTCAGATGGTACTAATATGTGGAAAAGCTGTATGTTTTCAAGTGCTTACTTCGGCGAATCTGCAAATTACTTTGCTTGCGCCGCGGTCACGATGGCGGGACGCAGCAGGCGGTCCGCGATCATATAGCCTTTTTGCAGTACGGAAACTACCGTATTGGCTTCCTGGTCCGCAGGCACCACGGCAACCGCCTGGTGCTTGTTCGGGTCCAGCTTGTCGCCCTGGGCCGGCAGAATCTCCAGCAGGCGGTTTTTCTCGAAGGCCGACGACAGCTGCTTGAGCGTCATTTCCACGCCTTCCTTCAGCGATTCGATCGATGGCGTTTCGACTTTCAGGGCCATTTCCAGGCTGTCCTTGACCGGCACCATGGCTTCGGCAAAGCTTTCAACGGCGAACTTGTGGGCCTTGGCCACGTCTTCCTGGGCGCGGCGACGGATGTTTTCACCGTCGGCCTTGGCGCGCATGAAAGCGTCGTGCATCTCGGCCAGTTTCGCTTCGGTAGCCGACAGCTGTTCCTCCAGCGTAGGCTGGTCAGGATTCGATGGCGGGGCCGACGCAGCGGCTGCTGCCGCCTCTGGATTAGGTACGGCTTGGTTTTCCTGATCTTGCATCTATAGACTCCTACTATCGTATTTGTTTGACATTACTTTTCTTACTGCACTGGCTGCAAATGGGGCGATAACCTATGTTTTCAAGGGTTATTCTGCCCGTTATTTCATCACCGCCAGCACGCATTGCCCCGCAAGCGAGCTCATGTAACACGCGTTACAAAACTTCGTCTGTGCAGGCTCTACTTTTTTGCACCGCAGCGGCTAAGATGTACTAATGACAACCGTCGCGGCAGTTTTTCCGGGAGCGCCTCACCATGAAGTTGCCACTGATTGCAGCATCCATCCTGGTGTACATCGTCTTGGCGGCGGCATGGATCTGCTATGCCGACTTCCCCTTCAGCCGGCTATTTTAACAGGCTGGCACTCGTCACCCGCAAGTGCTGATTACGCTGCCCGGACGGAGTTGTGGCGAGATTGCCTCTTTTCAGTCGGCGGCGCCCAGTTTGAGGGCGGCGGCGCGGCCGATCTCTGCATCTTTCTTCACTTCATCATGCTGGGCCGCAACCATCTGCGTCGGCCAGCCGATCATGTGCTGTTCGGCAATTTCCGCCAGGGCGGCGATCCAGGCCGGCGTTTCGTTCAGGCAGGGGATGTAGTGGAATTCCCGGCCGCCGGCCTGTTCGAAGTCGTGCCGCACTTCCATCGCGATTTCTTCCAGGGTTTCCAGGCAATCGCTGGTGAAGCCGGGGCACAGCACGTCCACCCGCTGGACGCCGTCGCGCGCCAGCTGGGCGATGGTAGGCGCCGTGTAGGGTTGCAGCCACTCCGCCTTGCCGAAGCGCGACTGGAAGGTGACGACATATTGATCTGGCGACAGTTTCAGCGCGGCGGCCAGCAGGCGCGCGGTCTTCAGGCATTCGCAGTGGTAGGGATCGCCCAGCATCAGCGTGCGCTTGGGCACGCCGTGGAAGCTCAGCACCAGCTGGTCCGGGCGGCCGTGGGCGTCCCAGTGCGCCTGCACCGACTGGCGCAGCGCGCGGATGTAGCCATCGTGGTCATGGTAGTTGCGCACGAAGCGCAGCTCGGGGAGGTTGCGCACCGCGCCGTAATGGCCGAACACGGCGTCGTAGATCGAGCCGGTGGTGGTGCCGGAATACTGCGGATAGGCGGGCAGCACGGCGATGCGTTCGACGCCGTCGGCCTTCAGCTTGGCCAGCACCTCGGGCAGCGACGGCGAGCCGTAGCGCATGGCCATCGCCACGGTCAGGTTCTGGTGGCCGCGCTCGCCCAGCGCGCCGCGCAGCAGCATGGCCTGGGCGGCGGTGTGCACCTTCAGCGGCGAGCCTTCGCGGGTCCAGATCGACGCGTACTTCTTGGCCGACTGGCCGGAGCGGAACGGCAGGATGATCAGGTTGAGGATGAACCACCATACCGCGCGCGGAATCTCGACCACGCGCGGATCGGACAGGAATTCCTTCAGGTAGCGGCGCACCGCCGAGCGGGTCGGCGCGTCGGGCGTGCCCAGGTTGACCAGCACGATGGCGCTACGGCCAACCGTGCCATGCTTGTAGGGAGGTTCTTTGAGGAAGGTCATGTAGGCCAATGGCAGCGTGTATAGGACAGCCTGCCATTATAGTTAGCCTAGCGTAGCGATGGTTGGAAATCGGCGTCGGTGACCATGCCGAAACCGAAGCCGTCGGCCAGCAGGCCGGCGATGACGGCGTCCAGGCTTCTCAGCGTGTTCGGGTGGATTTCATGCATCAGGATGATACCGCCGCGACGCGCGCGGGCGGCGGCCAGCACGTGGCCGACGTAGTCCTTCATGAACTGGTGCGGCACGCCGCAGGAAATCGCTTCGCGCGCGTCGACGGCGCCGGTGCGGTCGTAGGCCCAGTCGCAGGAATCGATGTGCCAGCCGACGATCTTGTAGCCATGCTCGCGCACCAGCTGGTTGGTCTCGCAGGTCGAATTGCCATACGGGTAGCGGAACAGCTTGGGGCCGTCCGCGCCGGCCAGGTTGTCGGTGCGCAGCACTTCGCTGGTCTGGCGGGCGACGTCGATGTCGTGGAAGTTGGGGTGGCTCCACGAGTGATTGGCGACGACATCGTGACCGGCCGCGCGCACCTTGGCCACCAGCTCGGGATACTGCTGCGCCTTCTCGCCGATCATGAAGAAGGTCGCGTGGACCTTGTACTTCTTCAGCACCTCCAGGATATTCTCGGTGCCGGGCGCGGTGGGGCCGTCGTCGAAGGTCAGCGCGACGCGGTTCAGCGGCGGCGGCGTGGCGATGTCGGACTCGTAGCGGCAGCGGCTTTCCAGCACCGCCGGCTCCACGGTCAGGCGCTCGTTGAGGCGCTTGAAATGGTGCTGGCGTATCGCCGCCGATTCATCCTGCGGCGCGGCGGCCGCCGGCTGGACTTGTTCGGTGGCGAGCGCCCAGGAACTGGCCGCGAGCAGGCCAGCTGCCATCAACATACGTATCATTCGATTATTCCGATTCAGGAGGCCAGCAGCTCGCGCGCGTGCTTGCGGGTGGTGGCGGTGATTTCGAGGCCGCCCAGCATGCGCGCCACTTCTTCGACGCGGGCCTTCGAGTCCAACACGTCGATGCGCGAGGCGGTCTTGCCGTTTTCCAGCGTGCCCTTGGCCACCTGGAAGTGCTGGCCGGCCTGGCTGGCCACCTGCGGCAAGTGCGTCACGCACAGCACCTGGCGCTCCTGGCCCAGGCGGCGCAGCAGGCGGCCCACCACTTCGGCCACGCCGCCGCCGATGCCGCTGTCGACTTCATCGAAGATCAGCGTCGGCGTGGTGGTGGCGTTCGAGGTGATCACCGAAATCGCCAGCGAGATGCGCGCCAGTTCGCCGCCCGAGGCCACCTTGGCCAATGAGCGCGGCGCCACGCCGGCATGGCCGGCCACCAGGAACTCCACCTGCTCCAGGCCATGCGCGCCCGGCTCGCCGGCGTTGAGCGCGACTTCGAAGCGGCCGCCCGTCATGTTCAGTTCCTGCATCGCCTGGGTGACCGCGTCGCTCAGCTGGCGGGCCGCCTTGGCGCGCGTGCCGGACAGGCGCTGCGCCTGCTCCATGTATGCCGCCTTGAGTTTTTCTTCCTGCTTGCGCAAGCCTTCGATGTCGCTGGCGTCGGCGATCTGCGACAGGCGCTCGGCCAGTTTGCTGTGCTCCTCCGGCAGCTGCTCTTCGGTGACGCGGAACTTGCGCGCCGCCGAGTGGATCGCGTCCATCCGCGCCTCCACCTTGCGCAGCCGCTCGGGATCGAGGTCGACCCGGTCCAGGTAATCGTTGAGCGCATACACGGCTTCCTGCAACTGGATGCGCGCCGGTTCGATCAGGTCGACGATGGCTTGCAAGCCGGTGTCGATGCCGGCCAGCTTGCCCAGCTTCTGGTTCAGCGCCGACAGCTGCGACAGGATGGGCTGCTCCTCCGCCTCCGAGATCACCGTCAGCGCTTCCTGCGCGCCCTCCAGCAGGCTGGCGGCGTGCGACAGGCGGCTCTGTTCATTGCTGACCTCCGCCCACTCGCCCGGCTTGACGGCCAGCTTTTCCAGCTCGTTGACCTGCCACTCCAGCCGCTCGCGTTCATACAGCACGTTGGCGGCGTTGGTCTCGAACTCCTCCAGCTGCTTGCCCAGCGCGCGCCAGGCGCGGTAGGCCAGCGTCACCGCCTTCACATCGTTGCCGGCGCCGGCCTGGCTGTCGAGCAGCACGCGCTGCGCCTCGGTCTTCATCAGCGACTGGTGCGCGTGCTGGCCGTGGATATCGACCAGCATGTCGCCGATCTCGCGCAACTGCGCCGCCGTCGCCGCGATGCCGTTGATGTAGGCCTTGCTGCGGCCGGCGTTGTCGATCACGCGGCGCAGCAGCGCGCCGCCCTCCTCCACCGCGAACTCGTTGGCGGCCAGCCAGGCGCGCGCCTGTTCGCTGAGCGCGAAGTCCGCCGTGATGTCGGCCTTGGCCGCGCCCTCGCGCACCACGCTGGCGTCGCCGCGCCCGCCCAGCGCCAGCGTCAGCGCGTCGATCAGGATCGATTTGCCGGCGCCGGTCTCGCCGGTGAAGACGGTGAAGCCTGCGGAGAATTCCAGTTCGATGGTGTCGACGATGACGAAATCGCGGATGGACAGAGTACGGAGCATGGAGGCCTGGTGAGGTTAATTGAGTTTGCCTTCAGCGGAAGGATGTTCATTCCAGTGCAGCTTTTCGCGCAGCGTGTTGTAGTAGCTCCAGCCTTCCGGGTGCAGGAAGGTGATCGAGTGCGGCGAACGCTGGATGATGATCCGGTCCTGCGCGGTCAGGCTGGCGAAGGTCTGCATGTCGAAGTTGACCGAGATGTCGCGCCCGCGCACGATCTCGATCACGATCGCACTCGACTCCGGCAGCACGATCGGCCGGTTCGACAATGCGTGCGGCGCGATCGGCACCAGCACGATGCCGCCCAGGCTGGGATGCAGCAGCGGCCCGCCGGCCGACAGCGCATACGCGGTGGAGCCGGTCGGGGTCGAGATGATCAAGCCGTCGGAGCGCTGGTTGTACATGAAGTGGCCGTCGACGTCGACCCGCAGCTCGGCCATGCCGGCGCCGGCGCCGCGCGAGACCACGACATCGTTGACGGCCAGGCCGACGTGGATGGTGTCGCCGTTGCGCACCACGCGCCCTTCGAGCAGCGTGCGGCGCTCGGCCTTGTAGCGGCCGGCCAGGATCTTGGGCAGCACGTCGAGCATGGCGTCGAGCGGGATGTCGGTCATGAAGCCCAGGCGGCCCTGGTTGATGCCGATCAGCGGCACGTCGAACGGCGCCAGCTGGCGCGCGATGCCCAGCATGGTGCCGTCGCCGCCCATGACGATGGCGGCGTCGCAGTGGGCGCCGATTTCGGTGGCGCTCATCACCCGCACGTTGGCCATCTCGAAGCCCAGATGGGCGGCGGTCTGCTCTTCAAACACCGCCGTGTAGCCGTCCTGTTGCAGGAAATCGACCACGCTGCGCACCGATTCGGCGATGCCGTCGGTGTTCTGGCGCACGACCAGTGCGATGGTTTGATAAACGGCGTGCGTGGCGGTCATAAAAATCTCGGCAAAAGGGTGAGGTCGGCGACACGCAGCAGAGTAACCCATAACGCAGGCTTCTGCTATCACCCGCCCTGCTCACAACTGTACATTTAAACAGTATTTTGCGCAGTATAGTGTGCCGGCGGCCAGACTGCAAGGACCTCAGTGGCCGCCGACGCTCATGATCCCGGCCATCATCGACAGGAACACCGCCACGCCGATCGCCATCGAATAAAAGGTCATCAGCGTGCCCCAGCGGAAGAACACGCCCCAGCGGCTGCCGCCGTACACGCGCCGCATGGCCCACGGCAGATAGCCCAACAGCCAGCACCACAGCACGAAACCGACCAGGCCGGACGGCACCAGCAGGATCACGCTGTAGATGAAGAAGGCGAAGGCGTTGGTGTGCAGCGCGAACAGCAGGTGCTCGCCGAAGCGCTTGCCCGAGCCGAGGTACAGCACCTTGAGCATCAGCGCGAACACCGGCATCAGGCAGAAGATCGCATACGGCGCGTAGTGGTAGAAGCCTTCGGTGAAGACCTTGCCCTTTTCGCCGTTGGGCAGGTGTTCGAAGGCCTGCCATTTGTGCTTGAGCGCCGGCCAGCGGTTCAGGAAATCGCCGTCCTTGTCCAACACGGTGAAGTTCAGGTCATTCATGTCCTGGTCCTTCTCCTTCGCCTTCGCCGGCTGTTTCGCCTTGCCAGGTTCGGCTGCGCGTGCGGCGCTCGATTGCTCCAGCTTGAATTCCTTTTGCATGTCGTCGATCGCCGCCTCGGCGGCGCTCTTGCCGCGCAGCTCTTCCGGCGTGAGCGGCTTGAGCTTGCCGGCCACGGTGGCCTGCGCCTCGGCGACCTTGCCGACCGCGGCCGCCGTGCCGTTCGCCACCACCGTCTCGGCCTTGTCGTTGTCGCCCACGCCGGGATCAAAGCCGCCGGAGAACTTCATGATGGCGAAGAACAGCAAGCTCAGCGTCAGATACAGGCGCAGCGGCTGCACGAAGCGCACGCGGCGGCCGCGGATGTATTCCAGGGTCAGCGCGCCGGGACGGAACAGCAGGCGCATCACCGTGCCCCACAGCCTGCCCTCCAGCGCCACGTAGTGGCCGACGAACTCGTGCAGGAACTCGCGCGTGCTGGCGTGATGCAGGATGGCTTCCTGGCCGCAGTTCGAGCAAAAGTGGCCGCTGACCACCGCCTCGCAGTTGGGGCAATTGGCCGACGGCGCGTGGGCGTCGTGTTCCTGGGTTACAGCAGTGCTCATGCAAACATCCTGATCGATAAAGGCGTGGGAAAAAGTGTACAAATGATAAACGACTTCAGGCGATAGTTGTCAGGATTCAATGCGGCGACCGTGGCAAAAACACCTCGCCAAAACGGAATAGCGACAAAACGCATAGAATTCTGATTTACCCTCCCCCACGAAAGACCACGATGCGTATTCTGCACACCATGCTGCGGGTCGGCGACCTCCAGCGCTCGATCGATTTCTATACCAAGGTGCTCGGCATGAAGCTGCTGCGCACCAGCGACAATCCCGAGTACCGGTACACGCTGGCCTTCCTCGGCTACGGTTCCAATCCGGAACACGCCGAGCTGGAGCTGACCTACAACTACGGCCAGACCAGCTACGAGCTGGGCACCGCCTACGGTCACATCGCGATCTCGGCCGACGACATCGTCAGCGCCTGCACCGCCGTCAAGGCCAACGGCGGCGCCGTCACGCGCGAGCCGGGTCCGGTCAAGGGCGGCGCGACCGTGATCGCCTTCGTCACCGACCCGGACGGCTACAAGATCGAATTGATCGAACGCAGCTTCGACGGCCAGGGCGCCGGGCTCTAAAAAAAACGCCGGTTCAAAAACTGAACCGGCGTTTTTTGTATCAAGCTCGACGCAGCTTAGTGCGTCAGCAAGGCGTTGATCGGCGCCAGGTCGTCTTCCTTCAGCGAACCGGCGGCCGACTTCAGGCGCAGGCCGTTCATGATGGTGTCATAACGGGCCTTGGCCAGGTCTTTCTGGGTCGAGTACAGCAGCTTCTGCGCGTTCAGCACGTCGATGTTGATGCGCACGCCGACCTGGTAGCCCAGCTTGTTCGAATCGAGCGACGACTTGCTCGACACTTCGGCCGCTTCCAGCGCCTTGACTTGCGCCAGGCCGCTGTTCATGCCCAGGTAGGCCGAACGGGCGTTCTGCGAGGCGGCGCGCTTGGTCGCTTCCAGGTCGTTGCGGGCCTTGTCTTCCAGCGCGATGGTTTCGCGCACCTTGCTGGTGACGGCGAAGCCGCTGAAGATCGGCACGTTCCAGCTGACGCCGATGGCGTTGTTGTTGGCGCGCTGCTGGCCGGTGGTGGTCTGGTGCGTGGAGCTGGCGATCAGGTTGGCGGTCGGCATGTGGTTGGCGCGGTTGCGCTCGATTTCACGCTTGGCGATTTCCACGTTCAGCTTGGCGGCCACCACGGCGTAGTTCTGGCTCTCGGCCGAGCTGACCCATGGTTCCACCGCGGCCGGCGACGGCGCGTTGATGGCCACGCCGGTGCGCAGCGGCGCCAGTTCGCCCGGCGTCTGGCCGATGATCACTTGCAGCGCGGTGCGCTTGTTGTCCAGGTCGTTGATGGCGGCGAATTCCTGCGCCACCACCAGGTCGTAGGCGGCTTGCGCTTCGTGGGTGTCGGTGATGGTCTGGGTGCCGACTTCGAAGTTGCGCTTGGCCGAGGCCAGCTGTTCGGTGGTCGCCACTTTCTGCGCCTGGGTCGAGGTCAGGTTGTCCTGCGCCGTCAGCACGTCGAAATAGGCTTGCGCCACGCGGGTGATCAGGTCTTGCTGGGCCTGGGCGAAGGTGGCTTCGGCGGTGGCCTGCGCCAGCTTGCTCTGCTGGTAGGTCTGCCAGCTGGCCCAGTTGAACAGCGGCTGGGTCAGTTGCACGGAATAGGAATTGGCGTGGTTGTCGACATCGCTCTTCGGCGTGTAGCCGCCGATGAGGGTGTTATACAAGGCCTGATCGCCGCTATTGCGGGTATTGCTGCCGCTGGCCGAAATGCTCGGCAGCAGGCCGGAGCGCCCCTGGGTGATCCGTTCCTGACCGGCGGTCAGCGACGAGCGGGCGCTGGCGTACGTGGCGTCATTGGCCAGCGCTTGCTGATATACCTGGATCAGGTCGGCCGCCTGTGCGTTGAGCGTCAAGAAGGCGCTGGTGATCAGCACGGCGATAAGGGGTCTCTGCATTGCATTCTCCGTTGGAGTCATCAAAAAAGTTGATCAAATCAAAAACACACTACCCGAGCGCCGCGCTCGTTACTCACGCCGCGGCGCTTAATACTTGGCCATCGTGCTGTCGACTTGCAGCGCCCAGGCGTGGATGCCGCCGGTCAGGTTGACCATCTTGCCGAAGCCGTTACGCTCCAGGAAGGCGGCCACCTGCATGCTGCGCGCGCCGTGATGACAGATGCAGACGATGGCCGCATCCTCATCCAGGTCGTCGATGCGCGCCGGTATGGTATTCATCGGGATCTGCACCGAGCCGTCGATGCGGCAAGTTTCAAATTCCCAGTTTTCGCGCACGTCCAGCAACATCGGGCTGGGCCGTGCATCGTCCGCCAGCCAATCGGCCAGTTCCAGAGCGGTGATCTGCTGCATGCTGGTCCGCCCCGCTTAAAACTTGAACTGCGACGGCTGCGTGGCCGAGGCCAGCGCTTTGACGTCGGTTTCAAACAGCGTGCGGGTGTCGTAGCCGGCTTCGCCGGTACGGGTGATCAGCTGCGCCTTCATCGCCGGCGACTGGCCGATGATGGCCGCCAGTCGGCCGCCCACTTTCAATTGTTGCAACAACGCCGGCGGCAATTCCGGCAGCGAGCCGGTCACCACGATCACGTCGAACGGCGCGCCGTTGCTCCAGCCCTGGGCACCATTGCCCAGTTCCACGGTCACATTGGTGACGCCGTTGTCGGCCAAATTCTGTTCCGCCAGCGCTTTGAGCTCCGGCGACACTTCCACCGCCGTCACGTGGCGGCCCTTGTGCGCCAGCAGCGCGGCCAGGTAGCCGGAGCCGACGCCGATTTCCAGCACGCTCTCATGCTTCTTGACGTTGACGTCCTGCAGCAGACGCGCTTCCACCTTCGGGTTCAGCATGACCTGGCCGCCCGGCAGCGGGATTTCGGTATCCGCAAACGCCAGCGCCTTGTGCGCAACCGGCACGAAATTCTCGCGTTTCACCACCATCAGCAGATCCAGCACACTCGTGTCCAGGACGTCCCAAGGGCGGATTTGCTGTTCGATCATGTTGAAGCGGGCTTGTTCGATATTCA
This sequence comes from Duganella sp. GW821-FHT07G03, assembly GCF_059418605.1. Taxonomy (NCBI): domain Bacteria; kingdom Pseudomonadati; phylum Pseudomonadota; class Betaproteobacteria; order Burkholderiales; family Oxalobacteraceae; genus Duganella; species Duganella sp. GW821-FHT07G03. The sequence continues at coordinate 199,988 of NZ_JBWKQE010000002.1, forward strand.
TCTTATGACTCTGGTCGGATTAAATAATCCGTCATTTTATCGTTGAACTGGCATCGAGGCACATATTAACGATATGACGGCGGGTTCGCGGGAAATTGCGACAGTCTGCAGTTTAAGGGGGTTGAACCTACCAAAATGGCAAGTTGGGCGCAAATCGCGGCTTGGGCGGCTCACGGCTGGGGTGCTTCCAGGCCGCGCAGGGTGACGTCGATCAACGTGTTCATGAAGGCTTGCGGGTCGATCGCCGGCATTTCGCAGGTGGGCATGAAGGAGTGGGTCCACATCATCAGCATCAGCACCGGCGCCACCAGCACCGGCGTCATCACGGCCGGATCGACCGGGCGGAACTCGCCGCGCGCGATGCCGCGCACCAGCACGCTGGCGATCAGGCCGTTGCCGCGGGCGACCACGTCCTCGTTGTAGAACTGCGCCAGTTCGGGGAAATTATTGCCTTCGGCAAGCATCAGCTTGGTGATGCCGGCCAGGTGGGTGGAACAGATCTGGTTCCACCACTTCATCAGGATGGCGCGCAGCAGCTCGGCGCTGGGGCCGTCGAACACGGCCGCTTCCTGCTCGGCCTCGCCGATGGCGTGCACGATATTCTCGCGCACCACGGCCTTGAACAGTTCTTCCTTGTTGGCGAAATACAGGTACAGCGTGCCCTTGGACACGCCGGCGCGCTTGGCCACGTCTTCCAGGCGCGTGCCGGCATAGCCGCGCTCGACGAACTGGTCCAGCGCCGCCGCCAGCAATTCCTGCGGCCGCGCATCCTTGCGCCGCTCCCAGCGTGGCTTGGTATCTTGAGGGGCTTGCATGGGTGCACCCAATTTAACTTACTTATAAGTCATTAATATAAGCGCAAGCCGGGTCAGCGTCAAGTAAGCCCCGTTTGAAATGGAGACGACATCATGCCAGGGCCCGGATCGACGCGATGACGACAAACAGGAGCGCAGACCTGGCCGACCTTGAAAGTCTCATTTCGGCAAGTGTCTCTCCCACCGGGGTTGGCGAAACAGCGTTGTTGCAATGGTTTGGAATATCCAGGGAACGTATCGCTTTGCTTGCCTGCGCTACACACGGCGTCGTTCCCACTCATGTCGCGCGGGAACTGACTATCGGCGGCTTTCGGGCCGATTTCGGTTGGGCCGCAATCGACCCGGACGTGGACCCAACGGTAGGGCTGATTGAAATCGAAAACTGCGAACCGACAACGCTCTTCGAGACGAAACAACGAAAAGCCCCATACCTTGGCGGCCGGTTTTTGGGAGGATTCGGGCAGCTGGCAGGTATGCCAGAAGGGGAAGGCATACCTCAATATCCTGGATAAGGTCAAGTAGGCCCTTGGAAAGCCGCCCGCTCACCCTGCGCGGCCTGATCGCGCAGTGAACGGGCTCCACGGCACCGCTTATTTCAGCTTGGCCGCCAGTTCCGCCACCCGCTTGCCCAGCAGGCGGGCGGTTTCCAGGTCGCCGCTGCGCGGCGCTTCCTCGGGCGAGGCGTCCGACGGCGAAATCGACAGCGCGCCGGCAAAGCCGCCCGCCCAGTTGACGTCGGCCGGGCCGTGTTCCTTTTTACTCGATGGCAAAAGGCCGGAACCGACCCAGATCTGGCCGTGCTGCATGGCCAGCGTCCAGAAATACTGGATGGTGGAGAACTTATCGCCGTTGGTCGAGGCCGAGTTGGTGAAGCCGGCGGCAACCTTGTTCTTCCAGCCCTGGCCGAACCACGCGGCCGACGACTTGTCGGCAAACTTCTTGAACTGCCAGGCCGGGCCGCCCATGTAGGTCGGGCTGCCGTAGATGATGGCGTCGGCCTTGGCGACGGCGGCCAGCGCATCCTCGGACAGGTCGCCGCTCTGGTCGATCCGGTACAGCGTCGCCTCGGCGCCGGCCACGCCGGCGGCGCCCGCCTGCACGGCCTCGGCTTGTTTGGCGGTGTGGCCGTAGCCGCTGAAGTACACGATCGCGATAGTGGTCATAAATTTCCCAAAAAGTTAGTGAACAGGAGGCCAGGCGCCGATCTGGTTCAGCATGCCGAACCAGTCTTCCAGGTGCCAGGTATGGGTGATGCGGTCTGCCCCCAGATAATGAAACTCATGGATGGCAATTGCAATAGCCTTGTTGGTGGGGGCGATGCCGAAAAACTCGCCGCGATGGGTGCCGGTGATCTGCGCGCGCACGGCGGCGCGGCCGTCGCGGCCGAACATGTCGAGGATGGCGATGTGCACATCCGGGAAGGCGGCGCCGAACATCGCGACCACCGGCTTCATGCCGGCCAGGCCGGGCTGCTGGCCGGGTCCCAGCGGCGTGTCCTGCCAGTCCGGCGTCAGCGCCTGGTCGAGCAGGTCGGGGTTGCGCTCGTTGAAGGCGCGGTACAGCGTTTCGATGGCTTGCTGCTGGGCCGTGGTCAGGCCGTTGTCGTGCATGGTCATGAGGGGCTTTCTGTATCGGTGGATGACACGGCCACTGTAGCAATCCGCACCGGCGCAAGTCCAATCGATAATTGATATGCAGTATCATCCACGGCATGGATTTACATGGAATAGACCTCAACCTGCTGGTGGCCTTCGACGCGCTGATCTGCGAGCGCAACGTCACGCGCGCCGGCGTGCGCATCGGCCGCACCCAGCCCGCGATGAGCGCGGCGCTGGCGCGCCTGCGCCTGCTGCTGAAGGACGAGCTGTTCGTGCGCAGCGCCAGCGGCCTGCAGCCGACGCCGCGCGCGCTGGAACTGGCGGCGCCGCTGGGCGAGGCGCTGGCCAGCATCCAGCGCACGCTGGAGTTCACGCAGGCCTTCGATCCGTCGCGCGCCACCGCGCGCTTCACGCTGGCCCTGTCCGACCATCCGGCCTTCGTCATGCTGCCGGCCCTGCTGGCGCGGCTGGCGCGACACGCGCCCGGCGTCACGCTGCGCATCAAGTCCTTCAGCGCGCGCGAGGATGCGCTGGCGCTGCTCGATGCCGGCGAGGCCGACGCGGCGGTCGGCGTGCCCGGCGGCAGCACGCCGCGCATCCCCACCCTGCCGCTGTTCGAGGAACGCTTTGTCTGCGTGGCGCGCAAGGGCCATGCGCTGGCCGGCAAGCGGCTGACGCTGACGCGTTTCCTGGGCTGCCAGCACCTGCTGGTGTCGCCCGAGGGCGACGGCGTCGGCCACGTCGACGTCCGGTTGGCGCAGCTGCAGCGCCGGCGCCAGATCGCCGTGACGCTGCCGCAGATGTACGCGGCGCCGGCCATCGTCGCCGGCGGCGACCTGCTGGCGACAGTGATGGAGGGCGTGGTGCGCGCCAGCGGCCTGGCGCGCGCGCTGGCGGTGCTGCCGCTGCCACCGGAGCTGGACCTGGCGCCGGTGCCCTTCGTGCTGCACTGGCACCGCCGCAACGACGCCCATCCTGCCCAGCGCTGGCTGCGCGATCAGGTCGCGCTGGTGTGCCGCGAGCTGTATGGCGTCAGCGGCGGCCCTTGAGCTCCTGCACGCGCCAGCCGTCCTCGCGCCCGCGCAGGAAGGCCAGCATCGAATCGACCGTCACCGCGTTGATGCGGTCGGAAAAGCGCAGCGCGTTCGGATGATCGTCGAAGGCGATGTTGGCCTTGAACACGCGCCCGCCCAGCCGCGTCATCGGGCCGATGTGCATCTCGGTCGGCGTGTAGCCGGCCATCTTCAGCCACGACTGCGCCTGCTCGCGCGTGCGGATGCGGAAATCCGTGGCCTCGGCCGAGGCCAGCACCTCCAGCACCCACTGGTTGGAGTTCTGGTACTTGGTCGAGAACGGATAGGCCACCATGCTGTAGCGGCTGCCGTGGAAGGCGTGCAGCGTGGCCGGATCGCGCAGGATCTCGCCCAGCTTGGCGGCCATCTTCGGCGGCGGCACGATCACCAGCGCGTCCAGCGTGAACGGGTTCTCCAGGAAGAAGTTCGCCAGGCCGTCGACCCACAACGCGGAATCGGCGGTGCCGCACTCGTTGAGCAGCTCGTACACGCGCCACGGCTGCCCCGGCGCGCTGCGGAAGGCCAGGCCGGCGTGGCTGTATTTCAGGCCGTACTTGGACAGATCCTGGCCCTGGCGCGCGATCATCGCCACGTCGCTGCCGGTGGCGTCCAGCGCGGCCTGCAGCGATTGGCCGGTGACCAGCGCGTCGGTCAGCGCCGCCTGCGTCACCGGATGCTCTTCGCACGAGCGTCCGGCGTGCGCCGGCGCGGCGGCCAGCATGGCGACCACGCCGGCCGCGCCCAGCAAGGCGCGCGCGCTCATTGCGGCGGCAGGCGCTTTTGCGACAACAGCGCCTCGCCCAGTGCGTTAGGAATGAAGGCCACCACCTTGCCCGACGCCACCAGCAAGGTGCCGGTGGTCTCGGACACCACCTGCACCGTGGCGCCCACCGACAGGCCGATCGCATCGACCGTCTTGCCGGCCAGCTTGACCGACAGCTTGGCCGCCGAGCCGACCGAGGTCAGCACCACTTCGACCCCGCCCGCCACGCTCTGCGCAATGCCGCTGACGACATACGCGCCGCCGGCGACCACCGCGACCGAGCCGGCCGCCGGACCGGAATCGCCATGGCCCGAAGCGGCCACGCTGACCACCGGCGCGGCCAGGATGGACATGGTGCCGACCGAGATTTTCTCGGACGGCGTGAAGTTGGATACGCCGTTCTGCGCCAGCGCGGCGGCGGCGCTCAGCGCCAGCGCGGCGCCGGCGATGGTGTTGCGAAGTACTGCATGTGCTGTCAATTCGGTCTCCCTTGGAGTTCTTGGTGCCCGAAGCATAACATTAATGTATAACCAACATTTATACGAATCGCCAAGTAGCCACGAGTGGGCTACACTGTCGATCACATCTTTCTGCGTCCGCTTCCATGCCCGAGAAGAACCTGCCTGAACTGATCACCCTGAAGCGCCTGATCGACGAAGGTGGACGGCATCTGGAGGTCGGCACCTCCTGCACGGTGGCGATGGATGGCCGCCAGTTCCCGGTCTACACCATCGCCTTGGGCAACCCCAGCCCGGACGTGCCGGCGCTGGGCTTCTTCGGCGGCATCCACGGGCTGGAACGCATCGGCACCCAGGTCATCCTGTCGTTCATGGAAAGCCTGCTGGCGCGGCTGCGCTGGGACAGCACCTTGCACCAGCAACTCGAATCGATGCGGCTGGTGTTCATGCCGCTGGTGAATCCGGGCGGCATGTGGCAGGCCACGCGCTGCAATCCGCAAGGCGTGGACCTGATGCGCAACGCGCCGCTGAGCGCGGTCGACAAGGTGCCCTTCATGCTGGGCGGCCAGCGCTACAGCCATCACCTGCCGTGGTACCGCGGCAAGGCCGGCGCGCCGATGGAGGCGGAAAGCCAGGCCGTGTGCGAGCTGGTCGAACGCGAACTGCTGTCGCGCCAGTTCAGCATGGCGCTCGACTGCCACTCCGGCTTCGGCCTGCGCGACCGCATCTGGTTCCCGCACGCGCACACCACGGCGCCGATTCCGCACCTGGCCGACATCGGCGCGCTGGAGCAGCTGTTCAGCCAGAGCTACCCGAACCACAACTACGTGTTCGAGCCGCAAAGCCGCCAGTACCGCACCCACGGCGACCTGTGGGACTACCTGTACCTGAACGGCACCAGCTACAACGATCGCGTGTTCCTGCCGCTGACGCTGGAGATGGGTTCGTGGCTGTGGGTGAAGAAGAATCCGCGCCAGATCTTCGACCGCATCGCCATCTTCAACCCGACCGCCAAGCACCGCTTGCAACGGGTGCTGCGGCGCCACCTGATCTGGTTCGACTTCCTGATGCGCGCGGCCAACAGCCACGGACGCTGGATGCCGGAAGGGATGGCGCGCAAGGTCCAGCACCGCCGCGCGCTGGCGCAGTGGTACGACGCATGAGCAACTGGGTGCTGCTGCGCGGCCTGATGCGCGAACAGCGCCACTGGGGACGCTTCCCCGGCCAGCTGGCCGCCGCGCTGCCGGACGCCGCCATCGTCACGCCCGACCTGCCCGGCAACGGCGAGCGCCATGCCCTGCGCAGCGTCACGCAGGTGGCGCAGATGGTGGACTACTGCCGCCGCGACCTGCAAGCGCGCGGCATCGAACCGCCCTACTCGCTGCTGGCGCTGTCGCTGGGCGGCATGGCGGCGGTGGAGTGGTCCAGCCGCTATCCCGGCGAAGTGGAATGCTGCGTGCTGATCAACACCAGCATGCGGCCGTACAGCCGCTTCCACCAGCGGCTGCGCTGGCAGAACTATCCGTCCATCGTCGGGCTGATGCTGCGCGGCGGCGTCGAACGGCAGGAGCGCCTGATCCTGCGCCTGACCAGCCGCACCGGCGCGGCCGCCGAACGCGAACAACTGCTGCAACGCTGGCTGGGCTACCAGCGCGAATTCCCCGTCACGCGCGCCAACGCGCTGCGCCAGCTGTGGTCCGCCGCCCGCTTCCGCGCGCCGGCCACGCGGCCGGCCGTGCCACTGCTGATCCTGGCCGGCGCCGGCGACCAGTTGGTCGACCACCGCTGCTCGCTGCGGCTGGCGCAGGCGTGGGATGCGCCGCTGCTGGTACACCCGAGCGCAGGCCACGACCTGCCGCTGGATGACGGCCCGTGGGCGGCGGCGGCCATCGCAAAATGGCTGGACGAAGAAAAAGGGGCGTAAAATACCGCCCCTATGAAGAATTCCTCGCCCACCCTGGACTGTCGTCCCAACTGCGGCGCCTGCTGCACGGCGCCCTCGATCACCAGCCCCATCCCCGGTATGCCCGATGGCAAACCGGCGGGCGTGCGCTGCGTCCAGCTGGCCGACGACAACCGCTGCAAGATCTTCGGCCGTCCCGAACGGCCGGCCTTCTGCGGCGGCCTTCAACCGTCGGCCGAGATGTGCGGCGCCAGCCGCGAATCGGCCATGCTGTGGCTGGCCGATCTGGAGCGCCTGACCGCCCCAATGTAAATCGTCGCGACTTTTTAGTGTGCTAGACTTAGATATAGACGTATCTTCGAAAATCGGTTCTAACTTTCTTCAGCGACATCCGCGTTTGTCAAACTAAATAGGCAAACAATCATGTTAAAAAATACGCGCCAGCCTTTGGCGATGGCAGCCAAGCAAACCAAACACGCGCAAGAAATGGAAACCCTGAGGGCACACCATGAACGCATACTCAAAGAACCGCCTTTGAGGGAAGCTACGCTTGTTGGCGCAGGTCTATTTGTCCGCTCTGCTGACGGAAAGCTTATTGTTGCAAAACCGTATAGCAAGGTCATCGTCCCCAAAAGCATTACCTAATTCATGTACGGCCGTCCTGGCGTCATCTATGGTTTTCATGGCTGCGACCGGCGCGTCGGGGAATCGGTGCTGTCCTCTCACACAAAACATTTAATATCGAGCAAAAACGACTATGACTGGCTTGGGCACGGCATATATTTCTGGGAAGCCAGTCCCGAGCGAGGATTAGAGTTTCACTTTGGGAAAGAAACGATTTATACGATGACGCGGGACTTACTGACAAAAACCATATGCAAATTTGCGTTCGCAATCCTGAATGTATTCGAGGGTATTTCCGCGTCCGGGAGTTGAATGGCGTAGATCTTTCACATTGGGATTGTCATCCTTTCCGATCAAGACCGATCCCATCACGTTAGCGCCGCCGCATCAGGCAACGGCGGCGCTCCAGCCAACATCGACTAAGGCTTAGTGTAACTGTAGCTCAGCGAATACGCGCCGCCGGTGGAGCTGGTGGCCACCGCATAATAGTAACCGGCAACGGCGTTGTAGGAGATCGACGGACTCGCCGACGCCCCCGCGCTGACCGCCACTTGCGCCCATCCGTTCGCACCGTACTGATACAGATAGAGCTGATAGCTGGTGCCCACTTTGCCGGTCAACTGCAAGCTGATGTTGCCGGCCGCCGCCTGTATCCAGCCCGGGTTCACGTTGGGCACGTTGACGCTGCCGCCCGCCTGGATGGTGCCGGTCTGCGTCGCGCCGGCGCCGCCGCTGTATTGCGCGAACACCTTGTGCGCCGCGCCCTCGTTGACCGCGTGCCACGGATAGCCCAGCGTGCGCATGCGCGAGTTTTCAGTCGGACGGTATTTGCCGCTGGCGCAGTACTGCGCCCCCTGGAACACGCCCACGGTGCCGTTCGGATAGGCGCCGGCGCTGGTCGGCACCGGCGTGCTGGCCGAGATCAGGCTGCGCCACTTGACGCTGCGGGTGGCGTTCATCGTCACATCGGGCTCGCCCGGCTCGCCGTCCAGGCTGCAGGTGCCGTAGTCGTATTCGTCCGCCAGCTTGAACGCGGTGTGGCCGATCTCGTGCAGCGCGACCTCGATCGCCTGCGGCGCCATCGACAGCGTGGCGACCTCGCCGCCGGAGCCGCCGTAGCGCGTGGAGTTGGCGACCACGATGATCACGTCGCGCTCGTCCGGCGCCAGCACCGAGCCGACGATATCGTGCACCTTGTCGGCATCCACGCACAGCAGGCGGTCAATGTTGTAGCAGTTGAAGGCGGCGTCCATCGCGGTGTCGCGGTAGATGCCCTTGTCCGGTTCGTCCACGCCGGACTGGTTGCTGGCCACATCCACGCGCCGCACGTTCATGTTGGCGCGGTTGGCGGCGAACAGCGGATCGGCCAGGAAGCCGTCGATGACTTTCTGCGCATCCGTGTGCCACTTGTCCATTTCGGCGGCGGTGTAGCCGTCGCCGATGAACACGTAGTCCATGCGCGCGGCGGCCGGTCCGGTGCTGAGGATGGTGGTCGCGCTGGCGGCCGGCGCCAGCGCGGCGGCGCGCGCAGTGCGCGCAGTGCGCGACGTGGTGGCCAGCTTGGCCAGCGTGGCGCGGTCGAAGCGCGCCAGCGGCGCGATGGCGGCGGCCGCCGCGCTCATGCCCTTGCCGCTGCTGGCCTGCACCGGCAGCACCTCGACGCTGGCGGTGGCGCTGTCGAACGGCAGCGACACTTCAAACGAACCGCTCGCCTGGCGCACGGTTTCGGCAATGTCGATGGCGCCGGTTTTCGGATTGAACGCTTCGACGTGGCGCTGCTGACCGGCGGCCACGGTGACTTCATGCAGGATGACGCCCTGCGCGTCGCGCGCGACCACGCGCCATTGCGCGCCCGGCGTCTGGTTGCGCACGTCCGGCGTCAAGGCGAAGGTGCCGATTTCCGCGTGGCGGGCGCTGAACACCGGGCCGCTGCGGCCGTCGGCGTAGCTCAGGCGCAGCGAGATATTGTCAGCGCTGGCGGCGCCGGCGGCCAGCAGCGCTGCCAGCGCCGCCGTGATGCGTAGGTAAGTCATGGTGTCTCCGTATTTTTTTAGTGGAGCACCGATTGTCACGCCGCCGCCGACGGCGCAGATGTGCAATGCAGCGCAACTTGCACAAACCTGCTGCCATCGTCGCCGGCTGTTGCGCCGTCGCTGCGTTGAATCAACGCAACATCACCAACTGCGCCAGCATGCGCATCAATTCCGCCGAGAACTTCGATGCCGCCGGCGGGCATGGGACGGCCGGCTGGCCTGCGCAAGGCGGGGTAAGGGTCTGGCTCTGGGACATGGCAAGCTCCTGTTGAATGTGACACCGATATCGATAATTCCTTACTCATGGAGTTTTATCAGCGTATGAGGTATATTTTCCTCCCGCATTCGCTCGCGATCAAACGAGTAATTTTCGATTTATGCACAAGAAAAACTTAGCCTAAGCCCGACATGACCAAACCGCTGCGCTCCCTTTCCGGCCTGATCGACTTCGACTGCGCCGCCCGCTGGGGCAGCTTCAAGCTGGCCGCCCAGGAGCTGCACAAGACGCCGGCGGCGATCAGCCTCCAGGTCAAGCAGCTGGAAGCGGCGGTCGGTTTCGAGCTGTTCACGCGCCACCCGCGCCACATCACCTTGACCGACAAAGGGCAGGAACTGGCGGCGGCGGTGGCCCGCATGCTGGGCGAACTGCGCGCCAAGGTGACGGCGCTACAGGACGGCGACGAGGAGAAAATCCTGCGCATCTCCACCAGCCACTCGCTGGCGATCAAATGGCTGGTGCAGCGCGTGCATCGCTTTACCAAGCTGCATCCGGAACTCGACATCCGGATCGATTCCAGCGACCGCCTGATCGACATGGAGGACGGCAGCACCGATGCCGCACTACGCTTCCATGACATCGGGGAGCACGATTCCGGGCTGCTGTTCCGCGAGCGGCTGGTGGCGATCTACAGCCCGTCGTTGCTGGCGCCCGGGCAGAAAGCGCTGACGCTGGCCGACCTGCAACGCTTCCCGCTGCTGTACGAAAACAGCAACGAAGAGTGGTTACAGCTACTGCGCGAGAACCACGCGCTGAAAGGCAAATACGATTTCTCGCTCAGCTACAGCAACTTCGCCGTACTGGCACAGGCAGCGCTGGCGGGACAGGGAATCAGCCTGGTTCCGTATGCGATCGCCTACGAAGACATCCGCGCCGGCGCGCTGAAGATGATCGCCTGCCGTAGCGCCCCCTATCAGCGCGGCTACCAGCTGCTGGTCAACAGCAACAAGGAAGGCATGACCAAGATCGCGCGCCTGCGCGCCTGGCTGAAGGACGAAATCGACGAGATGCAGCGCTCGCTGGATTGACGGCGTGGTCCGATTGATCTACCTTGAATGCACCTCAACCGGCCCGCCTATGAATTCATTCGTCAGATTCCTCGCCCTTTCCCTGCTGGCGACGCCGGCACCGGCCGCGCAAGCGGCCGAGACGGCCCGGCAGGCGCTGCGCTACGTGCAGAAGAGCGAAGACCGCCCCGCTCCCGACAAACGTGAACTGAACCGCTTCCAGGTGGCGTTGGGCAGCGCGCTGGCGCGGCAGATGGGCCGGCCGGTACGCTTCATCTCCCTCCCGCGCAAACGCATGTTGGCCGCGCTGGAAGGCGGCGAAGGCGACATCCTGTGCGGCTACGTGCCGGCCTGGGTCAAGGGCGATGTGTACTGGAGCCGGCCCTTCATCCCCACCTCGGAAGTCCTGGTGTCGTCGAACCGGGTGCCGGCGCCGCGCACGCTGGATGAATTGAAAGGCAAGCGCATAGGCACGGTGCTGGGCTTCCGCTACCCGGAGGTCGAACAGCGCCTGGGCGCGGACTTCATCCGCGACGACGCCCCCTCCTCCGACCTCACGCTGCTCAAATGGCAGGGCGGCCGCTACGACTATTTTCTGGCCGCCCGCAACATGATCGACAGCCAGGCCGCCAAAGGCGCGCTGCCGGCCGGCTATCATCTGCTGGTGATCAACGAGTACCAGTCGATGTGCGCGGTGGCCAAGCAGGGCAACGCTGGCATCGACGAGGTCAACACCGCCATCGACGCCATCGAGAAAAGCGGCGAACTGGCGCGCCTGCTGCGCCTGCGCTAGCGCACCAGGCGCGTTTGTTCATGCATCATGGTCATCTGGGTGGCAGCAGTTTTACCGCCCCCTCAAGACGGATATCGTCGGAGGCACTGCCGACCATCAGTTTGAAGTCGCCGGCCTCGGCGCCCCATACCAGCTGGCTGTTGAAGAACGACAGCAGCTCGCGGTCGATGGTGAAGCTCACGCGGTGCTGTTCGCCCGCTTGCAGATGGATCTTCTGGAATCCCTTCAACTCCTTCACCGGCCGCACCACCGAAGCGACCATGTCGCGCAAGTAGAGCTGCACGATCTCGGTGCCCTCGACCTTGCCGGTGTTGGCCAGGTCGAACGACAGCGTGACCGTCTGCGACGGCGCCATCTCCTGGCTGCTGATGCTCAGGCCGGAGTATTTGAAATCGGTGTAGCTCAGGCCATGGCCGAAGGCATAGCGCGGCGTGTTGACAGAATCGATGTAGGCCGATTTGTAGACCACGTTCTTCTCGTCGGTGACGGGACGACCGGTGTTGTACTGCGCGTAGGACAACGGAATCTGGCCGACGCTGCGCGGGAAGGTGATCGGCAGCTTGGCGGACGGGTTGTAGTCGCCGAACAGCACGTTGGCGACCGCGTTGCCGCCTTCGCTGCCGGGGAACCATGCGTAGACGATGGCGTCCGCCTGGTCGGCGATGGCGTTGAACACCAGTGGGCGGCCGGCCAGCATCACCACCACGATCGGTTTTCCAGTCGCCTTCAGTGCGGCGAACAGCTGCTCCTGATGGCCGGGCAGCGTGATGTCGGTGCGGGACTTGGCTTCGCCGCTCAAGTCCCAGGTCTCGCCGACGGCCAACACGACAACGTCCGCCTTGGCGGCAGTGGCGACGGCTTCGGCAAAGCCCTCGGCGCCGGTGCAGCGGGTATCGCAAGCCGCCGCGTAGCTGACCTGCGCCTTGCCGGCGTGGCTGCGAATGCCTTCGAGAATGCTGACCACGGGCGCGCGCTCGCCTTCCACCACCCAGCCGCCTTCAAGGTCGCGCCGCGCATCGGCCAACGGCCCGATGACGGCGATCTTCCGTGCGGCGCGTGACAACGGTAAAGCCTTGCCTTCGTTCTTCAGCAGCACCAGCGATTTTTGCGCCACGTCCAGCGCGGCGGCGCGGTGCGACGGATCAGCCAGCACGGCCTTCTCGCGCGTGGCGACCGAGTAGCGGTATGGATCGTCGAACAGGCCAAGTTCGAATTTCTTGTACAGGATGCGGCGGACCGCGTCGTCCAGCGTCTTCATTCGCACCTTGCCGGATTTGACGGCGTCCTCAAGGTGCTTGATGTGGGCAAAGCTCTCCATGTCCATGTCGCTGCCGGCGTTGATGGCTTTGACGGAGGCGTCGGCCAGGTCGCCGGCATAACCATGCGGCACCATCTCGCGCACCGAGCCCCAGTCGCTGACGACGAAGCCCTTGAAGTTCCAGCTGCCCTTGAGGATGTCGCGTTGCAGGAAGGCGTTGGCGGTGGCCGGTATGCCGTTGAGCGTATTGAAGGAGTTCATGAACGTCGCCGCGCCGGCATCCAGCGCGGCCTTGAACGGCGGCAGATAGACCTCGAACAGCTGCTGCTTGCTCATGTCGACCGCGTTGTAGTCGCGGCCCGCCACCGCCGCGCCATAGGCCGCGAAATGCTTGGCGGTGGCCATCACGGAATCGGTGGCGCCCAGCTGCTTGCCCTGGAAGCCGTGCACGCGCGCGCGGGCGATGGCCGAACCAAGGAAGGCGTCTTCGCCCGCGCCTTCCATCACGCGGCCCCAGCGCGGATCGCGCGCCACATCCACCATCGGCGCGAAGGTCCAGTGGATGCCGGCGGCAGCGGCTTCACGCGCGGCGATGTGGGCCGACTGTTCGATCGCCTCCATGTCCCACGACGCCGATTCGCCCAGCGGCACGGGGAACACGGTGTGGTAGCCGTGGATCACGTCCTGGCCGAACAGCAGCGGGATGTGCAGCCTCGATTGCAGCGCCAGCGCCTGGATCTCGCGGGTGTCGGCCACGCCTTTCACGTTGAGCATGGAGCCGACTTTGCCGAGGCGGATATCGGCCAGCGTTGCGGCGTAGTCGCTGCTGGCCGGGCCGGTGACCAGGCGGCCGGAGATCTGATGCAGCTGGCCGACCTTCTCCGCCACCGTCATCTGCTTCATCAGCGCGGCGACCTTGCGATCGATCTGCGCGTCCTGCGCGTGGGCCAACAACGGCAGCAAGGCCGCGGCCAGGGCAAGCGTGGTTATTTTCATGGTCATTTGTACTGCTGCTGTTTTTGGTCGTAGTAAGCCTTCATCGTGTAGAAGGCCAGCTTTTTCTTGCCGGTTTCGGAGATCAGGCCCTTGCGGTTCCAGAAGTCCTGGTAGTACGGGTGCGGCCGGCGCGGCGAACGGAAGTCCGTCAGCACCCACGGCGTCATGCCGCGCAGGCCGGGGATCGCGTCGAGCAGTTTGAACTGGTTCTTGTACAGCAGGTCCTGATACTCCTCGCTCCAGCGGGTGTCGTCGTCGGCGTGCAGGCCGCCCAGCGCGTCGGCGCCAAATTCGGTGATCACCACCGGCTTGTTGTAATTGACCTTGAACGAGAACTTCAACATCTCCTTGTTGTCGGACCAGTACCAGCCTGCGTATTCGTTGAAGCTGGCGAGGTCGATCTTGTCGGACAGCGGGTCCTCCACCGTCACCTCGTTGCCCTTGCGGTGCACTTCCAGCGCGGCGGCGACCAGGCGGGTTTGGTCCAGCGAACGCACGGTATCGGCCAGGTTGCCCATGAAGACATTGCGCGCATCGCTGACCGGCGTCTCGTTCCCGATCGACCAGATGATGACGCTGGCGCGGTTGCGGTCGCGCGTGACCAGGTCCGTCAGCTGCTGGCTGGCGTTGGCGTAGACTTCCGGCTTCTCCCACGAGATGGTCCAGTACACCGGCACCTCGGCCCAGACCAGGATGCCCATCTCGTCGGCCAGCCGGATCATCTCCTCGCTGTGCGGGTAGTGCGCCAGGCGGACGTAGTTGCAGTTCATCTCCTTGGCCCATTGCAGCATCATGCGCATGTCGCCTTCGCCGCGCAGGCGGCCCGGTATCAATGGGTTCTCGTCGTGCAGCGAGACGCCGCGCAGGAATACCGACTTCCCGTTTAACAGCAGATCCTGCCCGCGCGTTTCGATGGTGCGGAAGCCGATGCGGTCATTGAGTTTGTCGGTGGCGCCGGCGATGGTGACGGTGTACAGCTTGGGATCGTCCGGCGACCAATAGCGCATCCTGTTTTTCGCCAGCGGGATGCTGACCGCGGCGCGGCCGTCGGCGCCGGTATGCACGGTGGCCTTGACGCCCGCCTCGGGGATGGTGATTGTCACGTCCTGGGAGCGCTGGGCGCCGGTCATCTGCACATAGCCTTCGATGCGGCCCATGTCGCCCTTGGCCAGCTGGATCTGGTAGTCGGCGATGTAGGTGTCCGGCGTTTCGGCCAGCAGCACGTCACGGGTGATGCCGCCGTAGTTCCACCAGTCGGTGTTCAGGGTCGGGATGTCGTCCTGGTGGCGGGTGTTGTCGGCCTTGACGATGACGGTGTTCTGGCCGTTCAGCAGGCGGCCCGTCACTTCGAACTGAAACGGCGTGAAGCCGCCTTTGTGGCTACCGACCTTCTTGCCGTTCAGGTAGACGTGGGCCTCGTAATTGACCGCGCCGAAGTAGAGGAAGTAGTGCTTGCCGTCCTTGGGCGCGGCCTGGAACTGCTGGCGCATCCAGACGGTGCCTTCGTAGTTTTCCAGCTTGGCGCTCTGCGAGTTCCAGTCGCCTGGAATGGCCAGCGTCGGCGAGCCGTCGAAGCTGTACTCGACCGTTTCGGTTTTGTCCTTGGGCTTGCGGTCGTCGTAGAAACCGCCGGAGCCAGTGGCCGACTGGTCGAAGGGCTGGTGGCGGTAGTTGTAGTAGCCCGCTTCGTAGGGATCGACGATGTAATTCCAGCGGCCGTCCAGCAGCAAGTGGGTGCGGCCGTAGATGTTGTGCAACGTGGGCGGCTGCGTCGCCGCCACCGTGGCGATACGGGCGCCGCTGGCCGGCACTACCATCGCCTGTCCCGGTGCCTGGTCGTCCTGCGCCCATGCCGCCGACAGGCAGCCCGTTATCAACAACAGCTTCAATACACTACGCATCCATGTCTCCAAGTTTTTTAACTACTGAATTTGCCTTCGTAAGCAGGCGGTGTCGCATCGATATGCAGGGTGAGGCGCAGCGGCAGTTTGTCCAGCGCCGGGGCGAGGTGCGCGTGTGCCGCTGCCAGCACGGCGTCGCCGACCGCATTGACCAGTTCTTCACTGCGGCCCGGTGTGATGCGCATGTTCATGTAGACGAAGGCGCGTCCCTGCTCGCCGTCCGCCACCGCGTACTGCGCGGCCGGATAGGCCAGCACGCGGGTGCCCAGCAGCGGAAACACCAGCGTTCCGCCGGCATCCTTCAACGTGACCAGGGTGTGCGACAGCGTCTTGCACAAATCGCCAATATCGGCGTGCGCGTCGAGATTGGCGGTGTATTCGATTTTTAAGTGCGGCATGATGTCCTCAATGGTATTTGATGGTCCACTTGATGGTCAGCGGTTCCTTCATCGTCAGCTTGCCGGTGCCGCATGTGACGAGCGTCTTCATCGCTCCGTACGGCGCCATGTAATCCTTGCTGCCGTTGGTCGGCGCGACCTGGCATTGCTGGAGACCGGAGACGCTGTACTCGCCAACATCGCCCGTGGCGAAGGTGATGGTGCCGCCGTCGATGGCCGGCTGTTCAGAGAAGGATGCGAATTCCAGCGTGATCTTCTCCACTTCCTGCGTCCCCACCGGCGTGTAGACGTCGTTGCGGGTCAGCTGTCCGTGTTCCAGTGTGTAGGTGGTTTGCAGCTTGATGCGGTCGTCCTTGACCGGACTTTTCCCGCCCAGCCGGTCCAGCTCATCCTGGCGATAGCTGACGGTGTAGCGCTGGCCGGCCTGGCTGGTCTTGATGTCCTTGATCCACGCCGTGCCGATCAACTGCGCGCCGTCGGCCATGGTGAACTTGGGCAGCAGCTGCGGGTGCGCGCCACCGCTGTCGGCGATGCCGGAGACGATGCCCGGCGCGAATGGCAGCGGGTAGTATGGGCTGTTGTCATGCTGGCCGATGCCGCCGTTGATGATGTTCAGACTGACGACGTGCTTGCCGTCGCGGAAAATGGTCAGCGCGCGGTCGTATTCGCCCTGCGCGAAGGTGGTGGTGCTGAACTGCGGACGGGTCTTGTCCAGCCACGCTTGCAGGTCGGCCTTGGGCGGCGCGTCCTTCATGCCGGCCTTGTTCCAGGTGTCGTTCGTGTAGATCAACTGGTGCAGCAACGAGAAGTTCTCACCCAGGATGCGGTGCTTGCCGCGATAGGCGTCGGTGCGCCGGCCCTTGCCCCACATGTCCACCGAGTGCATCGACGGGTCGTACCAGAAGTCCATGTAGCGGGCGACGACGCGCGACGAGAAGGCATACGCGTACTGCTTCTCTTCCGGCGTCAGCACGTCCAGGTAGGCGGACACGGAAAGGATCTCGACCAGCGCCGTCTCGCCATACGGCCCGAGGCTGCGGCCGAAGCTGAAGCCGTCGCCGGCGGTGTTGCTGACGTTGAGCGCGATGTCGGCCGCCTTGCGCAGCAGGCCTTTCAGCTCCGGCGTGGGTTCCATGCCGGTTTCCAGGAAGCGCTCGCAGATTTCCGCGATCAGCAGGATGCTGTAGCGGTCGAAGCGCCCTTCGCCGTCGGTCTCGTCGGAGAATCCGAACTTGCCCGAGTATTTTTTGTAATGCGCGAGCATTTTGTCGAGCAGGATCTTGCTGCCGCTGTCGTCCTCCCAGCCCATCAACATGCGCAGCCGCGCGATGCTGAACGCCACGCCGTAGTAGTTGGTCGGCAGGTTGATCAAGTCGTACTGCGGCACGGTGACGAAGCTGCGCCAGTCCAGCTGCTTGCGCAGCCGCGCCAGCGTGGCCGGGCTGACCGCCTGCTCCAGCAGGCCGGCTTCCTTCAATTTGACCAACGCGCCGATGTAGTAGTAGATGCCCCAGGTGTGGTTGTCCATGCCGACCGTCATATCGGCGATGTCGCGGTAATCGCGCAGCCGCTGCGGCAGCGCCGGGTCATCCCTGGCGCTATTGAGCAGCACGTGGCCCAGGCCCGCCGCCACTTTACCCGGCAAGAATTTATCGCCGGCCTTGAACGGCGCGTAGCCGTCGATGACGATGGCCGCCTTTTCCGCCATCAGCTTCTTGAAAAAATAATCCAGCTGCTGGTAGGCGTTGTCCTGCACGACGCGGTTCATCGGCGCGGGCGCCTGCGCCGCTGCGCCACCGGCAGAAAGCGTGGCGGCCAGTGCGATCGCAGACAGGCGGAATCGGGACGAAATCATGAGGTGGAAGACTCTTTTTGGAAAACGTTTAACCGATGTTATGTGATTTTTCCAGAAACGTAAAGCGCCATATGCAAAAGCCGCGGCTAAACGCGGTTGGCGATGGAGCCGCGCAGTATCAGCTGCGGCTCGATCATGTTGAACGCGGCGGCGGGCTTGCCTTCGATCCGGCCTATCAGCTGCTCCATCGCGGCGGCGCCCAAACGCTCGCTTTGCAGGTCGACGGTGGTCAGCGGCGGCGAGGTGTAGGCGCCGAACTGGATGTTGTCGAAGCCGGCCACCGAGATGTCGTCCGGAAGACGGAAGCCCAGCGTCTGCGCGGCTTTCATGAAGCCGAGCGCCATCAGGTCGTTGTAGCAGATCAGCGCATCGGGATGCTCGGCGCCGAGCATGATGGCCGAGCACACGCGCTCCCCTTCCCGCGCCGACGGCGCGCCGGCGTCATGCACCACCAGCGGCAGGCCATGCCCGGCCAAACACTCCCGGATGGCGGCCAGGCGTTCCTCGTCGCGGCGCGACTTGGAGAAGCCCAGGTAGGCGATCTTGCGATGTCCCTGCCCGACCAGGTGCCGCGCCAGCATGCAGGCGCCGCGCCGGTCGTCGCCCGCCACCCAGGGGATATCGTGCTGCGCCAGATGGCCGAAGAACACCATCGGCTTCCCCAGCTCCATCATCCAGCCCATTTCCGATTCCGGTATGCGCGAGATGACGAACATACCGTCCACGCGGCGGCTCAGCGCCTCCAGCAAGGGCCGTTCGCGGTCCGGGTTTTCATCGGTATCGACCAGCAGCAGGTTGTAACCGTGCTGCTGCGCCACACGGTTGGCGCCCTTGACCACGCTGGCGAAGTGCGGATTGGCCACGTCCAGCACCGACAGGCCGATGCTCCTGGTGCGGCCGGTGATCATCGACGCCGCCAGTGGGTTGGAACGGTAGCCCAGGTCGGCGATGACCTGCGTAATGGTCGCTTCCACGCCCGCCGAGAAACGCTGCGCGCCGTTGACGAACTTGGACACGGTGGCGGTGGAAACACCGGCGGCGGCGGCCACGTCGCGGATGGTGGGTATCGGTTTTTTCATCAATCCAGTCAATCGATTTTTATTTTAATGGTCGATCCGCTTCGATCTTAGCACGGTAAATCCGCCACACACTATGTCTACGCTGACACGAAAGCGATTGACCCCGAAAATAATTTCGATATACTTGCGATTAAACGTTTAACTACAAAGTACCCAATGACCACTACCTCCAGCGCAAAACCATTCAAACGCATCCTACTGACCGGCGCCGGCGGCGGCCTGGGCACCATCCTGCGCGAGCGCGCCAAGGCCTGGGCCGACGTGGTGCGCCTGAACGACGTCAAGGACCTGGGCCCGGCGCGCGAAGGCGAGGAAATCGTCATCGGCGACCTGGGCGACCGCGACGGCGTGCTGACAATGATGGAAGGCGTGGACGCCGTGCTGCACTTCGGCGGCATCTCGGTGGAGGACAAGTTCGAACCCATCATGAACGCCAACATCCTCGGCCTGCACCATCTGTACGAGGCGGTGCACAAGTGCGGCGTCAAGCGCGTGATCTACGCCAGCTCCAGCCACGTGGTGGGCTACTACGAAACCACGCAGCTGGTCGACGCCAGCATGCCGCTGCGCCCCGACGGCTTCTACGGCGTGTCGAAGGCCTTCGGCGAGGCGCTGTCGCGCTACTACTACGACCGCTTCGGCACCGAGACCGTCTGCCTGCGCATTGGCTCATCCTTCCCGGAACCGAAGAACAGCCGCATGATGGTCACCTACCTGGCCTACGACGACCTGGTGGAACTGATCCGCTGCTCGCTGTTCACGCCGCGCGTGGGCCACACGATCACCTTCGGCACCTCGGACAATCCGACCAAGTGGTGGGACAACAAGCACGCCTCGCACCTGGGCTATGTGCCCAAGCACAGCTCCGGCCAGTTCGCCGACCAGTTCCCCGACAGCGCGGCCTACCCGGCGGCCGGCGATGCGCCGACCATCTACCAGGGAGGCCCGTTCGTCACCGCAGGACCGATGTACAAATAAAACTCAACGAGACCCCCCACATGAAACCAACGTATCTGCACGCCGCCGTGCTGGCCGCCCTTATGGCCGCACTGCCCGCAACACCAGTCTTCGCCAGCGACGCGCCATCGGCCGCCATCAATCCGAAAGCGGTATTGAACGCGATGGAGCGCGTGGCCGACTGGCAGCTGGCCAACCCCAGCACGCACCGCACCGACGACTGGACGCAGGCGGTGGGCGATACCGGTTTCATGGCCCTGGTGGGCATTTCGGGCGACCGCAAATACCGCGACGCGATGCTCGCCATCGGCGACAAGAACCAATGGAAGCTTGGGCCCAACCACTACCACGCGGATGACCATATCATCGGCCAGACCTACGCCGAACTGTATCTGCAACTGCACGATCCGAAGATGATCGCCGCCATGCGCGCCAGCTTCGACGACATCCTGGCCAACCGCCGCAGCGGCACGCTGGACTTCACCGTGCCGGGCAACCAGGAGCGCTGGTCCTGGTGCGACGCGCTGTTCATGGGGCCTCCGACCTGGCTGCGCCTGTGGGCCGTCACCGGCGACCAGCGCTACCTGGACTTCGCCGTCAGCGAATGGTGGGCGACGTCGGACTACCTGTACGACAAGGAGGCGCACCTCTACTTCCGCGACAGTAAATACTTCGACAAGCGCGAAGCCAATGGCCAGAAGGTCTACTGGGGACGCGGCAACGGCTGGGTGATGGGTGGCCTGGTGCGCATGCTGCAATACCTGCCGGCCAAGCACCCTGCCCGTCCGCGCTTCGAGCAGCAGTACAAGGAGATGTCGGCCAAGCTGTTGACGCTGCAGCAGCCGGACGGCCTGTGGCGCGCCAGCCTGCTGGACCCGGCCAGCTATCCGCTGAAGGAATCGAGTGGCTCGGCGTTGTATGCCTATGCCTTCGCCTGGGGCGTCAACCAGGGCCTGCTGGACGCCAAGACCTACCAGCCCGCCGTGCGGAAGGTGTGGGGCGCGGTGATGACCAACGTGCAGGCCGACGGCAAGCTGACCCACGTGCAGCCGATCGGACAGGACCCCAAATCGTTCAACGACGACGCCACCGAAGTCTATGGCGTTGGCGGTTTCCTGCTGGCCGGCAGCGAGGTGTATCGCATGGCGGTGCTGGACAAGGTCAGGCCGCGCACGGTCAGCGTGGCCAACGGCACCGAAGCACTGCGCGGCGACGAGCTGGTGGAGGTCACCCCGGGCGTCAAGGCGCCGGTGGTGATGGATGCGGCGACGTCGGCGATCCTCAATTCCCAGGTGATCGGCAAGCAGCTGCTGTTCTCCGTGAACGTGCCGGCCGGCGACACGCGCCGCTACCTGGTGCTGCCGGCCGAACGCCTGGCCGCCACGCCGCCGGCCGACGTGAAGACGCATGCGCGCTTCGTGCCGGAAAGGCTGGACGACTTCGCGTGGGAAAGCGACCGCACCGTGCACCGTGTCTACGGGCCGGCCATCATCAAGGACCCGAAAGAACACCTGATCAGCAGTGGCGTGGACGTTTGGGTCAAGCGGGTGCGCTACCCTGTGGTGGACAAGTGGTACAAGACCGGCGCCTATCACAAGGATGCCGGCGAAGGCCTGGACTACTACCACGTGGGCCAGAACCGCGGCTGCGGCGGCACCACCATCTACGCCGACAACGCACTGCATAACTCGTCCAACTACCAGAACTGGAAGGTGCTGGCCGACGGCCCGCTGCGCTCCGTGTTCGAGCTCAGTTTCGGCAAGTGGGACGCGGGCAAGGGCCGCATGGTCTCCGAGGTGAAGCGCTTCTCGATCGACGCCGGTTCCAACATGACCCGCGTTGAAAGCCGCTACAGCGCCGGCGGCAAAGGCCCGCTGACGGTGGGCGTGGGCATCGTGCAGCGCGACGGCCAGGGCGACTACGTGACCGACGCCGCCGGCGGCTGGACCAGCTACTGGGAACCGCAACACGGCGACGACGGCATCATCGGCTGCGGCGTGATCCTGCCGGCCGGCGCCAGCGGCTACGCCGTCACCGACGGCCAGCAACTGACGCTGGGCAAGGCGCAAGCGGGCAAGCCCTTCGTCTACTACTTCGGCGCCGGTTGGAACAAGAGCGGCGACTTCGCCGACGGCGCGGCATGGCAGGCCTACGTGCGCAACTACGCGCAAAAACTGAAGGCGCCGCTGTCCGTCACTACGCAATAAATCGTAGCACCGCCGGACGTCCTAACAGCGCCGGCGTTTTCTGACCAAACGTGGAATCGATTCCACGCAGCAATTAATAAAAACGGAGACCTCATGAAACCTGCCATCCCCGCGCTGCGGCCCATCACGGCCGCAGTCGCGCTAGCCCTCCCCCTGCTCGGCCTCGGCGCCGCCTCCGCCCAACAGGCCGCCCCGGCCGACAGCGGCAAGCTTGAATCGGTGGTCGTCACCGCCAACAAGCGCGCCCAGAACCTGCAAGACGTGCCGGCCTCGATCACCGTGCTGGGCGACGCCGTGCTGCAACGCTCCAACGTGCGCGACCTGGAAGACATCCCCTCGCTGTCGCCGGCGCTGACGCTGTCCTACGGCAGCCAGCCGGGCAACTTCAGCATCAATATGCGCGGCATCGGCACCTTCTCGCTGGGCATCGGCGTCGAGGCCGACGTCTCGGTCATCGTCGACGATATCCCGCAGGGCATGCAAGCCGGCGCCTTCAAGGACCTGGCCGACGTCTACCGCATCGAAGTGCTGAAGGGACCGCAGTCCACCTTGTTCGGCAAGAGCTCGATCGCCGGCGCGTTGAACATCACCACCAAGCCGATCGGCGGCCCGATCAAGACCACCGTCAGCACCTACCTGACCGACGACCATGAGTGGCGGGCCGGCTTCAGCGTCGGCGGCGCCGTGTCGGACACGCTGCGCATGCGCCTGGCCGCCAGCAAGACCAGCTACCAGGGCACGCTCAACGACCTCACCACCGGCGGCCACCTGAACGGCAGCAAGGGCGACAACCTCAGCGGCAAGCTGGAGTGGACCCCGACCGACCAGCTGACCGTGACCCTGACGCCGCACTACAACCGCACCGAAAAGTTCTGCTGCTCCAACGCCTACAGCTATATGTCGCCGGGCGGCATCTACCGCAACGCGCCGCAGCTGCCGGCCTCGCTGGTGCTGGCCGGCATCGCCATCGGCCCCGGCAACCGCGACGTGCGCAACGATTATCCGACCGGCGGCAAGTTCCACGACGTCGGCACCGGCGTCAAGCTGGACTGGGCGTTCGACCCCAACGGTCCGCTGGCCGGCCACACGCTGAGTTCGATCTCGTCCTACAGCCGCTACCACATGGACGACTACCAGGACAACGACAACACCGACATCGACATCCTGCCCTTCCTGCTGCTGCCCAACGGCCAGCCGACCGGCATGCACGGCGGCCTGTTCCAGTACGGCTCGTTCGACGTCCACTCGACCACGCAGGAGCTGCGCCTGACCTCGCCGGACAAGGGCGCGGTGCGCTACGTCGCCGGCCTGTGGTACGGCAAGAACTGGCTGAACCGCGAGCTGACCAAGGCGCCGCTGATCCAGGCCTACGGCACCTCCTACGGCGCCGACGCCTGGAACATCAGCAAGGCCATCTACGGCCAGGGCTCGTGGGACTTCGTGCCGAACACCAGCCTGATCCTGGGCGGCCGCTACAACGACGAAGACACCGGCTACAACTTCCGCCGCTACACGGTGCCGCCGCAAGTGCACGCGCTGACCGAGTATTACCACAAGGAAGACAACGACAAGAGCTACACCGGCAAGCTGGGCCTGGAGCACCGCATCAACCCGGACAGCATGGTCTACGCCATGGCCTCGACCGGACACAAGGGCGTGGCCTACGACCTGACGTCCGGCTTCACGGCCGCCACCGCCAAGCTACCGGCCGTCAAGCCGGAAACCGCGAAGAGCTACGAGATCGGCCTCAAGCAAAGCCTGCTCGACAACCGCGCGATGTTGAGCATGGCGCTGTTCCGCACCAACTTCTCGAACTTCCAGCAGTCATCGAGCTTCTTCGACGCCGACGGCACTTACCGCACCGGCTTGAACAGCATCGGCGGCCTGCGCACGCAGGGCGTGGAAGCGGAAGGCAGCATCCGCATCACGCGCGAGCTGCAGCTGAACGGCAGCTTCGCCTACACCGAGGCCACCATCCAGTCCTTCGAAAACGGCCCGTGCTACAACGTGCTCAACGCCACCGGCACCGGCACCGTGATCGGGCCGGGCTGCGTGGTCAGCCCGAAGTACAACAACAGCAATGTGCAAAACCTGGCCGGCAAGACCTTGCCGAACGCGCCCAAGATCAAGGTCAACCTGGGCGGGCAGTACGACCTGGTGCTGCCGTCGCAAAGTTTCAACGGCTTCGTCGCGGCCACCACGCGCTACCAGAGCCGCACGCAGTTCTCGCTGAACCAGGACCCGATGACGGTACAGGGCGCTTTCAGCATCACCAACCTGAGCTTCGGCGTGAAGGACAAACAGGACCGCTACAAGTTCACCTTCCTGGTCAACAACCTGTTCGACAAGCGCTACGCGGCCGGTCTGAACAACGGCTACGCCAGCAGCAACTGGAGCAGCAAGGCGCCCAACGTGCCGCTGGTGGTCAACACCACCGAGTGGCTACCGCCGCGCGACTTCCAGCGCTACTTCGGCGCCCGCCTGGACATGACGTTCTAAAGCTTGCAAAAGGCGGGGTCAGAAAGGCGGGGGCTTTTTTTTGTTCATGGTTTCGCAAAGTCACTTAAGATAACGATATTGCTACGACCTCGCTCCCCCCTCTCTCGCGAACAACATGGACACCACGGCGGCGCAGCAGAACAGCGATGGCCTCACAGCTGCGCAGGTAGCGGAAAAACTGCGCGCCAACGGCCCGAACGAACTTCCCACCTCGCGCCCGCAAAGTGCCTGGCGCCTGTTGCTGGACGTGGTGTCCGAGCCGATGTTCCTGCTGCTCGTCGCCTGCGGCGCCATCTACCTGGTGCTGGGCGATCGCAACGAAGCGCTGATGCTGCTGGCCTTTGTCGGCATCGTCATCGGCATGACGTTTTTCCAGCAGCGGCGCACGGAGCGCTCGCTGAACGCCCTGCGCGACCTGTCCTCCCCGCGCGCGCTGGTGATACGGGGCGGCAAGCAAGAGCGCGTCGCCGGCCGGGAGCTGGTGGTCGGCGACCTGGTGCTGCTGGCCGAAGGCGACCGCGTTCCCGCCGATATCGACCTGCTCACCGCGTCGAACCTGACCGTCGACGAATCCATGCTGACGGGAGAATCCGTGCCGGTGACCAAGCATGGCGCCGACGCGCTCGAGGCCAAGGAACGCCGCCTGTACTCCGGCACCCTGATCACCCAGGGAACGGCGAGCGGCCTGGTGATCGCCATCGGGCCGAACAGCGCGCTGGGGCGCATCGGCGCCTCGCTCGCCGCCACCGGCAGCGAGCTGACGCCGATCCAGCTGGAAACGCGACGCGTGGTCAAGGTCGTCGCCACCGGCGGCTTGTGCCTGGCCGCCGCCCTGGCGTTCGCCTACTGGTGGCTGCGCGGCGACTGGCTGCAGGGCTTGCTGGCCGGACTGACGCTGGCCATGGCCATCCTGCCCGAGGAATTGCCGGTCATCCTGACGCTGTTCCTCGGACTGGGCGCGTGGCGACTGGGGCGCGAAAAAGTGCTAGCGCGCAGCATCCCCGCGATCGAGCTGCTGGGGGCGACCACCATCCTCTGCGTCGACAAGACCGGCACGCTCACCGCCAACCGCATGGCCGTGGTCCAGCTGTGGTCGGAGCAGGCGGACCACGATTGCCGGGCGCCCGGCGCCTCGGCCCTGCAGGAGGAGCTGCACGGCCTGCTGGAATACGCCGTCCTGGCCAGCCATCGGCAAGCGTTCGATCCGATGGAGTCCGCCATCGGCCAGGCCGGCGCGCGCCTGCTGGCCAACACCGAACACCTGCATTCGGACTGGGCGCTGATCGACGACTATCCGCTGTCGCG
The DNA here is from genome assembly GCF_059418605.1 of Duganella sp. GW821-FHT07G03. NCBI lineage: Bacteria > Pseudomonadati > Pseudomonadota > Betaproteobacteria > Burkholderiales > Oxalobacteraceae > Duganella > Duganella sp. GW821-FHT07G03. The sequence continues at coordinate 225,787 of NZ_JBWKQE010000002.1, forward strand.
GCAGATGCTGGCGATGTCGCGCGTCTGGCAATCGCCGGACCGTTCGGAATACCTGATCGCCGCCAAGGGTGCGCCGGAAGCCATCATCGATTTGTGCCATCTGGAACCGGCGCGCGCGGCCGCCATCGCGGCGCAAGTCGCGGCCATGGCCAATGACGGCTTGCGCGTGATCGGCGTCGCCAGCGCCATCTTCCCGGCGGCCAGCCTGCCGGACAACCAGCATGTGTTTGATTTTGTCTTCCTCGGCCTGGTCGCCTTGCAAGATCCGTTGCGGCCGGAAGTGCCGCAGGCGGTGGCGCAATGCCATGCGGCCGGCATGCGGGTGGTGATGATTACCGGCGACCATCCCGCCACCGCGCTGGCGATCGCGCGCCAGGCCGGCATCACCGGCGCCCAGGGCGGCCTGCTGTCGGGCGTCGAGCTGGCGGCCATGGACGACGCCACGCTGCAGCTGCGGCTGAAGGATACCGACGTCTTTTGCCGCATCGCGCCGGAGCAGAAACTGCGCCTGGTGCAGGCGTTCCGCCACGGCGGCGAGGTGGTCGCCATGACCGGCGACGGCGTCAACGACGCGCCGGCGTTGAAGGCGGCCAGCATCGGCGTGGCGATGGGCGCGCGCGGCACCGACATCGCGCGCGAGGCGGCCGCGCTGGTGCTGCTCAAGGACGACTTCTCGTCGCTGCTGCTGGCGGTCCGGCACGGCCGCCGCCTGTTCACCAATCTGCGCAAGGCCATCGTGTTCATCGTCGCGGTGCACGTGCCCATCGTCGGCCTGTCGATCCTGCCGGTGTTGCTGGGCTGGCCGATGCTGCTGATGCCGGTGCACATCCTGTTCCTGCAAATGGTGATCGACCCCGCCTGCTCGATCGTCTTCGAGGCCGAGCCGATCGAAGCGGGCGCCATGACCAGCAAGCCGCGCCGGCCGGACATGCACCTGTTCGACCGCGAAATCCTGGTGCGCGGCCTGCTGCAGGGAGGCGGCCTGCTGGCCATGCTGATCGGCTTTTATCTGGCCGTCAAATGGTCGGGCCAGTCCGACGACATGGCGCGCACCACGACCTTCCTGACCTTGGTCTTGTCCAACCTGGGGCTGATCCATACCAACCGCAGCTGGTCGCAGACGTCCTGGCAATGGCGGCCAGCATCGGGCCGGCCGTTCGCCTGGATCAGCCTGGCGACCACGCTGTTGCTGGCGGCCGTGCTGTGCCTGGACGGCATCCGCGCGCTGTTCGCTTTTTCACGGCCCAGCTTGGGACTGCTGCTGGCGTGCGGCGCGGCGACGGCGTTGAGCGTCGCCTGGTTCGAGCTCATCAAGCACCGGGCCTCGCATGTATAGTTTTACTCTGCCTTGACCGTCAGGCGCTTGATCGCACGGTTCTTGCCGTAAGTGGCCGACACCAGCAGCGCCTTGCCGCAGCGGGTGCGGTACAGATAGCTGCGTTCTTCGCCGTCGACCGTGCGTTGCAGCAGCTCCAGCGGCGGCGCGGCCTGGGCCGGACAGGCGCGCAGCAACGCCGCCCCCTCGGCCGCCGGATCGACCGCCATGTTCGCCACGGCGGCGGCCACCTGCCGCGTCACCTCCGGCTCCACATCCTCGATCGGCTTGGGCGCCTGCGCCATCGCGCAGCCGGACGCCAGCGCGACCGGCAAGAGCAGGGAAAACAGCCTGTGCATAAGCGACCTTTGGTGGGTGGTTTGGGGTCCATCTTAGCGCCGGGCGCGCAGCACCGCTATGTCTCATTTTTAACAGAATCCGGAAAACTGTCTAAAAACACCCGATTTTACAAATGGCAAAAAGGCGTGGATATACTCGTTTTGCACCCACAAGGCTCGCATACCGAATCAACCAATACCTATAGGAGTTCATGCAGCATGCGCCAATTCGCCCGTCCCCTGATTGCATCCCTGATCGTCCTGGCCTACGCGGGTTCCGCGCACGCCGGCAGCTACTCCGTTGATAACCTGACGCTGTTCTCGCCCGCCACCGCCACCACGGCCGACGACGCGCTGCGCCAGAACGCCGCCCAGTTCGGCCTGCCGGCATCGCTGAACAACCTGGGGCTGGTGAAGGTGCAGGAATCGCTCACCGGCAAGCACTACCACTATCAGCAGATGCTGCGCGGCCTGCCGGTGGACCGGGCCGAGATCATCGTCTCCCTCAGCAAGAGCGGCCAGCTGCAAAAGATCTTCAACGAAACCCGCCACATCTCCGACAAGGTCGACGCCAGCGCCGTCAACCAGCTGTACAACCAGGCCCAGATCACCGAAGACCAGGCGCTGGACAAGGCCTGGACCAATATGAAGGTGCAGCACCCGCTGGTGGCCGCCCCGTCCACCGAACTGGTGTGGGTCACCACCAAGGACGGCGTGCAGCTGGCGCGCAAGGTGCGCATCGAGGCGCAGATGCCGACCGGCGGCTTCGTGCAATTCCTCAACGCGCATGACGGCGCCGTCATCGGCTCCTACTCCACCTCGCTGCCGCGCCGCGGCAAGCGCACGCTGGACGCCCGCGCCGAGCTGGCCGGCCCCGTGCTGGACCGCCACGCCGCCACCAAGGCGGTCAGCGACAGCCAGGCCGCGCATGGCCGCCGCGCCTTGCAAGGCGGCGCCGTGGCCGCCGTCACGCCGTCCGGCATCAACGGTTCCGGCTACGCCTTCGATCCCGATCCGCGCACGGTGCTCAACACCGACGCGCTGACCGACACCTCGCCCGCCTCCGCCTTCGACGCCGCCTACTCGACCAAGACCCTGCGCGACCTGACGGTGAGCGCCGGCGTCTACAAGCTGAGCGGCCCGTTCGTCAACATCAAGGACATCGAAGCGCCCAACACCGCGCCCAGCACCACCAGCAACGGCGTGTGGACGGCCAAGCGCGGCAACGACGCCTTCGACGACAGCAACGTCTACTTCCACCTGGACCAGAGCCAGCGCTACATCCAGTCGCTGGGCTTCACCGGCACCAAGTCCATCATCAACCGTCCGCTGGACGTCGACACCAACGGCGTCAACGGCGACGACAACTCGCACTACAGCGGCGGCGCGGCCGGTTCCGACTACCTGGCCTTCGGCCACGGCTGCGTGAACGACAGCGAAGACGCCGACGTGATCCTGCACGAATACGGCCACGGCATCCAGGCCAACATCGACAGCAGCTGGAGCGGCGGCGACACCGGCGCCATGGGCGAAGGCTTCGGCGACTACTGGGCCGCGTCCTACTCCTACAGCACCCCGAACGGCAAGATCTACCACCCGGAGTGGGCCTTCAGCTGGGACGGCCACGGCGCCTGCTGGGACGGCCGCATGCTCAACCGCACCGACGCCAAGTACAACGCCAGCAAGACCTACGCCGCGCACCAGTCGGTGACCGAGGGCGGCGTGAGCTTCCAGTCCGATGAGCTGTGGTCGGCGCCGCTGTACCAATCGATGGTGGCGCTGATCGCCGCCGGCAAGCCGCGCGCCAATATCGACCAGATCATCCTGGAAGCGCACTTCGGCCTGGGCAGCAACGTCAAGATGCCGGCCATGGCCACCGCCATCGTCAACGCGGCCAAGACGCTGTTCCCGGCTGACCTGAGCTACGCCAACACCTTCCAGGCCAAGTTCGAGGCGCAGAACATCCTGTCGTCGGTGGTCGGCGGCCCGACCATCAACGAAGTGGAGAGCAACAACACCACCGCCACCGCGCAGGCCATCAGCACGGCCGGCACCACCGTCAACGGCACCATGAGCGCCTCGTCGGACGTCGACTATTACAAGATCGTGCTGCCGTCGGGCAAAACACTGGCCCTGAGCCTGGCCCCGAACGCCAGCTCGGACTACGACCTGGAGCTGTACAACAGCGCCGGCACCAAGGTGGCCTCCAGCGTCAACGGCACCGGCGCGGTCGACAGCCTGAGCTACGGCACCGCCGGCACGCTGTACGCCAAGGTGATCTACTACGGCGGCGGCACCGGCGCCACCAGCGGCAAATACACGCTCAAGGCCAGCTGGTAAGCGTCTCGCGCTCGAAAGTTCTTCCTTTCAACGCCCCGATCCGGGGCGTTTTTTCGTTTGGCCGCCGAAAACCGCATTACGCTTGAGTGAGATTCAGAATAGCAGGCAGCGAACATGGTAAGCTTCGACCCCGGCGCTGTGACAGGGCCTCCCCTCCCACCAACTTATAACTGACTTCATGGATATCGTTCTCGCACTCAAAGCCCTGATCATGGGCCTGGTTGAAGGTTTCACCGAATTCCTGCCGATCTCGTCGACCGGCCATCTGATTCTGGCGGAACACCTGCTGGGCTTCCAAGGCATGGAAGAAAAAATGAAAGTGTTCGAGATCGTCATCCAGGCCGGCGCCATCTTCGCCGTCTGCTGGGAGTACCGCGCGCGCATCGCCGCCGTGCTGACCGGCCTGGGCGACCCGAAACAGCAGCGCTTCGCGCTCAACGTGCTGATCGCCTTCCTGCCGGCCGCCGTGCTGGGCGTGCTGTTCAACAAGGCCATCAAGGCCAAGCTGTTCGCGCCGGTGCCGGTGGCGCTGGCCTTCATCGTCGGCGGCTTCGTCATCCTGTGGGTGGAAAAGCGCGAGAAGGCCAATCCGGCCATGGCCCGCATCAATTCGGTGGACGACCTCAAGCCGATCGACGCGCTCAAGATCGGCATCGCCCAGGCGTTCGCGCTGATCCCCGGCACCAGCCGCTCCGGCGCCACCATCATGGGCAGCATGATGTTCGGCCTGTCGCGCAAGGTGGCGACCGAGTTCTCGTTCTTCCTGGCGATCCCCACGCTGCTGGGCGCCACCGTGTATTCGCTGTACAAGGAACGCGCGCTGCTGTCGGCCTCCGACCTGCCGCTGTTCTCGATCGGCACCGTGGCGGCCTTCGTCTCGGCCTTCCTGTGCGTGCGCTGGCTGCTGCGTTACATCAGCTCGCACACCTTCACCGCGTTCGCGTGGTACCGCATCGCCTTCGGCCTGATGGTGCTGGTCACCGGTTACACCGGCGTCATCGTCTGGGCCGATTAAACCTTAGTTGTCATTTTGTTGTCGGAATCGAGTAGTAGAAATGGATCATCAGGAAAATAACGAGCGCGCCCTTCATCTGCTGCAAACCGTGTTTGGCTACCCAGTCTTCCGCGGACAGCAGGCGGAGATCGTCGGCCATGTCAGCGGTGGCGGCGACGCGCTGGTCCTGATGCCCACCGGCGGCGGCAAGTCGCTGTGCTATCAGATCCCCGCGCTGGTGCGCGACGGCGTCGGCGTGGTCATCTCGCCGCTGATCGCGCTGATGCAGGACCAGGTGGACGCGCTGGCCGAAGTGGGCGTGCGCGCCGCCTTCCTCAACTCCACCCAGACCTACGAGGAAGCCAACCGCATCGAGCGGCTGGTGCGCACCGGCGAGATCGACCTGGTCTACGTGGCGCCCGAGCGGCTGATGACGGAGCGTTGCCTGAACCTGTTCCAGGCATCGAAGATCGCGCTGTTCGCCATCGACGAGGCGCACTGCGTGTCGCAATGGGGGCACGACTTCCGGCCCGAGTACATCAAGCTGTCGGTGCTGCACGAACAGTTCCCCAACGTGCCGCGCATCGCGCTCACCGCCACCGCCGACCAGCAGACCCGCGCCGAGATCGTCCACCGCCTGCAACTGGGCGACGCGATGCAGTTCGTGTCCTCGTTCGACCGCCCCAACATCCGCTACCAGATCGTCGAGAAAGCCAACGGCCGCAAGCAGCTGCTGGACTTCATCACCACCGAGCATGGCGGCGACTGCGGCATCGTCTACTGCCTGTCGCGCAAGAAGGTCGAGGAGACCGCCGAATTCCTGAACGAGAACGGCGTGCGGGCCATGGCCTACCACGCCGGCATGGACCACGCCAAGCGCTCGGCCAACCAGGCCAAGTTCCTGCGCGAAGAGAACATCGTCATGTGCGCCACCATCGCCTTCGGCATGGGCATCGACAAACCCAACGTGCGCTTCGTCTGCCACCTGGACCTGCCCAAGAGTATCGAGGGCTACTACCAGGAGACCGGCCGCGCCGGCCGCGACGGCGAACCGTCCAGCGCCTGGATGGCCTACGGCCTGCAGGACGTGGTGCTGCAGCGCCGGATGATCGACGAATCCGAGGCCGACGAAACCTTCAAGCGCGTGCTGGGCACCAAGCTCGATGCGATGCTGGGCCTGTGCGAAACACTGAGCTGCCGGCGCGTGCGCCTGCTCGACTATTTCGGCGAAGCCTCCGGCCCTTGCGGCAACTGCGATACCTGCCTGATTCCGCCGGTGTCGTTCGACGGCACGGTGCCGGTGCAGAAGCTGCTGTCGGCGGTGTACCGCGTCGACCAGCGCTTCGCCGCCGGCCATGTGATCGAAGTGCTGCGCGGCGTGGAGACGGACCGCATCAAGACCTGGCATCACGATTCGTTGTCGGTGTTCGGCATCGGCGCCGACCGCAGCGAGCAGGAATGGCGCGCGATCCTGCGCCAGGTGATCGCGCTGGGACTGGTGACGGTCGACCATGAACAATACAGCTCCTTGAAACTGACCGACGCCGCGCGGCCGGTGCTCAAGGGCGGGCAGAAGGTGCAGCTGCGCCAGTACCAGAAGCCGGTCAAGCAGAAGAGCGCGAGCCGCGCCTCCAAGGGTTATGTGGAGAGCGACCTGTCGCCGCGCGAGCAGGCCATCTTCGACAAGCTGCGCTGGTGGCGGGTGGAGACGGCGCGCGCGCACGACGTGGCGGCCTACATCATCTTCAACGACGCCACCTTGCGCGAGATCGCCAAGGCGCGTCCGACCACGCTGTCCGACCTGCGCGGCATCTCCGGCGTCGGCGAGAAGAAGCTCGCGTCCTACGGCGACGAGATCGTCGCCATGATCAGCGAGATGGAGTAGGCCGCAACCGGTCAGATACGGACCAAGTTGTGCGTCGACAGCGGGCCGAAAGGCAGCGACGCCAACGGTCCGCCAACGTCCAGCGTGCCCAGGTCGACCGGGAAGAAGCCGGCGGCCTCCATGATGCCGCGCACTTCCGCCTTGGCGGCCGCGTCGTCACCCGAGTAGAACAACACCCGCTTGCCGCCTGCCGTTTCCGGCTCCTTCAGCACGTTGACGTCGTTGTGGTTGAACGCCTTGACCAAGCGTGCGCCAGGCACCAATTGCCGGATAACTTGGCTCGAGTGCTTTCCGCCCAGATCGACCGCCTTGATCCCATATGCCGCCAGCGGATTGCTGGCGTCGTTCGCATCCGGCGGCGTCGCGGGATCGAAGAACTCCACCGGGTTGGTGCCGTCGATCACGATGCGGCCATTCCATGCCGGCAGGCTGCCCAGCACTTTCGCCGCATCGACCCAGCGCACAGCCACCAGCACCATGTCGGCGCTTGCCGCCTCTTCCACCGTGCCGGCCTTGATGGATGGTCCCAGTTCCTTGACCAGGTCGGCCAGCGAGGCAGGCCCACGGCTGTTGGAGATGGTGGCCGGGATCCCTTGTTTGGCCAGAATGCGAGCGAAGTTGGAGCCGAGGGCGCCCGAGCCAATGATGCCGATAGTCATGATATTTCCTTTAAAGTTAAGTGGATAAACTGTTTGCTGAGTTGAATTCTAGGGCTAGCCCGTTTCCAGCGTTAGTAGCAACCGGCTATAATCAGTTTCAATAATTACTTGAAGGTAAAGTCATGGAGACCCTGGCCAACCTGGAATCCTTCGTGCGCAGCGCCGAGAGCGGGAGCTTTTCCGCGGCCGCCCGTCGGCTGGGTTTGACGCCGGCAGCAGTGAGCCGGAACGTTGCGCTACTGGAGCGCAATCTCGGCGTGCGGCTGTTCATGCGCAGCACGCGTGGCCTGACGCTGAGCGAAGCGGGTGAACGTTTTCAGCAATCGGTACAGGGCGGTCTCGACAGCATTCAGGGAGCGATTGCCGACATCAAGGTCAATGCCGGGCAACCGGCCGGCGTGTTGAAGCTGAGCGCCGCGCCGGGATTTGGCATGGACTATCTGCTGCCGCTCATGCCGGCGTTTCTCGAACGGTATCCGGGCGTGATACCCGACTGGGTGTTCGATAGCCGTCCACTGGACCTGATCGCGGGCGGCTTTGATGCGGCGATCGGCGCCGGCTTTGAGCTGCCGCCAGGTATGGTGGCGCGCGAACTGGCGCGCATCCATTTGATCGCGGTGGCGGCGCCGGCGCTATTGGAGGGCAAGCGTCGTCCCAAAGACCCCTCTGGACTTGCCGAGTTCCCCAGTGTGGTGATACGTTCTCCGGTGACGGGACGTCAACGGACGCAGGTCATGCGCAATCATGCCGGCGCCGAGGTCACGGCAAAGCAGCAAGCCATCATGCTGGTCAACGATCCCGATGCACTCAGCCGCGCCGTGGTGCTGGGCCTTGGGGTTGGCTTGATACCGGTGCCGCACGCCGCGCCGCATCTGGAAAGCGGTGCGCTGGTGCGCTTGCTGCCAAACTGGTATGGCGACGTCGGGGCGATCTCCCTGTATTTCACCAGCCAGAAACTGCTGCCGGCGAAGACGCGCGTGTTTATCGATTTTGTTGTCGAGGCGTTTCGGGTGCAAAATCTACCGCAAATCCTCTCCGCCAAATGAGCTGTCCTTGACTATGCACACACCAATTCGCTAGCCGGCCTGCCTACGAGGTAACGATGCTGCGGTAGCGGCTCGGCGGCGCACCCACGCTGTCGCGGAAGCGGTGGCTGAAGTGGCTCAGGTCCGCGTAGCCGCAGGCGTCGGCGATCTGCTGCAAGGGCTGGTCGGTGGCCTTCAACAGCTGGCGCGCATGCTCCACGCGGCGCGCCGCGATCCACGCCGACGGCGGCATGCCGAACGAGATCCTGAACATCCGCGCCAGGTGGTACTCCGACATGCACGCCAGCTGCGCCAGCATGCCCAGCGAGATATTCTGCGCCAGGTTCGCTTCGATGAAATCGGCCAGACGGCGCCGCACCACCGGCGCCAGCCCGCCACGCACGCGCTGCTGGTGCTGCGGCATCGATTGCGACAGCAGCAGGAGACTTAAAGTCTCGTGCGCCGTCTCGTTGGCGCGCAATTGGCCGTCCGCGCCTTCCCAAGACATGTCCGCCAGCCCGGCGCACAGGCGGCCGATGCGTTCATCCTCAAAGTAGGTGCGGTCGGCCAGCGTGATCTCGCGCGGCTCGCGGTCCAGCTCCACCACCGCCCGCCGCGTGAAGTGCTCGGGCAGGAAGTAGACGTGCAGGAAGCGCAGCGGCCCGCGCACCGTCCAGCTGGACTCGTGCCAGTCCGGCAGCGTGCATAGGCGCTCAGGCGCTCCGTACAGGCCGGGAAGCTCGTCACGCTCGGTGCGGTAGCCGCCGCCCATGTAGTAGGACAGCGTATGGTGGCCCGGCTTGCTGTAGCTGGTTTCGGCCACCTCGGTGTCGCGGCGCCAGATGGCCACCGCCAGATCGTCGCCCAGCCAGGCGAAACGCTCCAGCTCCGCATCCGTTTCGGACATGGTGCGGAACACCGCGTGCGAAATCAGTCCGTCCGGTGCGCGGGCGGGGGTGGCATCGGTGGCGTTGGAAGGGCGGGCTGGCACGGCGCGAACATTCAGTAAGAGTTGGCTTAAAGTCTAGCACGGAGCGCCCATTCCCCGCTGCCGGCCGGCCGATATGCGCAATTTCAGACAAGCGCCGCCCGCGCGCGCCGGGCATGCTGGCAACATGAATATCTTCCTCTACCTGCTCACCGTCCTGATCTGGGGTACCACCTGGATCGCCATCACCTTCCAGCTTGGCGTGGTGCCGGCGCCGGTCTCGATCGCCTACCGCTTCTGGCTGGCCGCCGCCGTGTTGATGGGATTTTTGCTCATCACCCGCAAGCCGTGGTGGCCGCCGCGCCAGGCGTGGCGCTACCTGTTCGCCCAGGGCCTGGCGCTGTTCTGCCTGAACTTCCTGTGCTTCTACTACGCCAGCCAGTGGATCACCAGCGGACTGGAAGCCGTGGTGTTCTCCACCGCGCCAATCTGGAACGCCATCAACGGCCGCATCTTCCTCGGCCGGCCGATACGCCGCCAGGTGATGATGGGCGCCCTGCTCGGCCTGACCGGCATCGTGCTGCTGTTTTCGCCGCAGATGGCCGGCCACTGGAACGACAGCAAGGTGATGATGGGCCTCGCGCTGACCCTGGGCGGCACGCTGTGCTTCTCCTGCGGGAACCTGCTGTCGAGCCGCATGCAGTCGCTGGGCCTGACGCCGTGGCTGACCAACACCTGGGCCATGCTGATCGGCTCCACCACGCTGGGCGTGGCGGCGCTGGCGCTGGGCATGCCGTTCGCGCTGGAGCCGAGCACGCGCTATGTCGGCGCTCTGCTGTATCTGGCGATCCCCGGTTCGGTGATCGGCTTCACCGCCTATCTGTTGCTGGTCGGCCGCATAGGACCGGACCGCGCGGCCTATTCCACGGTATTATTCCCCATCGTGGCACTGACCATTTCAACCATCTACGAAGGCTACCACTGGACGCCGACGGCCCTGGCCGGGCTGGCGCTGGTACTGGCGGGGAATCTGCTGGCGTTCCTGCCGCTGGCCCCGCGCACCAAAGCGATGGGAGCCGCATAAAACAGGGAAACGCATGAACCGATACGTCGCTGCACTGACATTGGCATTGGCGGCATCCGCACAAGGCGCCGAAGCGCCGGCGGACACCATCTACCGCAACGGCTACATCTACACAGTGGATGCCAGGGACAGCGTGCAGCAGGCGCTGGCCGTGCGCGCCGGCCGCATCGTCTACGTCGGCGACAACGCCGGCGCCAAGCCGCTGGCCGGCAAGAAGACCAAAGTCATCGACCTGCACGGCCGCATGCTGATGCCCGGCCTGGTCGACGGCCATATGCACCCGCAATCGGGCGGCAGCCGCCTGCTCAATTGCAGCCTCGATTACGCCGCGCTGACGGTGGCCCAATTCCAGTCGCGCATCCAGGCCTGCCTGGACAAGGACAAGAAGTCCGACGCCAGCCGCTGGCTGGTGGTGGTCAACTGGTTCCAGCAAGGGATGCTGCCCGACGGCGTGGAAACCACCGCCGCCACGCTCGACGCGCTGAAAACCGAACGTCCCGTCATCGTGCGCTCGTCCTTCGGCCACTCGGCGCTGCTCAATTCAAAAGCGGTGCAACTGGCCGGCATCAAACGCGACACGCCCGATCCCGCCGGCGGCAAGATCACCCGCGACGCCAAGGGCGACGCCACCGGCCTGCTGGAAGACGCCGCGCAGGACATGGCGATGAACCTGCTGCCGCCGTTGACGGTGGCCGAGAACCTGGCCGCCTCCAAAGCCGCGCTGGCGGCGATGCGCAAGCAGGGCATCACCAGCTTCCTCGACGCCTACACCGATCCCGAAACCATGACCGCCTTCGCCGACCTGCACAAGCAGGGCAAGCTGACGGCGCGCGCGCACTTCGCGGTGCTGATCGACCTGGATAAAGGCGCCACGCCGCAAAGCGCGGTGGCCGAACTGCTCAAGCAGCAAAAGCAGTTCGACCAGGGGCCGACCACCGTTAAGCCGTCGATGCAGGTACGCCACGCAAAACTGTTCATGGACGGCGTGATCTCAGCACCAGCCTTCACCGGCACCATGCTGGAGCCCTATCTGGTCAACAAGGGCACGGCGGACAAGCCGGACTGGCAGCCCGGCCCCAGCACAGGCCCGGCCAGCTACTTCTCGCCCGAAGCGTTGAAGACCACGCTGACGGAACTGGCCAACGCCCATATCGATCCGCACATCCACGTCGACGGCGACCGCGCCGTGCGCGAATCGCTGGACGCCATCGAATACCTGCGCTCCACGCCCGCCGGCAAGGACATCCGCCCTGCGCTGGCGCACGACGAAATCGTCGCCCCGGCCGACTATCCGCGCTTCGCCAAACTCGATGTGACGCCGGTGCTGTCCTTCCAATGGGGGAAACCGGCGCCCGACACAGTGGGCGCGCTGAAGGACTACATGGGCCCACAACGCTACGCCATCGTCGAGCCGCAAGCGCTGCTGCTGAACGCCGGCGCGCGCATCGCCTATGGCAGCGATTGGCCGGTCGATCCGCTCGACGAATGGTTCGCGCTGAAAGTCGGCGTGACCCGCACCGCCGCGCCGGACGCGGGCAAGGAATACGCCGGCACACTGGGGCCGCAACCCGGCATGCCGCGCGCCGCCGTGCTGCGCGCCATCACGCTCAACGCCGCCTACACGTTGCGCCAGGAAGCGCTGACCGGATCGCTGGAACCGGGCAAGCTGGCCGACATGATCGTTTTGGACCGGAATTTCTTCACCATTCCGGCCGAGGACATCGCCAACATCAAGGTGCTGCAGACTATGGTGGGCGGCAAAATTGTGTATCAGGCCAAGGGCATGCGTTAAGATGTCGGCCTTTAGATAAACGGGCACGCCATGGAACTCGCCATCTCCCTGCTGATCATCGCCGTCACCGGCCTGGTGGTCTACGCGATCATCAAGACCAATCCGGCCAAGCCGATGCCGCTGCCGGCGCGCCCCGCCACGCCGTATGAACCGACGCTGCCCGACGTCGCTCCCGCGCTGCACTGGTCCGACGACGGCCGCTTCCTGGTCGAAGTGGTCAACGAATCGCGCTACCAGGCCACGCTCAAGACACTGGCCGGCGACCATGGCGACCAGGCCGCCGCAACGCCCTACCTGGCCACACTGGTGCCGGACGATGTCAATCCGTACGAGAGCGCGGCCGTCGCGGTCTTCCTCAACGGCCGCATGACGGGCTACCTGTCGCCCAAGGCCTCGCTGACTTTCCGCGCGCTGCTGAAGCACAAGGACATCGAAGGCCAGGTCACCAGCTGCGACGCCCAGGTGCGCGGTGGCGGCGTGTGGCAGAGCGGCCATCTGGCCTATGTCGTGGCACTGGATATCGAGCAGCTGGAAAAGTGATGAAGGTGTTTGCCCTGTCCCTGCTGATGGCGGCGGGGGCCGCCTCGGCCCAGCCGCTGGCACTTCATTACGCGCAAAGCCCGCCGCTGCAATATGCCGACTCGCGCGGCGTGCTGACGGGCCACGCCGCCGCGCCTGCCATCGCCGCGCTCACTGCGGCCGGCATCCCGTTTGTCGTGCGCCAGACGCCGGCCAAGCAGCAGCTGGTGCTGATGCAGGCGGCCGAGCAGGAACCCGCCTGCATGCTGGGCTGGTTGCAAACGCCGGAGCGCGAACGCGTCGGAAAATTCTCGGAAGTGGTGTATGAGGACAAGCGCCCGTTCGCGCTGACCTGGAGCGGCAATCCCGCCATGCATGACGAGCAGCCGTTGAAGGATACGCTGACCGACAAGCAGCTGCGCGTGGTGGTGAACCGGGGAGTGTCCTACGGTGTGGCGTTCGACCGCGGCCTGCTGCGCTACAAGACGCCGACCATCCCAAGCAGTGCGGACACCCAGCAGCTGCTGGACATGCTGCGCCGGCACAGCATCGACTACTTCTTCATCACGGAAGAAGAAGCCGAGGAAGCGATCAAGGCCTCGGGCTATCCGGCCTCGTACTACAAGCGCATCTACTTCTCCGACCTGTACAAAGGCTACGAGCGTCGCCTGTGGTGCAGCAAGTCGGTGCCGGACGAGACGTTCAAGCGCTTGAACGCGGCCATCGTCCGGCTGCGCAAATAATTACTTCTTCGTGAAGACCAGGTCCCACACGCCGTGGCCCAGTTTCAGGCCGCGGTTTTCAAACTTGGTCAGCGGACGATAAGCCGGCTGCGGCGCATAGCCATCGGCGGTGTTCTGCAAGCCCTCTTCCGCGCCCAGCACTTCCAGCATCTGCACCGCGTAGTCTTCCCAGTCGGTGGCGCAATGCAGGTAGCCGCCCACGGCCAGCTTCTGCACCAGCAGCTTGACGAACGGCGACTGGATCAGGCGGCGCTTGTTGTGGCGCGCCTTGTGCCACGGATCCGGGAAGTAGATATGCACGCCGTGCAGCGAACCGTCCGGGATCATCTGGTTCAACACTTCCACCGCGTCGTGCTGGATCGCCTTCAGGTTGGTCAGGCCCTGTTCTTCGATCAGCTTGAGCATGCTGCCCACGCCGGGCGTGTGCACTTCCACGCCGATGAAGTCCTTCTCCGGCATCACGCCGGCGATGTGCGCCGTGGTGCCGCCCATGCCGAAACCGATCTCCAGCACCACCGGCGCCTTGCGGCCAAAGACCTGCTCATAATCGAGCGGCGTCTTGGCGTATTCGATCATGTACTTCGGGCTCAATTCCTCCAGCGCGCGCGCCTGCGCGGTCGACAGGCGGCCTGCACGCGTGACGAAGCTGCGGATGCGGTGTTCGGTCGGGTCGTAGAGCATCGGCCGCGCTGGGCCGTCTTTAGGGGTATCGGAAGACATGGGATGAAGTGAGTCGATGAAGAATGAGGCAGCATTATATCAGCCGCTCAAAACCCATTTCAGCAAAAGATTGACACCCCGTTTGACTTGAGGTCTAATCGAGTCAGGAGGCGTGAAATCGTTTTCAAACGTCAAAATGCCCTGTTTCGCACCCTGTTAATCCTCAAAACGACTATCCATGACCGATTTCACTCAATTTCCTCCCTCGTTTACCTGGGGCGTCGCCACCAGCGCCTTCCAGATTGAAGGCGGCGCGGTCGCCGACGGCAAAGGCCCGTCGATCTGGGACACCTTCAGCCACACGCCCGGCAACGTCATTGACGGCAGCAACGGCGACATCGCCTGCGACCACTACCACCGCTATCAGGAAGACGTGGCCATCATGTCCGGCATGGGCGTGGACGCCTACCGCTTCTCGATAGCCTGGTCGCGCGTGCAGCCAACGGGCAAAGGCGCCTGGAACGAAGCCGGTTTCGCCTTCTACGACCGTCTGCTGTCCGAACTGGAGGCCAAGGGCATCGAAGCCCACGTCACCCTCTACCACTGGGACCTGCCGCAAGGCCTGCAGGACGACGGCGGCTGGCTCAATCGCGACACCGCCTACCGCTTTGCCGACTATGCCGGCGAAGTGGCGCGTCGTTTTGGTTCGCGCTTGAAAACGATTGCAACGCACAACGAGCCGTGGTGCACGGCCAACCTGGGCTACGGGAACGCGCAGTTCGCGCCCGGCGTGGCGGACCTGAAGCAGTCTATCCAGGTATCGCACCACCTGCTGCTGTCGCACGGGCTGGCGATGCAGGCCATGCGCGCGGTCGGCAGCCCGGCCAAGCTGGGCATCGTGCTCAATCAGTGGACCGCCGACGCGGCCACCGACAGCGCGGCCGACAAGGCGCTGGCGGAATTCGAATACGCCCGTTCGGTGCAGTGGTTCATGGACCCCATCTTCAAGGGCAAGTATCCGGAACTGGCGCTGCAAGGCCACGGCGACAACGCGCCGGAGATCCACGAGAACGACTTCAAGGACATCCAGCACAAGATCGACTTCCTCGGCGTGAACTACTACTTCCGCGCCTACTGCTCGGCCGAGACGCCGCCGCGCCAGCCGGAAGCGAAACTGGGTACCACCGACATGGGCTGGGAGATCTTCCCCGACGGCCTGACCGAGCTGCTGCTGAAACTGAAAGCGGAGTACGAGCTGCCGCCGATCTACATCACCGAGAACGGCATGGCCAATCCGGACGTGATCGTCAACGGCGAGATCCCGGACGAGGCGCGCATCGATTTCGTGCTGCGCCACCTGAAGGCGCTGAACGACGCCCGCCTGCAAGGCGTGGACATCCAGGGCTACTTCCTTTGGAGCCTGCTCGATAACTTCGAGTGGAACTCCGGCTACGCGAAACGCTTCGGCATCGTCCACGTCGACTATGCGACGCAGAAGCGAACCTTGAAGCACAGCGCGCACTGGTACCGCGACTATCTTTTGAAACAAAGGCCGCAACGCACCGCGCACGCGGCCTAGAGCAAGCGTAATCACCCCGCCGGCGCAGATGCCGGCTTTTTCCTTTCTACAGGCCACAGAGCCTGATGCTTTACACTCCAACGAGAATAACGAGGACGACATCATGCAAACCGCACCATCCGCCGTGCCACAAGAGCCGCAGGCATCCGCCGCCAGCCAACCGCCATCGCTACTGCGCGCCATGTTCGCGCGCGGCACGCCGATGCTGTGGGTCCCCAGCGGATACTTCGCGATGGCGCTGACCTACATGATGCTCACCAGCGTCACCTCCATCATGTTCAAGAACCTGGGCATGGACAACGGCCAGGCCGCGCAGTATGCCAGTTACCTGATCCTGGCCTACACCATCAAGCCGCTGTTCGCGCCCTTCGTTGAAATGTACCGCACCAAGAAGTTCTTCGTGCTGTGCGCGCAGCTGATCATCGGCCTGGGTTTCGCCGGCGTGGCGCTGGCGATGTCGCTGCCGGACTACATGGTGGTGATGGTGTTCATGTTCGGCGTGCTGTCGCTGGTCGGCGCCACACAGGACATCGCGTCCGACGGCGTGTACGTCACCTCGCTGGACGCCAAGACGCAGTCGCTGTTCTGCGGCATCCAGAGTCTGAGCTGGAACATCGGTCCCATCGTCGCCTCGGGCGGCATGGTGTATCTGAGCGGCTGGCTGCACACGCACTACTTCCATCACCAGGCCGGCGTGTTCGGGCCGGAGTGGATCGAATCGTGGCGCATCATCTTCTTCATCGTCGCGGCCATCACCATCGTGGCGGCGCTGTGGCACATGCGCGTGATGCCGGACGGCGCCAAGGCGGAGAACGCGCCGAAGTCGGTGGCGGAAGCGGCCTTCATCCTCAAGGATTCCTTCGTCACCTTCTTCCAGAAGCGCGACGTGTGGTTGATGGTGTCGTTTGCGTTCCTGTTCCGGCTCAGTATCGGGCTGCTGGAAAAAATCGGGCCCTTCTTCATGGTCGATCCGGTGGCGCAAGGCGGGCTGGGATTGTCGAACGAGATGCTGGGACTGATCTACGGCACCTATGGTCTGATCGCGGTGCTGCTAGGTTCCCTGCTGGGCGGGATCTTCGTCGCGCGGCGCGGGCTGCCGGCGACCTTGTTCGTGCTGTGCTGCGCGGTCAACATCCCCAACGTCACCTTCCTGTTGATGAGCATCTACCAGCCGCACGACCTGCTGATCATCAGCGCCGGCGTGGCGATCGAGAAGTTCTTCTTTGGTTTCGGTTCGGTGGGTTTCATGATCTACCTGATGCAGCAACTGGCGCCGGGCAAATACACCACCACGCACTACGCCTTCGGCACGGGCCTGATGGGCCTGTGCATGATGGTCACCGGCATCGTCAGCGGCCACTTGCAGCAGGCTTTAGGCTATGTGCACTACTTCTGGCTGGTGATGGCCGCCACGATCCCATCGTTCATCGTCACCTGGTACGCACCGTTCCATCATAAAGACTAAGCGCATACACCCAGACGTGTGCTCGCTATGCGAAGCCGGCGATCATGCCGGCTTCGCGCGTTAGCCAGAATCATTCTACGCCCCGGCGGCGGCGAGGAATGTCGGCAAGGTCCGGCTGAGTTCCGCCTTGGGCCGCCAGCCATTCGCCAGCTTTCAGCTGAATCAATGTAGTAACAGCCATCTGAACCAAGGCATCGGCTTCCATTGGCCCAACGTAGGTGCGCGCCTTCTTCAGCAGCTCATTGTCGATCTCGATCTTGATGCTAGACATGATCTATCCTCCCGCCAGCTCTCATATTCATCATAGTCTGTACCAAACTGTTTGCCGATAATTTGATCACTTCGAATCGGCATAAAAAAACCCCTCGACCTTTTCAGGACGAGGGGCTGGAAGACCACTACAACAACACTGGGACTACATGAAAAACTCTTTGCTTAGAACGACTTGCCGACGTTGATGCCGAAGGTGCGCGGCGGCAGGTACTGCGCTTGCCACGGGCCGTTGGCGTTCATCGCGCTGGTCTTGATCTTCGCGTCTTCCGCGTTGCGGATGTAAGCGTCGAAGTACCACTTCGAATCGGCGTCGAAACGCAGGCCAAGGTCGGTGCGGGTGTAAGCCTTCTGCTTGTCCGGCTCACCCAGATTGAACACGCTCAGCCAGCTGGCCGTTTCGTAATGCGCGCTGATGCGCGGGATCAGCGTGCCGTTGGCCAGCGCGAAGCTGTGCTGGTACATCATCTGCGCGCTGAACTTCGGCGAGTGCGGCATGGTGTTGCCGGTGACGTCCAGGCAGGTACTGATGCCCGGCACCGAACACGCCGGCAGCACGTAGTCGTTACTGCCGCCAACCAAGTGCTTCAGCGTGGCGTTGGTGTACGCTGCCGTGAACTGCACGCGGTCTTCACGCGTGATCTTGGCGGCGATCTCCGTCTCCAGGCCCCAGACCTTGGCGCCTTCCGCATTGCTGGTCGCCAGGCCGCGCGTGCCATCTGGATTGGTGATCGGTGCGCTGAACTGGAAGCCCTTGAACTTCTCGTAGTACGCCGAATTATTCATCCGTACCGTGCCGCCCAGGAAGGTGCTCTTCGAGCCGACTTCGTAATTGGTCAGCGTCTCGGAACCATATGGCACGCCGCCATCCTGCAAGCCGCCCGACTTGTAGCCGGTCGATACGCTGGCGTAGACCATGTTGTTCTTGTCGATCTCGTAGCTCACGCGTACCAGGCCAGTCAGCTTATGGTCGTTGAACACGCCGTCGTTATGCTGGTAGGTCGTGAAGCCGGTGCCGCCGCCCAGTGGATTCATCGAAGGGCTCACAGGAATCTGCGGCGCATCCGAATTGCTCCAGCCGTTGTTGGTGCCGCCGATGTTCTTGCGCTCGTCCGAGGTGTAGCGCAGGCCGCCGGTGACATGCAAGGCATCGTTGGCATTCCAGGTGGCCTGGCCGAAGACGGACTTCGATTCCACGGTTTCCTTGGGCTGGATGAAGGAACCCTGCCAGCCCACGGTGCCCTGCTGGGTGCCGTTCATGATCGGGATGTCGAAGCGGATGCCGTTGTCCTCATTGGCGTAGTACAGGCCAAGCAGCCAGTCCACATCGCGCTTGCCGGTCGACTGGATTTCCAGTTCGTGGCTGTAGTTCTTGTACTTGGACCAGACGGTGTTGTTGGCCTGGTAGCTGCCGCCGCTGGTGAAGCTGGTCGGAATATTGGCGCCGCCATCCTGGTCGAAGGTCGACGAGCCATTGAAGCGCGAATAGCCAGCGATGTAGGCCAGGCTGATGTCCTTGTTGATCTCGTAGTCGACGCGGCTGCGCACCGAATGCGAATCGCGGTTCACGCTAGGCGCGACGTCGATCAGCGCCGACCAGAAATCCTGGCCCGCGCGCGGCGTCTGCATCAGGTTCATGCTCGGCGTGCCGCGGTCCATATAGTGCTCATACGCGACGTTCCACTTCAGGCCAGGCATCGGCTGCCACAGGAAGCTCAGGCGCGCCGCGCTCTGGTCCTGCGCGCTGTATTTCTGGTTGTTGTTGACGTACAGGTTGGTGTTGATCGGCTGGAAGGCGATCGGGTTGCCCGGATGCGCCTTGTTCCATGCGGCGATCACCGGATCGGCCGCCGTGTGCTGCGCGGCGAGCGACAGGTTGGGCGCGTCCTGGTAGCTGACGTAGCCGTTGTGCTGCTCGTGCACCACCGCCACGCGCATCGCCATGGTGTCGTTGATCGGGATGTTGACCGCGCCGCGCGCGCCCACACGGGCGTAGCTGCCGTAGCCCGCTTCGAAGTTGCCGGCGCTGCTGCCGATTTCCGGCTTCACGGTCTGCATATTGACTGCGCCGACCGTCGAGTTGCGGCCCCACAGCGTGCCTTGCGGGCCGCGCAGCACTTCGATCGCGTCCAGGTCGAACAGCAGCGCGGTCGCGCCTTCCGGACGCGGCGAGTAGATGCCGTCGACGAAACTGGCCACTTCAGGATCGGCGTATTCGGTCTTGGCGCTGTCGTTGCCGATGCCGCGCAAGGTCATGGTGATCACGCCGTGGTCGCCCTGGCCGGTGGCGGCGAAGCCTGGCACCAGGTTGACCACGTCCTGCAAGGTCTGCACGTGGTTATCGTCCAGCACCGCGGCGTTCAGCGCGGTCACCGCGACCGGGGTCTTTTGCAGCGAAGTGGATCGCTTGGTCGCGGTGACATACACCTCGGTGATGGTCGATGAGGTTTTATCGGCGGCGGTGGCGACGGCGATGGACTGCTCGGCGGCCGATGCTTCGGCCGGGGTGGCCGCATAGACGGTGACGCTGGTGCCGGCCATCAGGGCGAGGATGGCCAACTGGATCGGGGACGGCAAGCGCTTCCCGGACTGCGGTACGTGGACGTTCATAAGTCTCCTTTTGCGTAGCGATCGCCGGGGAAGGGGCGGTGCCACATTTATCATCGTGGAAATCGATTTCATGTTGTTTGAAATCGTTTTCAAATTCACTGAAAACGTTTTCGTTATTTGTGAAATCGATTTCATGGTACATAATTCAAATCACGGATGTCAATTTAAAAATTGTAGCGGCGTTGTTTCCCTGACATGCCAGACGGCGTTTCGAGGGGCTGCACACTCTACCGACGGAGACCAAAATAAAATGAAATCGATGCCAACACCTGTCAAAAACGTCCTGATTGTCGGCGGCGGCACCGCCGGCTGGCTGACGGCGGCCTTCCTGGCCCGCACCCTGGGCGCCGGCGCAGACGAGAATAGCGTGCGCATCACGCTGGTGGAATCGAAGGAAATCGGCATCATCGGCGTCGGCGAAGGCACTTTCCCCTCGATCCGCGGCACGCTGGCCGCCATCGGCATCGACGAAGCGCGCTTCATCCGCGAGTGCCACGCCACCTTCAAGCAGGGCATCAAGTTCACCGACTGGGTGCGCCCGCCCGGCGCGCCGGGCAACGACCACTACTTCCATCCTTTCAGCCTGCCCAGCCAGCGGCCCGGCGGCCCGGAACTGCTGCCCTACTGGCTGCAGGGCGCGGCCGCGCCGGGCGTAGGCTTCGCCGCCGCCGCCACCATGCAGAAGCGGGTGGCCGATGCCGCGCACGGCCCCAAGCGCTACAACGACGCCGACTTCATGGGGCCGCTGAACTACGCCTACCATTTCGACGCCGGCAAATTCGCCGCCCTGCTCAGCACCCACGCGCAATCGCTGGGCGTGCGCCACGTGCAGGCCACGGTGGAGCGGGTGGAGCTGGACCAACAAGGCGCGATCGGCGCGGTGCACACCAAAGAGGCCGGCGTGCTGACGGCCGACCTGTACATTGACTGCACCGGCTTCCGCGCCGCGCTGATCGGCGACGCGCTGGGTACGCCCTTCCGCAACATCAACGACACGCTGTTCGTCGACCGCGCGCTGGCGATGCAAGTGCCCTACGAGTCGGCCGACGCGCCCATCCCCTCCTACACCATCGCCACCGCGCACGAGGCGGGATGGACCTGGGACATCGGCCTGCACCAGCGGCGCGGCATCGGCTACGTCTACTCCAGCCGCCACACCGACGACAGCCGCGCCGAGCAAGTGCTGCGCCAATACATCGGCCCCGCCAGCGACGACCTCAATCCGCGCCAGCTCAAGCTCAATGTGGGCTACCGCGAGCAGCACTGGGTGAAGAACTGCGTGGCGGTCGGCCTATCGGGCGGCTTCCTGGAGCCGCTGGAATCGTCCGGCATCGGCCTGATCGAAACGGCGGCCTACCTGGTCAGCTACCTGTTCCCGCACAACGGCGACCTGGCGCCGGTGGCCAAGGTGTACAACGAGATGATGAAGGCGCGCTACGAGCGCATCGTCGATTTCGTCAAGCTGCACTACTGCCTCACCCAGCGCCGGGACAACGCCTTCTGGACCGACAACACCGACCCGGCCAGCATCCCGGAATCGCTGCGCGACAAGCTGTCCATGTGGCGCACGCGCGCGCCGCACCGCATGGACTTCGTGGTGGACCTGGAGATGTATCCGCCGTCCAGCTGGCAGTATGTGCTGTACGGGATGGAGTTCCCGACCGCGCAATACGCCAATGCGCGCACGCTGCCGCGCGTCGACGAGGCGCGCAAGGAGTTCCAGATGATCGAGCAGATGTCGCTGCGCGCGCTGGCCGACCTGCCCACGCACCGCGCGCTGGTCGAGCACTTCCTCCAGCGCGGCGAGCGCAAGACCGCCTGACGCGCTAGTAAGCGTCGACGTCGATCACGGCCTGGGCGAACGCCTGCGGCGCTTCCTGCGGCAGGTTGTGGCCCACGCCCTTGATGACGCGGTGCGTGCGCCTGCCGGAGAAGCGGGCGGCATAGCCCTGTCCATCGGTGGCCGGCGCCACGCCGTCGCTGTCGCCGTCGAGCGTGATGGTCGGCACGGCGATCACCGGGCCGGCGGCCAGTTGCCGTTCCAGCGCGTCGTATTTCGGATCGCCCTGCTCCACGCTCAGGCGCCAGCGGTAGTTGTGGATCACGATGGCGATGTAGTCCGGGTTGTCGAACGACGCCGCGCTGCGCTCGAAGGTGGCCTGGTCAAAGCGCCACTGCGGCGAGTTGGCCTGCCATATCAGCCTGGCGAACTCGCGGCGGTTGGCCTGGTAGCCCGCCTTGCCACGTTCGGTGGCGAAGTAGAACTGATACCACCAGCCGTGCTCCACCTGCGGCGACAGGGGCAGCCGGTTGCGCTCGCGGTTGTTGATCAGATAGCCGTTCACCGACACCATCGCCTTGCAGCGCTGCGGCCACAAGGCGGCGATGATGTTGGCCGTGCGCGCGCCCCAGTCATAGCCGGCCAGGATCGCCTTCTCAATCTTCAGCGCGTCCATCAGCGCGATGATGTCCAGCGCCACCGCCGCCTGCTGGCCGTTGCGGAAGGTGGCGTCCGACAGGAAGCGCGTGCTGCCGTGGCCGCGTAGATGCGGCACGATCACCCGGTAGCCCTGCGCTGCCAACAGCGGCGCCACCTCGGCGAAACTGTGTATATCGTATGGCCAGCCGTGCAGCAGCAGCACCGGCTTGCCGTCGGCCGGACCGGCTTCGTAGTAACCGACATCGAGCTCGCCGGCGCGGATTTGCCTGATCGGCGCCAGCGGCTGCGGTCCCTCGGCGGCGTGTGCCAGCGCGGCGAACGGCAGTTCGGTGGCGGCCAGACCGACGGCCGCCAGGGCGCCGGTCAATAGAGTGCGGCGCCCGGTATTCATGCCACCAGCGCCAGCTCGACGTGGATCTTGCCCAGCGCCAGCTTGGAGTACGGGCAGATCTTGTCTGCCGCGTCCACCACCGCCTGGGCCACGACGCGCTCCAGGCCCGGCAGGCTGACGTTCAGGCGCGCTTGCAGCAGGTAGTCGTCGCCGGTGGTGCCCAGGTCGACTTCGGCGTCCACCGCCAGGTCCGGCGGCAGCTGCACTTTCATCGCCCGCGCGGCCAGGCCCATCGAGCCGATGAAGCAGGCCGACCAGCCGGCCGCGAACAGCTGCTCGGGATTGCTGCCCTGGCCGTTGCTGCCGGGCGAGGACAGCTTGAGGTCCAGGCGGCCGTCGCTGCTGCGGACGCTGCCATCGCGGCCGCCGGTGGTGTGGGTCTTGCCGGTGTACAGTACTTTGTCGATGTTGATCATGGCGGAGGTTCTCAAATTTGGTGGCGGAGGATTTATATCGCATCCGATGCAATCGGATGGGATGAATAATAACCCAACCAAAAACAAAGTCAAGCAGTTCCGATCAAATCGTATGCGATGTATAATGGACGGCATCCAGCTCAAGAAGGAAACGCCATGACCGCCAACGCCCCCGCCCAACCGACCACCCGCAAGCTGGCCGACTTCCTGTGTTTTTCGATCTACTCCGCCAACCTGGCGTTCGGCCGCGCCTACCGTCCCATCCTGGACGAGTTGGGCCTGACCTACACGCAGTACATCGCCATCATCGCGCTGTGGGAGCAGGACAACCAGACCGTGAGCGGCCTGGGCGAGAAACTGTTCCTGGAATCGAACACGTTGACGCCCATCCTGAAGAAGCTGGAAGCGATGGGCTATCTGCGCCGCGCGCGCGATCCGGGCGACGAGCGCCAGGTGCTGGTCAGCCTGACCGACGCCGGCCGGGCGCTGCGCGAACGGGGACTGGAGATGAACCTGGTGGAGGCCTGCGGCCTGACGCCGGATGAATTCACCGTCGTGCAACAGGCCGTCGCCACCCTGCGCGACAGCCTGATCAAAGCGAGCGCCGGCCGGCCCGCGCGGCCCTGAAACGGTGTAAATTATTTATATAATATCGAGCGGCGGCGCGCGGCCAGGCCGCCAGGCCCAGGCTGGCCAGCATCACTACAGTGTTTTTTTGCGGAAAAAAAATAGCGCCAGAGCCTGGCGCCAAGTCTTTGCTTTGAGTGGAGCGGGTGAAGGGAATCGAACCCTCGTCGTAAGCTTGGGAAGCTTCTGCTCTACCATTGAGCTACACCCGCGTGCCACGCATTCTACGCGGGATTGCCCGTAATTGACAACATTGCGGCACGCGGGCTGATTAAACGCGAATGCCCCGGCGAGCGGGGCATTCGATCCTACCGGACAGGCGCGCAGCCTGCCAGTGGGGTTACTTGGCGGCGCGGCGGCGTGCGGCGAAGCCGACCAGGCCCAGGCCTGCCAGCAGCATGGCGTAGGTTTCTGGTTCCGGCACTGGCGTCGTCAAGAGTTGCGTGAACTTGACCGAGTTGCCATTCGTCAATGCGTTGACATGCAGCTGGAAGCCGCTGAAGTCGCTCAGGGCCGTGTTGTTGAAGGTCCACTTGGCGGTTTCGCCATCGGTAAATCGGCCGGCGTTATTGGCCGGCTGGAACTTCACTGCCGTGGCGGACAGGCCGTGATTCGCCAGCGAGATGTTGCTGCCGGCAGCAGCGCTAAAGTTGACTGGCGCGCTGGTCTTCTTATTGAGAAATTCCAGGTCGAATACGAAGGGGTTAGTCACGTTGAGCGCGTTGTTCCAGTTGGCTGACAGGGTCCACACCGTGTTGCCAGCCAATTCGGTAATCGTCAGGTGAGCCATGTCCTGGTTGGCGAAACCGGCGAGGTTGCTTTTGCCCAGAATGATGGTTTCAGTTGCGGCGAAGGCGGCCGGTGCCGAACCAATTGCAGCGGCAAATGCAAAC
This sequence comes from Duganella sp. GW821-FHT07G03, assembly GCF_059418605.1. Taxonomy (NCBI): domain Bacteria; kingdom Pseudomonadati; phylum Pseudomonadota; class Betaproteobacteria; order Burkholderiales; family Oxalobacteraceae; genus Duganella; species Duganella sp. GW821-FHT07G03. The sequence continues at coordinate 250,760 of NZ_JBWKQE010000002.1, forward strand.
GCGGCGATTGCAATTTTCGAGAATTTCAAGGTAGTCCTCTTTTAGTAGTGATTGCGCTGCAATGGATAGGCGTGAAATGAAACAGCAGGCCAGTGATGCAAATATACCATGAAACTTGTGAAAATTGGAACTTACTTTCAAATAAATAATTTACGTGTCCCATGAGTAACCTTTGTGTTGTAAAAAAGTGCCACGCTATTTTTCTGGTACCGATGTCCGAGACGCCCCCTGTCCAGCGACAAGTGGTCCTCATCGCGATACACCATCTTGTAGCGAAACAGTGATGGGCCACTCGACTGCCTGCGCCCGCCATTTTATGCGCCCCGGCGCAGCTCGGGCGCTAACCCGGCGAACGCGGCACTGGGCCGCGACCACGCACGCCGTTGCGCCCCTACAAAAATCATAGCATTTGAGAAATAGTTGACACCTGAATCTGTTAGGATGCTAGCCACCTCGACAACCCCATGCACAGGATCGCCCATGCGCAGCACCTCCCCAGCGACCGGCCGCGAAACCGTCCTTGAAGACGGCAAGCCCATCGTCACCACCACCGACCTCCAGGGCCGCCTGACCTACGCCAATTCCACCTTCATCCAGGCCAGCGGTTACGCCGACGACGCACTGGGCGGCCGTCCGCAGACCTCGCTCTACCATGGCGACATGCCGCCCGACGTGGATGCCGACATGTGGCGCACCGTGCTGTCGGGCCAGCCTTGGCGCGGCCTGGTCAAGTATCGCTGCCAGGACGGCGGCCACTTCTGGTGCATCGCCAACGTCACGCCGGTGATAGAAAAGGGCAAGACCACCGGCTTGATGTCGGTCTGCACCAAGCCCAAGCGCGAACAGATCCAGGACGCCGAACAGCTCTACCGCACCGTCAAGGGCAGCAATCCGGACGGCATCCGCATCGTGCGCGGCGGCGCTGCCGCGCGCGGCTGGCGCCGCTGGACCCAGGCGCTGCGCGACATCACGCTGGCGCAACGGCTGTCGCTATGCTTCGGCGGCATGGCCGTGCTGGGACTGGCGATCGCCAGCCACGCCGTCTGGCCCTATGCCGACAGCGCCCTGCACTGGCAGGCGCTGCTGATGGTGGCGCTGGCCCTGTACAGCTGGCGCAACCTGCACCTGGCGGTGGTCGCGCCGATCAAGGCCAGCATCGAGGCGGCCCGCATCCTGGCCGGCGGCGACCTGACCACCCGCATGGCGGTCGACCGCCACGACGAGCTGGGCCAGCTGCAAGCGTTCGTGCGCCAGTTGAACCTGAACCTGGCGTCGATCCTGGTCGACATCCGCAGCAACTTCACCCTGACCCGCAGCACCACCACCCAGGTGCGCGCGGCCAATGCCGACCTGTCGGCGCGCACCGAGGCGCAGGCGGCCAACCTGGAGCAGACCTCGGCGCACATGGGCCAGATCACCGGCACCGTCAGCCAGACCGCCGACAACGTCAACACCGCCAGCGGCGTGGCGAGCGAGGCGACCGCGCTGGCCGAACGCACCGGCGTGGCGGTCACGCAGGTGGTGGCCGCGATGAACGACATCCGCGCCTCGTCGAGCCAGATCGTCGACATCATCAGCCTGATCGACGGCATCGCCTTCCAGACCAACATCCTGTCGCTGAACGCGGCGGTGGAGGCGGCGCGCGCCGGCGAGAGCGGGCGCGGCTTCGCGGTGGTGGCCGGCGAGGTGCGCAACCTGGCCCAGCGCAGCGCCGCCGCCGCCAAGGAGATCAAGACCCTGATCGACGCCTCGGCCGGCAAGATCGCGATCGGCGCCGGCATGGCCAGCGCGGCGGGACAGGACATGGACGCGGTGATCGCCGCCATCGGCCGGGTGGCCGCCATCATGGGCGACATCAGCGGCTCGACGCGCGAACAGAGCAGCGGCGTCAACCAGGTCAAGGACGCCATCATGCAACTGGACGAGGTCACCCGCCAGAACGCCCTGATGGTCGAGGAAGCCTCGGCCGCCACCGGCGTGCTGGACGTGCAGGCGCAGGCCGTGGCCAGGGCGCTGGAAGTGTTCAAGCTGCCGCCGCAGGGCAAGCCGGGCAAGGCGTCCGCCAATCTGGCGCTGATCGCCCCGCAGCGCGCGCGGCCGGAACGCGGCGCGCCCCCAATCGCCCGCCGCGCCTGACGCCCGAGGCGCGACCACCGGGCAGATCGAGCGTACACTTCAGCGCTTGACCCAGCCGATGCTGCCGGCGCCGACGTTGTGGAGGTATAGCCGCCCGGCCGTCTCGGTGGCGCCGGTGGTCACCGGCGAGGCGCCGCTCGGGTCCTGCAGGTCGGCGACGATGCGGCCGTCCTCGGTGAACGCCAGCACATGGCCGTAAGGCTTGGGCTCGGGCCACAGCGCGCGCGGCACGCGCAGCATCAGCTTGCGCAGCCAGGGCTGGTCGGCCATCTGGTCGAGATCGTTGCGCGGGCCGGACAGGCCGAGCCAGATGCGCCCCTCGGCGCCGCGCACCAGGTTGTCCGGGTAACCGGGCAGGTTATCGAGCAGCACCTGCGCCTGCGGCGACGCCACCCGCACATCCAGCCCGGCGGCGTCGACGGCGATCTTCCAGACCCGGTACTTGCCGCTCTCGCTCACGTACAGCCAGCGCTGGTCGCCGCTCAGCAACACGCCGTTGGAAAAGCTCAGGCCGCCGGCCACCACCCGCGCGGCCTTGCCGGCCGGATCGTATTCCAGCACGCGGCCGGTCGACGATTGTTCCAGCACGTCCAGCATGGCCGCCTCCATCGTGTCGCGCCGGACCGGGGCGAAGCGCTGCGAGGCGTCGCTGAAGTAGATCTTGCCGTTGGCCGCCACCGCCACGCCGTCGGCAAAGCGGATCGTCTCGCCGTCGACGTGGTCCGCCAGCACGCTGACGCTGCGGTCCGGCGCCACCGACAGCAAGCCCTTGACGGCGTCGGCCACGATCAGCTGGCCGGCACGGTCGAAGTCCAGGCCCAGCGGCCGGCCGCCGGTGTCGGCATAGGTTTCCAGCGCACTGCCGTCGGCGTTCATGCGCAGGATCTTGCCGCTGGCGACGCCGGTGTAGAGCTTGCCGTCGGGTCCGGCCAACACATGCTCGGGCCCCACTTCGCCGCCCAGCGCAAGCTGCTGCGCGCCAGCCAGGCGCTGGTTGACCGCATGGACGCCCGTATAGCCGGGCGGCGTGGGCGCGCTCCAGCTGACCGGCACGATGGGCACCGGCCACAGGGCGAGATAAGCGGCGACGAGCAATGCGGCAAACATGGACACCTTGGCGATTTTTTTCATGGTGCGCCCAGTCTACGCAATCTTGATCCAGAATGCCAAAGCCTGTTGCAGTCCGCAGAGGTAGGCCGCCGCAGGCAATGCCGGTCGCCAAGGGCCAGCCGTCAAGCTTAGGGCTTCAGGTAGTTTTCCGAACGCGGACCATACAGCATGCCGTTGGGCATGCCGGCCGACAGCAGGCGCGCGCTGGCCACGCCGGCCACCGGATGCGAAGCGTCGGTGGTGCTGGCGATGATCTGCTTGACCGCGGCCGCCACCAGCGCGCCGACCAGGCCGCCGCCACCGCTGTTGCCGCCCTCGTTGTTGGAGGCTGACGCGGTGCCGGCCCACAGCAGGTTGCCGGTCTTCAGGTCGACCAGTTTGGCGTTGGCCGTCACCAGCACCACGCTGTTGAGCACGTTGTAGCTGGCGCCGTAGTTGGTGATGGTCACATACATCGCGGCGTCGGCGCCGAAGATCTCGTTGAGCTTCTTGGCGTCGACCGCGTGGATGTCGGCCGCGCTGGTCAGGCCGTTCTGCTTGAAGGTCTCGCCCACCAGCGCCACCGGCAGCACGTAGTAGCCGGCCTCGGCCAGCGGATACGTCACTTGCGCGTAGAAGCTGTTGCCGGCGTTGACCTCCGGCGAATTGTTCAGCGGCGGCAGCACCACGATGGAACGCGGCTTGGCGGCCTTGAAGGCGGTATAGTCATACGGCGCCTTCGGCGTGGCGCAGCCGACGATCAGCGCGGCCGGCAGTACACAGACGGCCAGTTTCAGGATACGGTTCAGCATATCAGTTCACACCCTTGTTCATTTTTGCCAGCAGGAAGTCCATATACGTCGCCGATTCCGGGAACAGTTTTTTCTCGTCCTCGAACTGCGCCACGACCTGGTCCGGCTTGCCGGCGATCGAGTACAGCATGCCCAGGTGGGCATGGAAGCCCGGCGGCGCGGACTTGCCCTTGGCGCTCATGGTTTGCAGGTCTTTCTCCAGCACGGCGATCTGCTGGTCCGGGCTCTCGCCCTTCAGGTGCTGGTACACCTGCGGCTGATAGCCTTCCCAGCCGTACAGGGTTTTGGGCGCCGAGGCGCAGCCGCTCAGGGTCGCGCCGCCTGCCAGCGCCAGCATCAGGGCCGCGCTCTTGATCATGGTGGTTTTCATGGCTGGCCTTATTGTTTGCGGGTCATGACGCCGGCGTCGACGCCGGCCACCAGACGGTCCACCGCTTCGCGCACGGCCAGGTCCAGCACCTTGCCGTTGAGCGTGGCGTCGTAGCTGGCGGTGCCGCCAAAGCCCAGCACTTCACGGTTGGACAGGCTGTACTCGCCCGCGCCCTGGCTGGAATACACCACTTCCGAGGTGGCGATGTTGACCACGTTGAGCGTGACCTTGGCGTACGCCACCTGGGTCTTGCCGCGGCCCATGATGCCGAACAATTGGTGGTCGCCCACTTCCTTGCGGCCGAACTCGGTCACGTCGCCGGTGATGATGAAATCGGCGCCCTTGATGTTCTGGCTTTGTTTCTTGAATTCGGCTTCCTGCTTGGATTCCGACAGGTTGTCGCGGTCCAGCACGTTGAAGCGGTTGGTCTGCTGCAAATGCGAAATCAGGATGGTCTTCGACTGGCTACCCAGGCGGTCGACGCCGTCCGAGAAGATGCCGCGCATGAAGCTGGAGCGGTTGTCGAACTTGCCGACCGCGACCAGGGTGCGGGCGCCGGTGTACGGACGGGCGGCGCTGGCCACGGTCGGCACGGCCAAGGCCTGCGAACTTTCAGTGGCGCAACCGGACAAGGCCGAGGCGATGGCGGCGGCGGCGGCGGCGGCGGCCAGGATGGCGCCGGTGTGATGCATTTTCATAGAGACCCCGAAGATAGTTTTTTATATTTCGCAACAGTGATACGTTGCAATGATTTCCAATGGGCAATTCTACGCGTTTGTTGCGCCGCCAATCTATCCAATAGTCACGGCGGCGCGCGCCAGCGCCGGCTGCGCGGCGATCGCCTGCAGCACGATGTCGTGCAGGCGCTGGGCCGGCGCGCCCAGCTCGTCCGCGCCGCGATGCAGGCGCAGGCCGATCATCGGCAACGGCGGCAGGCCGGGCTGCTCCAGCGCGCGCAAGGCCGGCGGCAGGCCGACCTGGGTGCGCACGGTCACGCCCAACCCGGCCGCCACCGCCGCCCACACGCCACCCAGGCTGGGGCTGCTGAAGGCGATGCGCCACGCGATGCCGGCCCGGTCCAGCGCATGCAGCGCGGCCGAGCGCATCATGCAGGGCGCGTCCATCATCACCAGCGGCAGCGGTTCGCCGCGCCCGCTCCAGGCCGGCCAGTCGCCGACGCCGGCCGCGCCTATCCAGCGCATCGGCAGGCGCGCCAGTTCCGGCGTGCGCGCCAAGGCCGGCGACGCCAGCGCCGGATCGCTCCAGGCCAGCGCCAGCTCCAGCCGCCCGGCCGCCATCTGCGCCATCAGGTCGGCATTGCGCGCCACGCAAGCCTCGATGCGCAGCCTGGGATGGACGCGGGCGAAGCGGCCCAGCACTTCGGTCAGGATGTGCTCGCCGAAATCCTCCTGCATGCCCAGCCGCACGCTGCCGGCCAGCTCGGCGCCGCGCACGGCGCTGGCCGCCTCGTCGTTGAGCTCCAACAGCCGGCGCGCATAGCCCAGCAGCGATTCGCCGGCCGAGGTGGTCACCATGCCGCGCCCTTCCTTGCGCAGCACCGGCATGCCCAGCTGCTCCTCCAGCTTCTTCAGCTGCGCGCTGACGGCCGAGGTGGACCGCCCCAGCCGGTCGGCCGCCTTGGCGAAGCTGCCCAGGTCGACGCCGGTGACAAAGGTGCGCAGCACATCGAGGTCAAAAGTAATTCTTCGCATAATCATCCCGAATCATCATCCCGTTTTATCGAAGCGTTCATCAAAATATTCCTGATTTTCAGGATTAAAATAGCCCTGTATCGTGGACCTGTCAATCACCCCCACCGGAGGCCATCATGCCCATGAGTCGCATTTCTCTGCTGAAAGGAAAATCGCCCGAATACCTGGCCGCGCTGTCGCACAGCCTGCACCGCGCCATGGTCGAGGCCTTCAACGTGCCGGAAAAAGACCGTTTCCAGGTCATCCAGCAGCACGAGCCGCATGAACTGGTCTTCGACCGCGACTACGAAAGCCCGGCCGGCCCGCGCTCCGACGACTTCGTGCTGATCAACATCACCACGGGCAAGCCGCGCAGCACCGAGATGAAGCAAGCCTTCTACCGCCGCCTGGTCGAACTGCTGGCCGAGGCGCCCGGCCTGCGGCCGCGGGACGTGATGGTGGTGCTGTCGAGCTCGCAGGGCGACGACTGGTCGTTCAGCGGCGGCGCCCCGGCCGCCAGCCTGTGGAGGCCGGCATGATCGCGATGCAATACAGCTTCAGCCTGCCGGCCGACTACGACATGGCCATCGTGCGCGAGCGCATCGGCAGCAAGGGGCCGCTGCTGGACCAGTTGCCCGACCTGGCCTTCAAGGCCTATCTGTACGCTGAACGGGGCGATGCGCCGGACAACCTGTACGCGCCCTTCTACCTGTGGCATAGCGAGCAAGGCATGCACGACTTCCTCAGCGGGCCCGGTTTCGCCGGCGTGGCGCAGGCTTTCGGCTGGCCGTCGGTGCGCACCTGGACGCCGTGGCACGCCAGCGTCGGCGACGCGGTGCGGCAGGCGCGCCACGCCACCCGCAGCGTCGAGGCGATCGCGCCCCACAGCGACCTGACCCAGCTGCGCCAGCGGGAAGAACTGCACGCGCGCCATGCACTGGAGTGCGGCGCGTTGGCGGTGGTGATCGGCTTCGAGCCGGGCAACTGGAGCATCGTGCGCCTGTGCCTGTGGCGCGGCGAGCCGGCCCTGCCGCCGCTGCAGCACGAGCAGCGCTACCGGGTCGGCCACGTGTCGGCGCCGGGGATGGCGCTAGCGCAGCAGTAACAGCGCGCCGCTCGGCTGGGCGTTGGCCTGGGCCAGCATCGAGGCGCCGGCCTGGCGCAGGATGCTGGCGCGGGTCAGTTGCGCCGTCTCGCTGGCGTAGTCGGTGTCGCGGATGCGCGAGCGCGCCGCCGCCAGGTTGTTGGCGCCGCTTTCGGCGTTGCTGGCCGCCGCCGACAGCCGGTTGCTGGCCGCGCCCAGCAGGGCGCGCAGGCCGGTCACCTCGTCGATCTTGCCGTCGTAGTAGGCCAGCGCGTCGGATGCGCCGGTGTAATTGCTCAGGTCCTGCACCGGTTCGCCGCCGCTGTACACCTCCTGCTGCACCGCCACCGGCGGCCCGACCACGACCGAGGCCTGCCGGCCCGCGCTCAGGCCCGCCGCCGCCGGATTGGCGCCGGCGATGGACATCGAGTGCGGGCCCGACCGCACCGCTTCGGTCACGGTGACCGTCCCCTTGTTCGCCCCCAAGCCCAGGCCCAGCGAGGCGACGCTGCCGGGGTTGGTTTCGGAGATGACGATATCGCGGCCGTCGCCGGCGCTGAGCGTCAGCGTGCCGCCGGCGGCGCTGGCCGTCACGCCGCTGGCGCCGGCGGCCGCGCTGATGGCGCCGGCGGCGTTGGCGGCCCGGATCGCGGCGGTGTTGCCGGCGATGGCGCCAATGTTGACGCCGTTGATGGAAAAGCTGGCCGCCGCCAGCGCGCCGTTGGCGCCGACCGCACCGGACACCGTGGTGGCGGCACTGGCCGTCACATTGCGCACATTGGCGGCGTTGATGGCGGCCGCCACCGCAAAGGCGCTGCTGGCGCCCTGCCCCGGCTGCGCCCCGGCCGCCGACGCCCCCACCGCCGCGCCATTGATGACCACATCGCCATAGCCGATCGCCGCCAGCACCGGCGTGCCGGCCGCCGTGGCCTGCTCCGGCGCGACGTTGGCCGTTGCCTGGTTGTAGCCGATCGGCACCAGGGCGGGCGGGATGGACAAGGTCAGCGTCTGGTTCGCCCCGGCGCCGATCTGCAACTGCTGCGAGAACGACCCGTCGAGCAAGCTCTGGTTGTTAAAGCGGGCGCCGGCGACGATGTCCACGTTGGAGGCGACCAGCGCATTCACCTCGTTCTGGATGGCGGCGCGGTCGGTCTTGCTGTTGCTGTCGTTGGCGGCCTGCACCGCCAGCTCGCGCATGCGCTGGAAATTGTCCAGCAACTGGCCGGCCGCGCCATCGGCCACCTGGATCAGGGAAATGCCGTCGTTGATGTTTTGCCGCGCCTGGCGCAAGCCGTTGATGCCGGCGCTCATGCGCTCGCTGATGGCCAGCCCGGCGGCGTCGTCGCGCGCCGAATTGATGCGCTGGCCGCTCGAGAGTTTTTGCAGCCGCACAGCCATCTCCTCGCCCGACAGCGCATAGCTGCGCTGGGCGTTCAGGGAGGAGAGGTTGGTATTGATCTGCATGTCGCCGATACTCGCTGCCATCTCGGAACGATGGTTGATGATTATCTAACGGCAACAAAACGCGGGACTTGAGTGGTCCCCCGTCAAAGAAACGCTTACTTGATGGTGTAGGGCGAGGCCTGGCCGCGCGTATCGCGGTCGTAGTCGGAGCCTTCTGTGGCCGAGACCGCCTGGCCCGTGCCCTTGGAGGGGATGCGGGTACCGGTCAGCGGACGCGCCTGGGACGGCTTGGCGGCCGGTGCCGAAGCGTCGGCCTGGACGATAGGCTGCTCGGTGGTGGCGCAGGCGGTCAGGCCGACGAGGCTGGCGAGCATGGCAGCGGTCAAAAATTTATTCATGAGACACCCTATGTTTTAGTTAATATTTAGATATTATCTATAAAATAACTAAGGTGTCTATCGCTGTTACAGAATAATTTTAACCAGGCAGCAATTCCAGCCGTTCGCGGGCCTGGGCCAGCTGCGTGCTGTCCATGCGGGCGGCGGCATTTTTCAGGTAGCGGCCGGCGGCGGCGTAGCCGCCGCGCTCGGCCATCGCCAGCCACATCCAGGCCTGCCCGATATCGGCGCGCACGCCCTGGCCGACCATGAACATCAGCCCCAGGTTGAACTGCGCGCGCGCATGGCCCTGGCCGGCGGCCTTCAGGTACCAGTGGTGGGCCTGCGCATAATCCTGCGCCAGGCCCTGGCCGTTGTCGAAGCGCAGGCCCAGCGTGAACTGCGCCAGCGCGTGCCCCAGCTCGGCCGCCTTGGCGTACCAGCCATTGGCCTGGGCGCAATCGGGTTGCGGACCGTCGTCCTTGTCGAACAGCAGGCCCAGGCTGTACTGGGCCGCCGCGTAATCCTGCTCGGCGGCGCGGCGATACCAGGCCATCGCCTTGCGGTCGTCGCGCGGCACGCCGCCTCCCGTTTCATAGCGCAGGCCGAGGTCGAACTGGGCCCGCAGATGTCCCTGGTCGGCCGCCTTGCGGTACCAGAAGATCGCCTCCTGGTGATCCTGCACCACGCCGTGGCCGGCGTCGTACAGCATGCCCAGGTGGTACTGCGCGCCGGGGAAGCCCTGCTCGGCCGCCTTGCGGTACCAGAACTGCGCCTGCTCGTAATCCTGCGCCACGCCCTGGCCGTGATCGTAGCGCAAGCCCAGATTGTTCTGCGCCGCAGCGTGGCCCTGCTCGGCCGCCTTGCGATACCAGTCCAGCGCCTTCTGCTCGTCGCGCGGCACGCCCTGGCCGTTGTCGTAGATCAGGCCCAGGTTGAACTGCGAGCTGGCGTGGTCCTGCTCGGCCGCGCGGCGGTACCACAGGATGGCCTTCTGGCTGTCCTGCGCGATGCCGTCGCCCTTGTCGAAGCGCAGCGCCAGGTTGAACTGCGCCGGCGCGTAGCCCTGGTCGGCCGCCTTGCGGTACCAGGACATCGCCTGGCCCACGTCCTGCGGCACGCCCTGGCCGTTGTCGTAGCGCAGGCCGAGGTTGAACTGCGCGCGCGGATAGCCCTGCTCGGCCGCCTTGCGGTACCAGGCGATGGCCTGCTTGAAGTCCTGCGGCACGCCCTTGCCGGTGTCGTACATCATGCCGAGATTGTTTTGCGCGCCGGCGTCGCCCTGGTCGGCCGCCTTGCTGAACCAGTGCATGGCCTTGTGCGTGTCGGCGTCCAGACCCTGGCCCTTGGCGTACAGCCAGCCCAGGTTGTACTGCGCGGCGGCGTAGCCCTGCTCCGCCGCCAGCTGGTACCACGCCGCCGCTTCCTGGTAATTCTGCTCGACGCCCTGGCCCTTCTGGTACATCACGCCCAGATTGTACTGCGCGTGTTCGAGGCCGGAGTGCGCGGCCTGGCGATACCAGACCACCGCCAGCTCGTAGCTCTGCGCCACGCCCTGGCCGTTGAAATACATGAAGCCCAGGCTGTGCTGGGCATTGGCCACGCCACGCTCGGCCAGTCCCTTGACGCGCAAGAACTCGGCGGTATAAGTGCTGCCGCTGTTGGCGTCGGCGTCGTTGGGACCGTATTTCGTCATGCTGTTTTTCTAAGCTGCGTCAGGCCTGGATCGCGACCATTGCCGGTTGGGTGTCTAGGTTGGGAACCACGTGCAGCACATGGGCCGAAGGCATCGCCGTCAGGCGCCCCTGGTCCTGCAGCACGTCCATGAAGCTGGCCAGCGAGATCGGGCGGTGGTACAGATAGCCCTGCATCGTGGTGCAGCCGTTCGCTTGCAGGTAGCGCGCCTGCACTTCGGTCTCCACGCCCTCGGCCACCAGGTGCAGGCCTAGGCCGCGCGCGATCGAGATGATCGCCAGGATCACCGGGTAGTGGCCGTTCTCGTCGTGGATCTCCTTGACGAAGGACTGGTCGATCTTGATCGTGTGGATAGGGAAGCGGTGCAGATACGACAGCGACGAATAGCCGGTGCCGAAATCGTCGATCGCCACCGACACGCCCAGCTGGCACAACTTGTTGAGCTGTTCGATCGCGTACTGCGGATTGCGGATGCAGATGTTCTCGGTGATCTCGACCTCGATCTGCGCCGGCGAAATGCCGTAGCGCGTCAGCGCGCCGCGCATCTTCTCGAAGAAGTCGCCGCGGTCCAGGTATTGCGGCGACAGGTTCAGCGACAGGCGGATCGCCTCGCCGCCGGCCGCGTTCCACTGCAGCAGGTCGCGGCACAGCGCGCCGAGCATCCAGTCGGAGATCGGCAGCATCAGGCCATTCTCTTCGGCGAACGGCAGGAACTCGCCGGCCGACAGCAGGCCGCGCTGCGGATGGTTCCAGCGCATCAGGCCCTCGGCGCCGATGATGCGGCCGCTGGCCACGTCGACCTGCGGCTGGTAGTACATTTCCAGCTCGTTCAGTTCCAGCGCCTTGCGCAGGCTCTGCTCCAGCGCGATCTTCTGGTGCGACACGTCGAGCATCGAGTTGTGATAGAAGCTGTGGCCGTTCTTGCCCAACGCCTTGACCTGGTACATGGCGATGTCGGCGTGGCGCAGCAGTTCGTCGATGGTCTCGCCGTCGCCCGGATAGATCGCGATGCCGATCGAGGCCGAGATATGCACCTCGTGGCCATCGAGGTCGAACGGTTTGTGCAGGCTTTCGAGGAATTTGTCGGCGATGGCCTTGGCGTCCTGGCGGTCGCGCAGCTCCGGCAGCACGATGGTGAATTCGTCGCCGCCCTGGCGCGCCAGGGTGTCGCCGCGGCGCAGGCAGTCCTTGAGGCGCGTGGCCACCTGCTGCAGCAGCTCGTCGCCCTTGACGTGGCCCAGCGTGTCGTTGACCAGCTTGAAGCGATCGAGGTCGACGAACATCACGGCCAGCTCGGTCAACTTGCGCTTGGCCTGGATCACGGCCAGGCCCAGACGGTCCTTGAACAGCATGCGGTTGGGCAGGTCGGTCAGGATGTCGTGGTAGGCCTGGTAGGAGATCACTTCCTCGGCGCGCTTGCGGTCGGTGATGTCGCGCGCCACGCCGTAGGTGCCGAAGAACTCATGCTTCTTCACCTCGTGGTCCGGGATGTGCATGCCGATCGCGTTGAGCGAAATCGTCATCAGCGTGTTGTTGAAGGTGCGCTCGATGCCGCTGCCGGTGTTGCACTTCAAACGCAGCTCGACGTTGCGCGAGGCCCGTTCGTCGACGCGGCGCTCGTTGAAGGCGTAGCGCGCGCGCTCCTGGTCTTCGTCGTGCACCAGCACCGAGTAGTGGCGGCCGATCAGTTCTTCGCGGGTAAAGCCCAGCAGCTGCTGCACGCGGTCGTTCACAAACGTGAACTTGCCTTCGTGGTTCAGGGTGTAGATGATGTCCGGCGAGCTGTCCACCAGGTAGCGGTACATCTTCTCGGAGTTTTCCAGCTTGGAGGCGATGCGCTCGTTGTCGATGGCCAGGCGGCGCTTTTGCAGCGCGTTCTCCACCGTCTTGAGCAGCTCCTCGCGGCTGTAAGGCTTGCGCAGGTAATCGTAGGCGCCGCGTTTCAGCGCGCCGATGGCCGCCTCGATGCCGACATCGCCGCTCATGACGATGACGTCGCCGTCGATCTCCTTGGCGTTGATGAAGTCCATGATCTCGTGGCCGCTCATGTCCGGCAGGCGCAGGTCGAGCAGAATCAGGTCGAATTTGAGCCTGGTCAGCTGGGCCAGCGCTTCGCTGCCGCAGGTCGCCGTCACCAGATGGTAGTCGCGGTCGCGCAGCAGTTCGTACAGGGATGACAGCAAACGCGGCTCGTCGTCTACGAGCAGGATGCGCGGGCAGTTGTCGGTGGAGAGGGCGACGGGGGCGTGGTCGTCCGGGGCGGCAGCGGTTAGGCTGGCTGGGTTCAGGTTCATCATGGCCTTAAACAGAATCCATCGCCCGCGTTTGCACGCCGGCGACTTGACTGGTGCTGCCACGGGCGGGCAGCAGGATTTCGAAGGTGGTACCCGTTTTACCGGAGCGGCAGGTGATCAGGCCCTGCATTTTTTTCACCAGGCTGTGGACGATGGACAGGCCCAGGCCGTGGTGTGCGCCTTCCTTGGTGCTGCGCACCGCGGAGAACAGATTGGCCAGCACCTCGGCCGACAGCCCCGGACCGGTGTCGCTGACCACCAGTTCCAGGTAAAGCTTGCGTTCGCGGTTGACGTGACCGCGGTTCGAGATTTCGATCTTGCCGCCGTCGGCCAGGGCTTCGACGGCGTTCTTGATCAGGTTGACCAGTATCTGCTTGAGCAGGTCGGCGTCGCCGTCGATTTCGGCCGGCTCCTCCTGCATGCGCACCACGATCTGCACCGAGGCCGGCACGAAGTCGGTGGCGCGGAACAGGCGCAGCACGTCGTCCACCACGCGCCCGACATCGGTCACGCGCGAGCTCTCGGTCGGCTGCAGGTCGGCCAGGCCGTTGATCAGTTGTCCGACCCGGTCGATCTCCTCGTTCAGGATCGACATCTCGCCCACCACCGGCTCGCGCTTGGCCAGCTTGCCGTCCAAGACCGACAGGTAGTTCTTGATGATCGACAGCGGGTTGTTCACCTCGTGCACCACGCGGCGCGAGGCTTCGCGGTATTCTTCGGCCACGTGGGCGAGTTGGCGCTTGGTGTGACCGCGCTCGCTGATCGCCGTTTCCAGCGCGGCGGCGGCCTGGGTGCCGAACGATTGCAGGAAGCGCTCGCGCTTCTGGAAGCTGGCCATCTGCCAGGCCGGCGCACCGCCGATCAACACGCCCAGGCAGCGCTGGTTGGCCACCAGCGGCAGGCACACCATGCTCTCGCTGCCGAGGATGCGGAACAGCTGTTCCTCGGCCACGCTCAGGGCTGGTGTATCGCGGCTGACGAAGGTCAGCTTGCGCTCGGTCGCCGCCTCGGCCACCACGCCGCCCTTGTTGAGCGGGATGACCAATTCGGCCAGCCGCTGCTGCTGCTCGCCGGTGGCGGTGCCATGCAGCGCGTGGCCGGTCGGATTCTCCAGCAGCACCACGGCGTTTTCAAAATCGAACAGGATGCGCGCCGAGCGCGTCATCGCGTCGAGCAGGCCGGCTTCGCCCTGCTGGCGCGCGAAGGTCTGGCCCATCTCGGACACCAGCACCATATTGCGCACTTCCTCGGACAGCCGCTGCTGCACCGGATCGACCATCGGCGCCGCATAGGCGGTCGGCGTCGGAATATCGTCGGCGCCGGCCAGGTCGATGCCCAGGTAGGCGGCCGACTTCTCCACCTGGCGGGCGGCGTTGCTGACGATCTGCTCCAACTTTTCCGCCTCCAGGCCGCACAGGTGGCCGGCTTCCTCGATGGCCTGGTCCTGGTCTTCGTGGAAGCACAGCAGGTGCGCCAGGCGCACCACGCGGATCAAGGGATGGGCCGACTCCAGGCGCGAAATCGGCTCGTGGTGATACAGCACGCTGTCGGCCAGGAAGGAATCGAGGTGCCAGCGTTCGATCAGCCAGGCGCCCGCTTCCGAGTGGGTGATTTGCAAGGTGCGCTGTTCGACGGCGCACAGGTCTTCGTCGTCGCGCGCCATGAAGTTGAAGGCGTATTCCTTCGGCGCGGTGGCCAGCAGCGCCAGGCGGCCGACGTTGTGCAGCAGGCCCGCCAGATAGGCTTCCTCGACGTGCGGGTACTCCATCTGCCTGGCGATGTCGCGGGCGATGACGGCGGTGGTCAGGGAACCTTTCCAGAAGCCGCGCAGGTCGGTGCTGCTCGAATGCGGGAAGCTGTTAAAGGTCTGGAACACGGATTCGCTGATGACCAGCGTCTTGATCATGTCGGTGCCCAGCGACACCAGCGACTGCTCCAGGCCGACCACGCGCGCATTGCGGTGATAGGCCGAGCTGTTGGCGACGGTGAGGATCTTGCTGGTCATCGCCGCATCCTTGGCGATCAGGGCGGCCAGCTCCGGCATGCCGGCGTCGTCGGCTTGCAAGTGCTCAATCAACTTAATGAGTATCTGCGGCATTGCCGGCAGACGGGCAATCAGCAGGCGATTGCGAATATCATGGTCAGGTTGATGCATCGTATCAAGCGGGTTCTGGGCCGGGTGCGTTGTGCAAAAATCGTGGGAAAAAATCACTACCAAAAAGTTATACTAACATAAAGTCTTGTAGTAACTTAACAGCAGGTAAGATTTCTTTCTAAACTAACTCAATTTCCTGCCGTAAATAATTATTGGCCCGGATGGCGTAGAAGCATGCTCCGGTAATAGCGCGACGTCAACCACAAAACGAGAGCAGAGGTACTAAATGCCATCTGTCCTGCGGCTAACCACAGCACGGAGTGTGATAAGAAGGGTGCGATCACCCCCGCCACCAGCGCGCCGAGCAGGGTGGTGGCGAAAGATTGGCAGGAAGCCACTGTCCCGCGGATGTGCGGGAACAAGTCCAATGCCAGCAAGGTCGCGCCCGGCGCGACCACCGACATGCCGAAGGTGTAAAAGAACATCGGCGCCACCGACCACGGCAGCGCAGGCGGCAACAACAAGTGGTAGCAAACGTTAAATATCGACGCCGCCAGCAGGAAACAAAAGCCGATACCAATCTGTCGCGAAAATGTCATCTTTCCGGCAATCCGGTTGGCGGCCAGCGCGCCGAGGAAAATCCCGCTCACCGACGGGATGAACAGCCAGCCGAACTGCGAGGCGCCCAGCCCCAGGTGCTGCGGCAGGAACACCGGCGCCGACGAGATGTACAGGAACAGGCCGGCGAAATTGAAGGCCACCACGCCGGACTTCATGTGGAACAGCGGCGAGCGCATGATCTCGCCGTAGTTACGCAGCAGGAAGTGCGGATTGAAGGGATGGCGCTTCTCTTTCGGCAGTGTCTCCGGCAGGCGGCGGTAGCAGTAGATGAACAGCAGCACGCTATAGGCCAGCAGCGCCAGGAAGATCGCCCGCCAGTCGAACAGCGTGACCACCCAGCCGCCCAGGATAGGCGCGATGGCCGGCGCGATCGAGAAGATCATCGTCACCATCGACAGCAACCGCGCGGCGGCGGCGTCGTGGTACAGGTCGCGGATGATGGCGCGCCCCACCACCACGCCGGCGCCGGACGACATGCCCTGCAAAATGCGGAACACCCACAGGTAATGCACGGTGTGCGCGGCGGCGCAGCCCAGCGTGCCGATGGCGAACATCGCCAGCGACACCAGGATCACGTTGCGGCGGCCGAAGGCGTCCGACAGCGCGCCGTGCCACAACACCATGCAGGCGAAGGACAGCATGTAGAAGGTCAGGCTTTGCTGGACCTCGATCGGCGTGGCGTTCAGCGTGGCCTGGATATTCGGGAAGGCCGGCAGGTAGGCGTCGATGGAGAAAGGCCCCAGCATCGACAGCGCGGCCAGCGTGGCGGCCAGCGCGCCGGCGCTGAGCACTTTCATGTGCGACGGCGGCGGTTCCGGCACCTCCGCGACAGGATCTGGGGGAAGATTTGCGGGAGGTGTAGGGAACATGTGGCGTCGTGGTTAGACTTCTTTAGGCTTGGCCGCTTCGCGGCGGTTGAAGCCGGCCACCATGTCGAAGCGGAACAGACGGCATTCCAGCGCGCCGTTGAAGAATGGCGTCTTGCGCGATTCCTTCAAGCGCAGCAGCTTCGGCAGGCCCAGGTCGGCCGTGAACAGGAACACCGTCCAGCCGGCGAAGCGCTGCTTCAGGGTGGTCGACAGCGCCGAGTAGAAGCTGCTCGCCAGTTCGTCCTCCGGCAGCGTGCTGTCGCCGCGCACGCCGATACGCTCGCCGTACGGAGGGTTGGTCAGCAGAATGCCAGGCTGCTCGGTCGGCGCCTTCACTTCCTGCGCCTCGATCTGCTTGAGCGGCACGTCGAACATGATGCCGGCGCACTTCAGGTTGTGGCGGGTCATCTCCACCATGTCGCCCGAAATGTCGGAGCCGAAGATGGTCGGCGATGCCGGCAGCGGATTGGCCTTGATCGAATTCTTCATCTCGTTCCACGGCGCCGGATCGAAGTCGTTGAAGGCTTCGAAGGCAAAGCGGCGGCGCGCGCCCGGCGGAATGCCCTGCACCATCTGCGCCGCTTCGCACAGGATGGTGCCGGAGCCGCACATCGGGTCGAACAGCGGCATGCCCGGCTTCCAGCCCGACACGCGCAGCAGGCCGGCGGCCAGGTTCTCGCGCAATGGCGCGTCGCCGGTTTCCTCACGCCAGCCGCGCTTGAACAGCGCTTCGCCCGAGGTGTCGAGGTAGATGATGAACTGGCGCGCGTCGAGGAAGCCGACGATGCGCATGTCCGGTTCCTTGGTGTTGACCGAAGGACGCTTGTCGAACTGGTCGCGGAAGCGGTCGCAGATCGCGTCCTTGATTTTCAGCGTGGTGAACTCCAGGCTTTTCAGCGGGGACTTCACGGCGGTGACGTCGACACGGATGGTGTGGTCGTAGGTGAACCAGTCTTCCCACTGCTGCGCCAGCACCAGGTCGTAGATGTCGTTTTCGTTCTGGTAGCCGGTGACGGCCATGCGCATCAGCACGCGCGAAGCAATGCGCGAGTGCAGGTTGATGCGGTAGGAATCGAGCAGTTCGCCGGAGCAGTGCACGCCGCCCGGTACCTGGTTGTGCACCTTCAGGGTGGTGCTCAGCAGGGCGATTTCGCCCAGTTCTTCGGCCAACGCCGCTTCCATGCCGCGTGGGCATGGGCAAAAATAGGATGCCATAGGTGTACCTTTTGTCCGTTAAAAAAACTACTTACTTCTGCATTGCTCTTTCCAGGAAATCCAGGCGGTCCTGGCCCCAGAAACTTTCACCATCCAACACATACCACGGCGAGCCGAACACGCTGGCCGCCGTTGCGTCTTCCGTATTGCGGTCGTACTCGGCCTGCACGCTGGCCGTCTCCGACGATTTGATCAGCGCCTTGCCATCGAGGCCGCAGCTGCCGGCGATCTGCGCCAGCGTCTCTTCGTCGCCGATATTCTTGTCTTCCGCCCACAGGCCGCGCATCACCGCGAACGCCAGTTCCAGCGACACGTCCACGCCGTGCGTCAGGCGCGCGGCGATCACCATGCGGCTGGCCATGTCCGGCGACACCGGGAAAAACTTCGGCTGCACGTTCAGCGGAATGCCGAGGAACTCCGACCAGCGCGTCAGCTCGACCAGGCGATAGGCCTGGCGCTGCGGCGCGCGCTTGGCCAGCGGCAGGCCGCCGGACACGCCGAACACCTTGCCCAGATCGACCGGACGCACTTCAACCTGCACGCCGTGTTGGCGCGCCATGGCGACAAAGCGCGCATGGCCCAGGTAGGTCCACGGCGAATGGGCGGCGAAAAAATACTGGCAGACTTTACTCATGATGCTCCGATCAGAAGGGTTTGACGACAACCAGCAGCACTATCGCCAGCATCATCAACACCGGCATTTCATTGAAGACGCGATACCACTTGTGACTGCGGGTGTTGACGCCCTTCTCGAACTTTTTCAGGATGCCGCCGCAGGCGTGGTGATAACCGATCACCAGCACCACGAACAACAGCTTGGCGTGCAGCCAGTGCGGCATCTGCGCGCCGTACTGCATCCACACCAGGATAGCGCCGAACACCACCGCGAACACCGACAGCCACATCGAAAAACGATACAGCTTGCGCGCCATCGTCAGCAGGCGCTGGGTAGAGACCTCGTTGGTCTCCATCGCCAGGTTGACGAAGATGCGAGGCAGGTAGAACACACCCGACATCCAGGCGATCACGAAGAAAATGTGCAGCGCTTTAATCCAGAGCATATGTCTCCTTATTGACGGGTTTCGCCGTGCCCGAACACGACGTACTTCAGCGAGGTCAAACCTTCCAGACCAACCGGGCCGCGCGCGTGCAGCTTGTCGTTGGAGATGCCGATCTCCGCGCCCAGGCCATATTCAAAACCGTCGGCGAAGCGCGTCGACGCGTTGATCATCACCGACGCCGAATCGACTTCGCGCAGGAAGCGCATGGCGTCCGTGTGGTCTTCGGTGACGATGGCTTCGGTGTGCTTGGACGAGTAATGGTTGATGTGCTCCATCGCCTCGTCGATGCCGGCGACGATCTTCACCGACAGGATCGCGGCCAGGTATTCGGTCGACCAGTCTTCCTCGGTCGCCGCCACCAGGTGCGGATAGCCTGCCGCTGCCAGGATCGCCAGCGCTTCCGGATCGGCGCGCAGTTCTACCTGCTTGGTCGCGTACAGCTTGGCCAGTTCCGGCAGCACCGCCGGCGCGATCGCGCGCGCCACCAGCAGCGTTTCCATGGTGTTGCAGGTGCCGTAGCGGTGGCACTTGGCGTTGAACGCAATGTCCAGCGCCTTCTTCATGTCGGCCTTGGCGTCGATGTAGACGTGGCAGATGCCGTCCAGGTGCTTAATCATCGGCACCGTCGCCTCGTCGATCAGGCGCGCGATCAGGCCCTTGCCACCGCGCGGCACGATCACGTCCACGTACTGCGGCATGGTGATCAGCGCGCCGACGGCGGCGCGATCGGTGGTGTCCACCACTTGCACGCCCTCTTCCGGTAGGCCGGCGCCCAGCAGGCCTTCCGTGACCAGTTTGGCCAGGGCGCGGTTGCAGTGGATCGCTTCCGAACCGCCGCGCAGGATGGTGGCGTTGCCGCTCTTGATGCACAGGCCCGCCGCGTCCACCGTCACGTTGGGACGGGATTCGTAGATGATGCCGATCACGCCCAGCGGCACGCGCATCTGGCCGACCTGGATGCCGGTCGGGCGGAACTTCAGGCCCGAGATTTCGCCGATCGGATCGGGCAGCGCGACGATCTGGCGCAGGCCTTCCACCATCGTCGCGATGGCCTTGTCGGACAGCGCCAAGCGGTCCAGCATGGCCGGCGCCAGGCCGTTGGCGGCCGCCGCGTCCATGTCGAGCTGATTGGCGGCGCGCAGTTGTGGCGCGTCGCGTTCGATCGCGTCGGCGATCAGCGTCAGCGCGCGGTTGCGGGTCGCGCTGTCGGCACGGGCCATGGCGCGCGATGCCTTGCGCGCCTGCTGGCCCAGTTGTTCCATGTAGTGCTTGATATCCATCGGTAGCTTTCCTAACCGCGCGCGACCCTGAGTGCCAGCTGCAGCATCGAATCCCACGCGTCGCCGGCGTGCGCTTTGGCGCGCAAGCCCTTGATCATCTTGTCGACCTGCGCCGCGTCCTTCATCGCCGCTTCCAGTACAGGCAGCGAGATGCGGCGCAGCGCCGGCTCCATCATGCGTTCCTTCGGTCCCCAGATACGATACTCCTTGAGCAGCGCACCCAGCGGACGGCCCTGCGCCATGCCCGCCTTCAGCTTGAGCAGCGTGCGGATTTCCTCCGACACGGCCCACAGCACCAGCGGCAGCGCTTCGCCCTCGCCCTTCAAGCCTTCCAGCATGCGCACCAGACGCGCCGGATCACCCGACAGCATCGCTTCACTGAGCTTGAACACGTCGTAACGCGCCACGTTCAGCACCGCATCGTGCACCTGCTCGTAGGTCAGCTTGCCCGGCTCGTGCAGCAAGGCCAACTTCTGTATCTCCTGATGGGCCGCAAGCAGATTGCCTTCAACGCGATCGGCGATGAAATCGATGCTCTGCCGGTCCGCGCTCTGCCCTTGTGCGGCAAGACGCTGGCCTATCCAATTGGGTAACTGCGCCCGTTCAATCTGGGCGATGTCGATATACACCGCCGCCTGTTGCAGACTGGCGACCCAGGCCGCCTTCTGCGTCTGCCAATCGAGCTTCGGCAGCGTGATCAGGGTCAGGTTGTCCGGACTCAGGTCTTTCACATAATTCTGCAGCGCCGCGCCGCCATCCTTGCCGGGTTTGCCGGTCGGGATGCGCAGCTCGATCAGCTTCTTGTCACCGAACAGCGACAGCGCCTGGTTGGACGCCAGCAGCTCGCCCCACTTGAAGCTGCGTTCCACGGTCAGCACGTCGCGCTCGGAATAGCCTTGCGCGCGCGCCGCCTTGCGGATCTTGTCGGCCGCCTCCAGCGCCAGCAAATGCTCGTCGCTGGTGATCACGTACAGCTGGGACAGCGACTTCGTCAAATGGC
The DNA here is from genome assembly GCF_059418605.1 of Duganella sp. GW821-FHT07G03. Lineage (NCBI taxonomy): Bacteria > Pseudomonadati > Pseudomonadota > Betaproteobacteria > Burkholderiales > Oxalobacteraceae > Duganella > Duganella sp. GW821-FHT07G03. Next base: position 271,853 of record NZ_JBWKQE010000002.1, read on the forward strand.
CGTCCAGCGCTTCTAGCCGCAGTTGCATCGCGCGTCCTTACTGGCCGAGGGCCGGCGGCGGCAGCGACACCTGCAGCGGCTTGATGGCCGCGATGCGGCGCATCATCTGCTGCACCAGGTCGGTCTGCATATCCTTGTACAGCAGCGCTTCTTCCTGCTCCTTCGCCAGCAACTGGGTTTCGTTGAAGTCGATGGGGCGGGTCAGCAGGATCTGGGTGCTGCCCAGCAGCTCCTTGCCCTGCTTGTCCAGCACGCGGAACACGATGTTGTACGACAGCAGATACTGACGCACGCGGCCATTGCTGTTCAGCGACAGAATGGTCTTGGAGCGCGTCTTCTCGGGATTGGACAGCACCTCGATCACGCCGTCCGCATCCTTGGCCGCGTTGACGACGGTGGTGCCGCCGTTGGCGCGGATGTTGCGCTTCAAATCGATGGCCAACGGCGACGCTTCCGGCAGTCCGACGTACATCGACGGGAACGGCAGCGTGTAGTGGCCGCCGTCGCCGCGCAGATGGAAGCCGCAGGCCGACACGGTCAGCGCCACGGCCAGCACGGCGGCGCACAAACGGCCGCGCCGGAACAACTCGGAAGTAGTAAGCATGTGCTATCCAGTTAAACCACGATGTTGATCAATTTGCCCGGCACGACGATGATCTTCTTCGGCGTGCCTTCGATGAACTTCTGCACCGCTTCGTTGGCCAGGGCCGCCGCTTCGATGCTCGCCTTGTCGGCGGTCTTGGCCACGACCACGCTGCCGCGCAGCTTGCCGTTCACCTGGATCATCATTTCGATCTCGGACTGCTCCAGCGCCGCAGGGTCCACTTGCGGCCACTGCACGTTGAGGATGTCGCCGTGCGCCTTGGCGTAGCCCAGTTCTTCCCACAGCACGTGGGTGATGTGCGGAGCGACAGGGTTCAGCAGGCGCAGGAAGATCGCATAGCCTTCCGCCACCGACGCGGCATCCGCGTCCTTGGCCGATTCCAGCGTATTGAGCATCTTCATGCAGGCCGATACCACGGTGTTGTACTGGATGCGCTTGATGTCGTAGTCGGCCTGCTGCAAGACCTTGTGCAGTTCGCGGCGCAGGGCTTTGCCGGCGTCCGTGGTGGCGGATGCGGTCAGCGGCGCGCCGGCGGCGGCGATGGCTTCGCGCTGCGCGTAGCCGAACGCCCACACGCGGCGCAGGAAGCGGTTGGCGCCTTCAACGCCGCTGCCCGACCATTCCAGCGTCTGTTCCGGCGGCGATGCGAACATCGTGAACAGGCGCGCGGTGTCGGCGCCGTACTGGTCGATCTGCGCGGCAGGATCGATGCCATTGTTCTTCGACTTCGACATCTTCTCGGTGCCGCCGATGTTGACCGGATTGCCGTCGGCCTTCGAGGTCGCGCCTTGCGGGCGGCCCTTGTCGTCCAGCGTCAGGTCGACGTCGGCCGGGTTGAACCAGGTCTTCTTGCCGGCTGCGTCTTCGCGGAAGTAGGTCTCGTTCAGGACCATGCCCTGGGTCAGCAGGTTGACGAACGGCTCGTCGAACTTGACCAGGCCGAAGTCGCGCATGATCTTGGTCCAGAAGCGCGCGTACAGCAGGTGCATGACGGCGTGTTCGATGCCGCCGATGTACTGGTCCATCGGCATCCAGTAGTCATTGCGCTCGTCGACCATGGCCTTGTCGGCGCCCGGCGAGGTATAGCGCATGTAGTACCACGACGAATCGACGAAGGTGTCCATCGTATCGGTTTCGCGGCGCGCAGGCTTGCCGCACTGCGGGCAGTCGCACTTGAGGAAGGCTTCGTATTTGTTCAGCGGGTTGCCGGTACCATCGGGTACGCAGTCTTCCGGCAGCACCACCGGCAGGTCTTTTTCCGGCACCGGCACCACGCCGCAATCGGCGCAATGGATCATCGGGATCGGCGTGCCCCAGTAGCGCTGGCGCGAGATGCCCCAGTCGCGCAGGCGGAAGGTGATCTTCTTCTCGCCCAGGCCCTTGGCGGCCATGTCGGCGGCCACGGCTTCGACGGCTTCCGCGTAGCGCAGGCCGTCGTACTTGCCGGAGTTGGTGACGATGGAGATGTCCTTGTCGCCGTACCATTCCTGCCAGGCTTCGGTGGAGAACTCCTTGCCTTCGGCCTTGATGACCTGCTTGATAGTCAGATTGTATTTTTTGGCGAAGGCGAAATCGCGCTCGTCGTGTGCCGGCACGCCCATGACGGCGCCGTCGCCGTAGGTGATCAGCACGTAGTTGCCGACCCAGACCTCGACCTGCTCGCCGGTCAGCGGATGGGTGACGAACAGGCCGGTCGGCATGCCCTTCTTCTCCATCGTCGCCATGTCGGCTTCGATCACGGAGCCCAGCTTGCACTCGGCGTTGAAGGCGGCCAGCGCCGGATTGGTCTGCGCGGCGTGGATCGCCAGCGGGTGCTCGGCGGCCACGGCGCAGAAGGTCACGCCCATCACGGTGTCCGGACGGGTGGTGAAGACGTACATCTTGCCGTCCTGGATCAACTGGCCGTCGGCGCCCTTGATCTGGTGCGGGAAGGCGAAGCGCACGCCGGTCGATTTGCCGATCCAGTTGGTCTGCATGGTGCGCACGCGCTCAGGCCAGCCTGGCAGCTTGTCGTCGACGTAGGCGAGCAGCTCGTCGGCGTAGTCGGTGATGCGGGCGTAGTACATCGGGATTTCACGCTTTTCGATCAGCGCGCCGGAACGCCAGCCGCGGCCGTCGACCACCTGCTCGTTGGCCAGCACGGTCTGGTCGATCGGATCCCAGTTCACGGTGCCGGTCTTCTTGTAGATGATGCCTTTTTCCAGCATCTTCAGGAACATCCACTGGTTCCACTTGTAGTATTCCGGCTTGCACGCGGTCATTTCGCGCGACCAGTCGATCGCCAGGCCCATCGACTCCATCTGCTCGCGCATGTGGGCGATGTTGGAATAGGTCCACTGCGCCGGCGGCACGTTGTTGGCCATCGCCGCGTTTTCCGCCGGCATGCCGAACGCGTCCCAGCCCATCGGCATCAGCACGTTGTAGCCGTTCATGCGCAGATAGCGGTACATCACATCATTGATCGTATAGTTGCGGACGTGGCCCATATGCAGCTTGCCCGATGGGTAAGGCAGCATCGAACAGGCGTAATACTTCCCTTTCGGGAAACGCGGGTCGTGCTCGACGGCCTTGTAGGCGTCGATGGCTTTCCAATGGGATTGAGCGGCTTTTTCTACGTCAGCGGGACTATATTTATCTTGCATGATGGTGTGCGGCCAATAAGTGAATATGAACCGGACATTATACCGGTTCATGCCCGGAATGAGCGGACGGGCTCGGCGGGGAGGTACAGCACTGAAGCGTAGCAACACGGCTGGACGAAGTTAAGGCCCAACAGCAGACAAGGGGTTGCCATAAAAACACTTTCAGAGCCTCCGTCGCCATAGGATAAGATGGCTATCTTACGAAGGTCTGCCAGACTCGGACTAAGCCGACAAGCACGTACGGGAAACCGCCTAATGACTTTTGACCGCAGCGAGCCATACAACGATTTGCCGCTCTTGCCGCCTACCCGCGATCTGGAGACTAAGGCTGTGCTGAAGCGAGCCATTGGCGCCAACCGGGCGCTGGCCAACTTGCGCGGCCTGGCCGGGCAAATTCCGAACCAGCGCATGCTAATCAACAGTATCACCCTGCAGGAAGCGAGACTCTCGTCCGAGGTCGAGAACATCGTTACGACTAACGACGAACTGTACCGCGCTGATGCTAATGCAGATGGCAAAACCGACCCGCACACCAAAGAGGTGCTGCGCTACCGGCAAGCACTGCAGCACGGTTTTGCGACCTTGCGCGAGCGGCCGTTGACGACCAATCTCTTTATCGAGATCGCGCAATTGATCAAGCGGTCGGAGATCGAAATCCGGGCCATACCAGGCACAGCGCTGAAAAATGAGATCGGCGATGTCGTTTACACGCCGCCCGTCGGCGATAACGTCATCCGTAACAAGCTGGCCAATCTTGAACGCTTCATTCATACCGAAGATGGTATTGATCCACTGATAAAAATGGCGGTGATGCATTACCAGTTCGAGGCGATTCATCCCTTCCCAGATGGCAATGGCCGCACAGGCCGCATTCTGAACTTGCTTTACCTGGTGCAAGCGGGGCTGATGGATATTCCTGTACTTTTCCTGTCGCGTTATATTATTGATAATAGACGTGACTATTATTTGTGTTTGCAAAAAGTAACGGAGCAGCAGGACTGGGAAAGCTGGATATTGTTCATGCTGCGCGCTGTGGAAACTACAGCGCAACAGACATTTGATCAGGTTAGACGGATTCTCGCGCTGATGGAGAGCATTCGTGAAAAGGTGCGCCTGGCTGCACCAAACATCTACAGCAAGGACTTGATTGAGGCTGTTTTCCGCCATCCGTACACTAAAATTCAGTTTTTAGTCCATGCGAATATTGCCAAACGACAAACAGCCTCCGCTTATCTGCAAACGTTAGCGGCACTTGGAGTCTTGCGCGAGAAACAAATTGGTCGCGAAAAATACTTTATCAATGATGCGCTGCTAGCGGAGTTGGCATAACAACAACCAACTGCGTCATTCGACATATTGAATGAATGTGTCGATTTTTCTTACTTTTTTAAACATATCGAATGAACATATCGACTTGATCGACATGTCCATCAATTATTCTTAACCGCTGTCATCACCCCACTTTAACTCAAGGCGTCCAAGGCCTTAATCCGACTTGTAACGATCGCTGGAATTGGACCACTCGGGGCGTTTTTCAACTGGAACGTCGCCCTGATCGAAGCTGTCCAGCTGTTTCAACGACTTGGCGTCATACAGGATTTCGTGGCCGGCGAAGTGCTTGCCGCCGCAGTCGATGGCAATGCGGCTGCCTTTTTTCCAGTACCAGAATTCGCGGATGAAGGGGAGGCACTTGATGGTGCGGGTCTTGCCGTTGCGGTAGATGCGCAACTCGCTGGAGCCCCAGGTGCTTTCGCCCTCCTCCGGCGGCTCGCCCCTGTAGAGCCATGCAGCGCTCTCGCCGTCCGGGGACAGCTGCGGCTCGGAAGCCTTGCCGTTGTTAGCGATGCTCAGCACCTTGCCAGCTGCGGTGACCACGCGAATGTTGCCTGCGTTGTCTACCGTGACACCCTTCAGCGCCGCAGCCTGTGCGTGCAAGCTCAGGGCCAGTGCAGAAACGACGATCAACTTGTTCATAGTGACTCCGATTGCAGTATTGGCATTGTTGCCAGCATAGCCGAATCTGGATGAATGGGGTGCATGGCATACTATGCGGATGTATTACCGCGAATATCCTCCCCACCCAGCGCTGGCCGCGCATGTCGAGTGCATGTGGGCCGCCTGCGCGCCGGGCGGCGCCCATACGCACCGGGTGCTGCCGGATAACTGCGTCGATATTCTGTGGCAGGACGGCGGCCGGCCCGGCTTCGCGGTCGGCATGATGAGCAGCGCCATCCTGGTCGCCAGCGGCGAGCCGCTGCGGACGGTGGCGGTGCGCTTCAAGCCCGGCGCGGCGGGCGCCTTCCTGGCCGCGCCGCTGCACGCGCTGACCGACCAGCGGGCCGATATCGACCAGCTGTGGGGCCGCAACGATGCCGAACGGCTGGCCGATGCGCTGTGGACTTGCGAGCTGTCCGACCGCGAGCGCATCGCCCTGATCGAGCATCAGCTATTGCACCGGCTGCGCGCGGCCGGCCAGCCGGGCGACCCGGCCGATGTGCTGATCCGCCGCGCGCTGGCCGCGCTGGACGCCAGCGGCGGCGTGCTGCGCATCGAAGACCTGGCAGCGCAGCTGGGCGTGTCGCGCCAGCACCTGGCGGCGCTGTTCCGCGCGCGGGTCGGGCTGTCGCCCAAGCTGTATGCGCGCATCTGCCGCTTCCGCCGCGCCACGGCCGCGCTCAAGGCCGAGCCGTCGCCGGACTGGGCGCAACTGGCTTTGGCCTGCGGCTATTTCGACCAGTCGCACCTGATCCACGATTTCCAGGAATTCGCCGGCAGCGCGCCGGAACGCTTCCTGCTGGCGGCCTAGCTTCCATTTTTACAATCGCGCCCGCCGCCATTGTGCCAAGATGGTGTTTTCAACATCTCAGTGGAGACAAGCATGATCAAGGGATTACGCACCGTGGCCTACCCGGTCGCCGACCTGGCGGCCGCCAAGGCCTGGTACAGCAAGGTATTCGATACGGCACCCTATTTCGACCAGCCGTTCTACGTCGGCTTCAACGTCGGCGGTTTCGAGCTGGGCCTGATCCCGGACGGCAAGCCGGGCCAGACCGGCAGCATGGTCTACTGGGGCGTCGACGATATCGCCGCCGAAGTCGAGCGCATCGTCGCGCTGGGCGCCACCGTGCACGGCGCGATCCAGGACGTCGGCGAGAACATCAAGACGGTCGAACTGGCCGATCCGTTCGGTAATTTGCTTTGCCTTATTGACAACCCGCACTTCGACTTGAAAGCGGTGCGCTAGCGGTTGTGGCAGAATACGCGGCTTAAAAAATGAAAGAGGTAGTCCCATGTCCCGTCGCAACGCCAACCTGATCAAGTCGCCCGAGCAAATCGTCCTGGCGCGCGTCGCCGCCCAGCTGGCGGCCGACGTGCTGACCATGATCACGCCGCACATCAAGGCGGGCGTCAGCACGGCCTACCTCGACCAGCTGTGCAACGACTACATCGTCAACGTGCAGCAGGCGATCCCGGCCAATGTCGGCTACGGCGGCTTCCCGGCCACCGTGTGCAGCTCGGTCAACCACGTGGTGTGCCACGGCATTCCGGCGGAAGACCACATCCTCAAGGATGGCGACATCATCAACATCGACGTCGCCGTCATCCGCGACGGCTGGCATGGCGACACCAGCCGCATGTACTACGTCGGCGAGCCGTCGAAGGCGGCGCGCAAGCTGGTGGAGACCACCTATTCGGCGATGTGGGCCGGCATCCGCGCCGTCAAGCCGCGCGCCACCCTGGGCGACGTCGGCTTCGCGATCCAGACCATCGCCGAGAAGGCCGGCTACAGCGTGGTGCTCGATTACTGCGGCCACGGCATCGGCATGGTCTATCACGAGGAGCCGCAGGTGGCGCACTACGGCCGTCCGGGCCAGGGCGTGGTGCTCAAGCCGGGCATGCTGTTCACGATCGAACCGATGATCAATGCCGGCAAGGCGGCGACCAAGGAATTGAACGACGGCTGGACCGTCGAGACGCGCGACAAATCCTTGTCGGCGCAATGGGAGCACATGGTGCTGGTGACCGAGACCGGCTACGAGGTGCTGACCCTGGCACCGGGCGAGACCGGCGCCAAGGCGCTGATCCCGAACGCCGTGCCTGCGGGTGTGGCAGCCCCGGTTAGCGCAGCGTAAGCTTCAGGGCCGGCTTCTCGCCGTAGTCTTCGTAGCGCTCGTTGATGCCGGCCACGCAGTAAGTCATCTCTTCCAGGATATCCGGCACGGCGGCCTTCATCGCCTCCGCGCCCGTGATGACGATTTCCAGCACTTCGTTCGGCTTCAGGCGGAACTTGCTCATGCCGTCTTCGTCGCGCAGATAGCTCAGGCAATCGACCCAGGCGTCCATCGTGTTAGCGTAGCCGTCGGGGAAGCCCAGCGCGGCCTTGCAGGCGGCGTGGAAGGCGTCAAAGTCGGTGATCGCCGCGCCGTTCAGTTCTGCGGTTGCCATTATTTTTTCTCTTTCTGGGGGGGCGCCGAGCCGTCGGTGACGAAGCTCAGCTTGGTTAATCCATTCGACTGCGCGGCCGCCATCACCTGGGCCACCACTTCGTAGCGGGTGTCCTTGTCGGCGCGCAGTTGCAGTTCCGGCTGCGGCTCCAGCCTGGCCGCCTCGACCAGGCGCGCTTCCAGCACGCTCTGCTCGACCGGGTCGTTATTCCAGAATATCTTGCCGGCGCCATCAATCGACAGCGTGACCGTCGCGGCCTGCTGCGGGCTCGCTTGCGCCTGCGCTTTCGGCAGGTCCAGCTTGACGGCGTGGGTGAACATCGGCGCGCTGAGGATGAAGATCACCAGCAGCACCAGCATCACGTCCACCATCGGCGTGACGTTGATGTCGGCCATCGGGCCGGGATTGCGGTGGTGGTTGAATGCGCCAAAACTCATAGTTGCTCCCAAAAACGGGGGTCAAGTCTGACATTCGGACACGTGCTCTGCCGTAGCGGCCGCTACGGCAGAGCACGTGTCCGAATGTCAGACTTGACCCCCTCCGTTACTTCGTCAAATACGCGTGCAGGTCGTGCGCGAAGGCGTCCAGCTCGGCCAGGGTCAGCCGGTTGACGCGGTTGAATCCGTTATACGCCAAGACGGCGGGGATCGCCACCGTCAGGCCGATGGCGGTCATGATCAGCGCCTCGCCCACCGGGCCGGCCACTTTGTCGATCTGCACCGTGCCGCTGGCCGACACATTGGCCAGCGCATGGTAGATGCCCCAGACCGTGCCCAGCAGGCCGACGAAGGGCGCGGTGGCGCCTATCGACGCCAGCAGGGTCAGGCCGCTTTCGAGGCGGTTGGTGGAGTTCTGGATCGCCACGCGCAGCACGCGCGTCACTTGCGCCGCATGGCCCATCTCGCCGCCCAGCGAAGCGCGCCCGGCGGCTTTCAATTGCGCGGCGCCTTGCTGCGCCAGCGGCAGGAACACTTGCTCGGGATCGGCCAAGCTCAGCGCGGCGACGCCGTCCTGCATCGACGGCGCCTCCCAGAACGCCTGCACCGCCGGCGCGCTGCGGCGGATGCGCCACGCGGCATAGCTCTTGGCCAGGATGAAGAACCAGCTCACCAGCGACATCGCCAGCAACACCAGCGCCACGATGTGGCTGATGGTGTCGCCCTGCTCCCAGTAGCTGGCCAGGGTGAAGTGGTTGGGCATCATCAGTTCAGCGCCAGCACGTCGTTCATGTCGTACAGGCCGGTGGCCTTGTCGGCCAGGAAGCGGCAGGCGCGCAGCGAACCGTGCGCGTAGGTCACGCGGCTGCTCGATTTGTGGCTGATCTCGATACGCTCGCCGGTGCCGGCGAACAGCACCGTGTGGTCGCCGACGATGTCGCCGCCGCGGATGGTGGCGAAGCCGATCGACGACGGATCGCGCTCGCCGGTCACGCCTTCGCGCGCGTAGACGGCGCAATCCTTCAGGTCGCGGCCGAGCGCGTCGGCCAGCACTTCGCCCATCTTCAGCGCGGTGCCGGACGGGGCGTCGACCTTGTGGCGGTGGTGGGCTTCGATCACTTCGATGTCGTAGCCGACCGCCAGCGCCTTGGCCGCCTGTTGCAGCAGCTTGAGCGTGACGTTGACGCCGACGCTAAAGTTGGGCGAGAACACGATGGCGGTCTTCTTGGCCGCCTCGGCGATGGCCGCCTTGCCGGCGTCGTCGAAGCCGGTGGTGCCGATGATCATCTTGATGCCGTGCTCGGCGCAATAGGCCAGGTGCTCCAGCGTGCCTTCGGGACGGGTGAAGTCGATCAGGAACCGGGCGCCGGCCAGGCCCTTGGCCAGGTCGGACTCCACCGGCACGCCGGCCGGCTTGCCGAGGAAGGCGGCGGCGTCGCTGCCGACGTTGGCCGAGCCCGCGCGGTCCAGCGCGCCGGACAGGGTGGCGTCGGGCGCGTCGAGCACCGCTTCGATCAGGATGCGGCCCATGCGGCCGCCGGCGCCGGCGATGGCGATGTTCAGGTCTGTCATGCGTCTGTCCTCGTGCTTATTTCTTGTCGTTGTTCACCGTGACGCCGACCGGCGAGGCGGCGGAGTTGTCGCTGCCGGCCGGAATCGGCGAGGTATTGCCGACCGGACGCGCGTCCGGCACGCTCAGGTCCTTCTTGACCTTGGGCGCCGGGCCGGCGATGCGGGCGATGTATTCTTTTTCGGTCGGCAGGTTGCCGCCTTCCCAGCGCGCCACTTTGCCGTCCTTGTCGAAGAACACGATCACGCGGCTGGTGGTGATTTCGCCGTTGCCCTTGGCCATGCGGAAGGCGTAGTCCCAGCGGTCGGCGTGGAACGGGTCGGCCAGCAGCGCGGTGCCGAAGATGAAGCGGACCTGGTCGCGCGTCATGCCGGCCTTCAGTTGCGACAGCATCTCTTCGGAGACGAAGTTACCCTGCTGGATGTCCGGACGATACGGCGAGAAGAACCACATGAACTTCTGCAGCTTGGTGATGGTGGTCGTTTGCGCGCCCTTGTTGGCGTCGAGCGTGGTGCCGGTTTCCTTGACGTCGGTCGATTTCTCGCCCAGCGTGGTGTTGGACGCGCAGCCGCCCGCGGCCAGCGCGACGCAAACAGCGCCGGCGAGCAGCGGCGCGCGGCGGGTGAAACGGTGCAACAAAGACTGCGATAAAGCCTGGGTGACGCGCATGGTTGTCCTCAATCTGATCGAGCGGAAGTGCCGAAAAACGCTATATCATAAAGCACAAGGTGCGAGATGGGGCTGCGCGGGCACTCGGAGAGTTCGCATTATCCTGCAAATCCGGAACTATGTCCTTGTTTTATAAAGATTAATTGTAAAACATTGCAAATGTAAATTTCACGCGGGAGGGCGCGTCTCGCGTTGAAGGTGCGGCGCCTGTCGGAGTGCGTTAAACTGTCGGCTCGCAATCGCCAACCACTCAAAGAGTCGACATCATGAGCAACAATCCTACCGACCTGAAGGCCAGCGGCCTGAAAGCCACGCTGCCCCGCCTGAAAATCCTGGACATTTTCCAGAACAGCGAAGTGCGCCACCTGACCGCCGAGGATGTCTACAAGATCCTGCTGTCCGACAATATGGACGTGGGTCTGGCGACCGTGTACCGCGTGCTGACCCAGTTCGAGCAGGCCGGCCTGCTGAACCGCAACCACTTCGAGACGGGCAAGGCGATTTTCGAATTGAACGAAGGTTCGCACCACGATCACCTGGTGTGCCTCGATTGCGGCCGGGTGGAAGAATTCTTCGACGAGGAAATCGAATCGCGCCAGCAGATCATCGCCAAGGAGCGCGGCTTCAAGATTGCCGAGCATGCGCTGGCGATCTACGGCAACTGCACCAAGACCGCCTGCCCGCACCGCCCTTAAAACCTCGGGGGTCTGCCCCCCGCTTAGTTGTGGCTCAGCGCGTTCGACAGCAGCTTGGCCGTGATGTCGACGATCGGTATCACCCGCTCGTACGCCATGCGGGTCGGGCCGATCACTCCCAAGGTGCCGACGATCTTGCCGTTGGCCATGTAGGGCGCGGTGACCACGCTCATCTCGTCCATCGGCACCAGGCTCGATTCGCCGCCGATGTAGATCTGCACGCCGCTGGCCTTGCTCGAGACGTCGAGCAGCTGCATCAAGCCCGTCTTCTGCTCGAACATGTCGAACATCTGCCGCAGCGACGTCATGTTCGACGACAGGTCGCTCACCGACAACAGGTTGCGCTCGCCGGAGATGACCATGTCGTCCGAGCTGTCGGCCATCGCCTCGCTGCCCGCCTCCACCGCCGCCTGCATCAGCCGCCCCATGTCATCGCGCAGCTGGCGCACTTCGTTTTGCAGCCGCATGTGCACTTCGTCGAAGGCCAGGCCGCCGTAGTTCTGGTTGATGTAGTTGGCCGAGTGCACCAGCTGCGCCGGGCTGTAGTCTACGTCGGTCAGCAACAGCCGGTTCTGCACGTCGCCGGTCGGGCCGACGATCACCAGCAGGATGCGCTTCTCCCCCAGCCGCAAAAACTCGATCTGCTGGAACACCGATTCGCGCCGCGGACTGAGCACCACGCCGGCGAACTGCGACAGCGACGACAGCATCTGCGCCGCGTTGGCAATCATCTTCTGCGGCTGCGGCGCCTGCAGCCGCATGCGCCCTTCGACCGATTGCTCGTCCAGGTGCTGCACCGTCAGCAGGGTGTCGACAAAGATGCGGTAGCCGCGCGGCGTCGGCACCCGCCCGGCCGAGGTGTGGGGACTGGCGACGTAGCCCAGCTCCTCCAGGTCGGCCATGATGTTGCGGATGGTCGCCGGCGACAGGTCCAGCCCGGAAATCTTGGACAGGGCGCGCGAGCCCACCGGCTGCCCGTCCGCGATGTAGCGTTCGACGAGGGCCTTGAGCAGGGTTTGTGCGCGTGTATCGAGTTGCATGGTCATTCACTGATGGTATTTCTGCTTATTATGCACGCTCTGCGCCGGACAGGGGCCGCGGCGTGGCGTCAATGCTGCATTTGCCCGCGCACCCATGCCAGAAGTGCATCGAAACTTGCACAGATGGCGTCCGGCGCCACGCCGGCCTCCAGGTGCGCCGTGCTGCCGGCGCGGTTCATCCATACCGCGCGCAGGCCGGCGCCCTGCGCGCCCTGCACGTCCAGCCGCAGGTCGTCGCCGACGTAGACCGCGTCCTGCGGCGCCACGCCCATCGCCTCGCAGGCGGCCAGGAAGATGGCCGGATCGGGCTTGGCGCGGCCGAAGCGCGACGAGGCCAGCACGGTTTCGAAATGGTGGTGCAGGCCGATGACTTCAAGGTCGGCGTTGCCGTTGGTGATCACGCCCAGCCGCAGCAGCGCCTGCAGCTCGGCCAGCGCCGGCAGCACGTCGGCGTACGGCGTGACGGCGTTGCGCTGCACTTGGAAATGGCGCATGGCGCCCTCGATGTGGGCGGCGTCGGCGCCGGCCTCGGCGAAGGCCTGCTCCAGCGCCACGCGGCGCAGCTGGTACAGGTCGACGACCAGCTCGGGACGCCGCTCCAGCAAGGCCATGCGGCGCGCCCGCAGCTCGGCGATCGAGTAGCGCTGCGCCACCTCGGGCGCGTGCTCGGCCAGCCAGGCGTGCCAGCTGGTTTCCGCCGCCGCGATCACCGGGCCGATCGGCCACAGGGTGTCATCAAGGTCGAACAGCAGGACGTGCGGGCGGCGATAGTTCATGGCGGGCAGGGAAAATTGGAATCCGCATATTGTCGCACCGATCGCCGCTTGGCGACGGCATGGTAACATCGGATTCCCCCGCTGGAGCCGCCGTGCCTTTGACTATGTTTGTGACGATTTGCCGCCGCTGGGCGCCGCCCCTGCTGAGCGCCATGCTGGCCGGCTGCGCCACCGTCGGCCAGGCGCCGGCCTTTTCCTCCTTCGTGGTGCTGGGCGAACAGGGCGCCGCCGTGGCGCGCGTGCTGATCGCCGCCCCCGCCTGCCCCGACATCGTCATCGACCAGCGCGCGCAGCCGATGGCCTTGCGCGCGCCGGCCGCCACCCTGGCGCTGCGCAGCACGCCGTCGGCCCCGGCCGATTCCAAACCGGCCGCCTTCCCGCTGCTGACCTGCGAGGCGCCGCTGCCGGCCGCCGGCAGCTATGGCCAGGCGAGCGTGCTGGGCCGGCCGCTGCCGCTGCCGAGCGCGGCCCCACGGCGCATCGTCGTGCTCGGCGACACCGGCTGCCGCCTGCAAAAAAACAGCCACAGCTACCAGGCCTGCAACGACGGCGCCGCCTACCCATTCGCCGCCATCGCCGCCGCCGCCGCCGCGTGGGGCCCGGAACTGGTGATCCACGTGGGCGACTACCACTACCGCGAAAACGCTTGCCCGGACGGCAACGCCGGCTGCGCCGGCAGCCCCTGGGGCTACGGCTGGGACGCCTGGAACGCCGATTTCTTCGCGCCCGGCGCGGCGCTGCTGCAGGCGGCGCCGTGGGTGATGGCGCGCGGCAACCACGAAAACTGCCTGCGCGGCGGCCAGGGCTACTGGCGCCTGCTCGATCCGCGCCCGCTGCTGCCCGGGCGCGACTGCAACCGCGCCGCCGACGACGCCGTCGGCAACTACAGCGATCCCTACGCCGTGACTATCGGCCAGGACACCCAGCTGCTGGTGCTCGACAGCGCCAGCACCAGCTGGAAGGGCCTCAAGCCGGGCGAGCTGGGCTACGACAAGTACCGCGAGCTGTACCGCAAGCTGGAGGCGCTGGCGCGGCAGGCGCCGCGCAACCTCGGCATCGTCCACCATCCGCTGCTGGGCATGGGCGCCGACCGCAAGGCCGACGGCGCCACCGTGCTGCTGCCGGGCGACGCCGGCCTGCAGCAAGCCTTCGGTTCGCTCAACGCGCAGCTGCTGCCGGACGGCATACAGGCGATGCTGTCCGGCCATGTGCATCTGTGGCAGCAGGTCAGCTTCGCCAGCGGCCATCCGAGCCAGTTCATTTCCGGCTTTTCCGGCACCGCCGAGGACACCGTGCCGCTGCCGGAACGCTTGCCGGACGGCGTGACGCCGGCGCCGGGCGCGCAGGTCGAGCAGTTCAGTTCCTGGGTCGACGGCTTCGGTTTCATGAGCATGGAGCGGCTGGGCGCCGACCAGTGGCTGGTGCGGGTGCACGACCAGCAAGGCCGGGTGCGCAACACGTGCCGGCTCGACGGCAAGCGTTCGCGCTGCGAGCGGGCGCAGGTCAACTAGGCGACGGCGCCGCCGCAAGTGTCACAAGCTGTTACATCGCTGAGCGGTCCGGCCTGAGCAAATGCACTAAAATACGGGCCATTCCGTGTAAGATGCTGGACCCGAGTGTTGCCGGGCCCTATACGTTTTTAAGAGAGATTTTTATGAAAAGTTTGTATCTGCGTTCGGGCCTGGCCCTGGTGTGCGCCGCCTTGCTGAACGCCTGCGGCGGCGGCAATGGCAACCTGGCCCTGTCCGGCACCATCACCGGCCTGACCAAGCCCGACCTGGTCCTGGTCAACAACAAGACCGGCGAAAAACTGCCTATCGCCGCCAATGCCAGCAGCTTTGTGTTCACCAAGCTGGCGGCGGTCGATGAAGAGTTCAATGTCACCGTGCTGACCCCGCCCACCGGCGGCAGCTGCAAACCGGTCGGCACCAGCAACGTCGGCAAGGCCAACGCCTACACCTCGTACTCGATCCAGTTCACCTGCCAGGCCAACCCTTACACCCTGGGCGGCACCGTTACCGGCCTCAGCAGCACGGGCCTGATCCTGGCCAACGGCGCCGACACCGTCAACGTACCGCCGCCGGCCACCGCCGGCGCGCCGGTCTCGTTCACCTTCGGCAACACGGTCGGCGACGGCTCGCCCTATGGCGTGACCGTGCTGTCACAGCCGAAAGATCCGGCCCAGACCTGCACGCTGTCCAGCAATGTCGGCACCATGCCGGCCAGCAGCTTCCTCGGCGTGACCGTCACCTGCAAGTAATTCCGGCGCCGGCCCGCATCGCGATGGCCGGCCGATCCGCCTCTTTTTGGAGTAATTGATGAAATTTTCGACTTTGAGCGCCGTAGCGGCGCTGATGCTGGCCGCCGCGCTGTCCGCCTGCGGCGGCAAGGCCCAATTCGCCGTGCAGGGCACGATCAACGGCCTGACCGGCACAGGCCTGGTGCTGGCCAACGGCGACGACAGGCTGCCGGTGGCGCCGGCCACCACCAGCTTCGCGATGCCAAGGCAAATCCCCTACGGCACCGAGTACAACGTCACCGTGCTGACCAACCCGTCGCACCAGACCTGCGCACCGGTGTCGGGCGGCTCCGGCTCGGCCGGCCATACGGTGGCGATCGCCGTGATCATCAACTGCGTCCAGAACAGCTACTCGGTGGGCGGCCCGTTCATCGGCCTGTTCAACAAATCCGAGGCGGTCGCCGCCAGCGGCACCACCGCCGCAGTGGCCGCCGTCCCGCGCGTCGTGGTGCTGCTGAACGGCTCCACCGGCGGCCAGGTCTCGGTATCGAGCGCCGCCGCCACGGATGCCGTGCTGGGCAAGGGCGAGTACGTGTTTGCCTCGTCGGTGGCCGACGGTTCCGCCTACGGCGTGACCATCCTGTCGCAGCCGGACGACCTCAACTGCTCGCTGGCCAACAACACCGGCGTGGTCAACGGCGCCAACATCAGCAACGTGACGCTGAGCTGCAAACCGAAGTAATCCAGAGGTGGGAGCGCCGCGCGGAATGCGCGGCGCGGCGGCCGGAGAGTTATACGTTATCGTGATGTTCGATATTCTAAAAATAAACTTGCGTTATATGCCGCGCCGCAGCATACTTCATTTGTCTCCTCCACTTCTTGCAAAGGAATTGGATTTAGCCCGCTTTCACCAGCGGGCTTTTTTTTGCCCGACGAAAAAGAAAGCGAGGGTCAAGTCTGACATTCGCCTTTGACCCCGCCTTGCTTACTTGAGCAGGTTGGCCAGCGCCACGTACTGCGCCAGACCCACGGTTTCCGGACGCATGGTCGGGTCGATGCCGGCTTCGACGATCTGCGCTTCGGTGAACATGCCGGCCAGGCAGTTGCGGATCACCTTGCGACGCTGCGAGAACGCCTTCAACACCACCGCCTCCAGGGTCGGCCCGTCGCACGCCAGCGGCTGGGCCACCGGTATCATGCGCACGATGGCCGACTCCACCTTCGGCGGCGGATCGAAGGCCTCCGGCGGCACCACGAACAGCAGCGTCATGTCGTAACGCCACTGCAGCATCACCGACAGCCGGCCGTAGGTCTTGCTGCCCGGCGCGGCCACCATGCGCTCCACCACTTCCTTCTGCAGCATGAAATGCTGGTCCTGCACCTGCGGCGCGAACGTCGCCAGGTGGAATAGCAGCGGGCTGGAGATGTTGTACGGCAGGTTGCCGACGATGCGCAGCTTTTGCCCGGCCGGCACCGGAATGCTGCCATAGTCGAACTTGAGCGCGTCGCCGGCGTGGATGGTCAGCTTGGCCGGGTTGTAGGTCTTTTCCAGCCGCGCCACCAGGTCGCGGTCGAGCTCGACCACGTGCATCTGCTTCAAGCTGCGCATCAGCTGCTCGGTCATCGCGCCCAGGCCGGGCCCGATCTCGACCATCGCGTCGTCCGGCGCCGGGGCGATCGCCTCGGTGATGCTGGACAGGACGTATTTATCGTGTAAAAAATTTTGGCCGAAGCGTTTGCGGGCGACGTGTTTCATGGTTGTTCTTGTTTGAGGGGTGAGGAGGAGGCGGCCTGGCTGTTGACCATGGCCAGCGCGGTGTCGAGCGCGGCGGCCATGCTGCCGCAGTCGGCCAGGCCCAGGCCCCGGGCCGCCAGGTCGAGCGCGGTGCCGTGGTCGACCGAGGTGCGGATCAGCGGCAGGCCCAGCGTGATGTTGACGCCCTGGCCGAAGGTGGCGTATTTGAGCACCGGCAAGCCCTGGTCGTGGTACATGGCCAGCACGCAGTCGGCGTCTTGCAGGTATTTGGGCTGGAACAGGGTGTCGGCCGGATACGGGCCGGAGGCGGCGATGCCGCGCGCCTGCGCCGCCGCGATGGCCGGCGCGATGACGTCGATCTCTTCGCGCCCCAGGTAGCCGCCCTCGCCCGCGTGCGGGTTCAGGCCGCACACCAGGATGCGCGGGGCGGCGATGCCGAACTTGGCTTTCAAGTCATGGTCGAGGATGTCGAGCACGCGCGCCAAGCCGTCCTGCGTCAGCGCGGCGGCCACGTCCTTCAACGGCACATGGGTGGTGGCCAGCGCGACGCGCAGCGGCGGCAGCAGCGGCCGGCCGGCCGGCGCCGGCGGCTGGCCGGCGAGCATCATCACCACCTGCGCGGTGCCGGTCTGGTCGGCGAAGTATTCGGTGTGGCCGGAGAACTTCACGCCGGCCTCGTTGATGGTGCTCTTTTGCAGCGGCGCGGTGACCACCGCCTGGAACCAGCCGGCCCGCACGCCTTCGATGGCGGCGTCCAAGGTGGCCAGCACGCTGCGGCCGTTTTCCCGGTCCAGCTTGCCCGGCACGACGTGCGCGGCCAGCGGCACGTCGATCACGCTGACGCGCCCCGGGCCGAACTGCGGCAGGCCGCCGTTGCGCACCGCCTGCAGCGACAGCGCCGACAAATGAATCTCGGGATCGATCTGGCTGGCCGTCATGGCCAGGAAGGCGGCGTCGCCCAGCAGCACGCAGTTGACGTCGTGGCGGCGCGCCCAGGCGGCGCGGATGGAAATCTCCGGGCCGATGCCGGCCGGCTCGCCGACGGTGACGGCGATCGCGGGACGCAGCGTGCTGCGCCCGGTTTGCAAAGTGGCGCTCACGCGTGCTCCCCTGGTTGCTTGCGGTTGAACTTACTTGGCGGCGGCGCCGTCTTCGGTGCGGTACTCGACGTAGGCGCGGTCGCGCACTTCGCGCTGCCAGCTTTCCGCCGCTTCCTCGACCTTGCGCTCGCGGATGGCCTGGCGCGCGGTGTTGCGCTCGCGCTCTTTCGAGACGTCGTCGCTCTTGCGCTCCAACACTTCGATCAGGTGGATGCCGAAGCTGGTTTCCACCGGCTGGCTCACTTCGCCGATCTTCAGGTTGTTCATCGCCGCCTCGAACTCGGGCACGATGTCGCCCGGGTACAGCCAGCCCAGGTCGCCGCCCTTGGCGGCCGAGCCGTCGTTCGACACCAGCCGCGCCAGGTCCTCGAACTTGGCGGCGTTGTTGTCCAGGCGTTCCTTCAGTTCGGCCAGCTTGCGCTTGGCGTCGGCCGCGCTCATGGTCGGCGTCACCTTGATCAGGATGTGGCGCACGTGCGACTGCTGCACCGCGGCCACGGCTTGCGCCTCGGCCAGGCTGCGGCGGTCGACCGCCTTGAGGATGTGGAACGCGCCCACGCTCTTGATGATGGGCGTGACCTGGCCAGGCTTGAGCTTGGTCAGCGCCTCGGCGAACACCGGCGGCAATCGCTCGGGCTGGCGCCAGCCGACCACGCCGCCCTGCAGGGCGTCGCTGGCGTCGGAATAGGTGCCGGCCATCTTGGCGAAGTCGGCGCCGGTGCGCAGCTGGCGCATCACTTCCTCGGCGCGCGCGCGGCGCTGGGCGATCACTTCGGCGGTGGCGTTGTCGGGAATGCGCACCATGATCTGCGAGATGTTGATCTCGAACTGTTCGGCGGCGGCGGCCTTCTCGGCGGCCATGAAGCTGTCGACCTCGGCCTCGGAGATCTGGATCTTGGCGTCGACCTCGTGCTCGCGCAGGCGCTGCATGATGATCTCCTCGCGGATATCCTCGCGGAAGGCGGCGTACGGCGTGCCATCCTTCTCCATCTGGTTGCGCAGGTCCTGCACCGACAGCTTCTGCGCCTCGGCGATGCGGCCGATGGCGCGGTCGAGCTGCTGGTCGTCGACCCGCACGCCCATTTCCTTGGCCATTTGCAGCTGGGCGCGCTCGACGATCATGCGCTCGAGCAGCTGGCGGCGCAGGTCGGCCGGATCCGGCATCTGCACGTTCTGCGCCTTCATGCGCGCGGTGACGGACTTGATGCGGTTGGCCAGCTCGCGCTGGGTGATGACGTCGTCGTTGACCACCACCACGATCGAGTCGATCGCCACGTTGCCCGACTCGCCCGGCGGCAGGAAGCCCTTGCCGTCGGCCTTGGCTCCCGCCTTGGCGGCGGCGGCCGGCGTGGTGTTGAGCGCCGGCGCGGCGGCCGGGGCGGCGCTGGCGGCCGGCGCTGGAGCGGCCGGGGCCGGCTTCTTCGAGAACAGGCTGCAGCCGCCCAGGGCGGCCGTGCACAACAGGACTGCGAGGATTTTCATTTCGAACTTCATCTTAAGAACGCTCATGAGTCAGGTGTAAAAGGATCAAAAAGCGCCCGCTGCCTGGCTGCAGCGGCGGACGCCGGGGTGGCTGGCCTTAGCGGCCGTAGCCTTCGTTCAAACGCTGATAACCGGGAATGCTGTTCTTCATCGCCTCGAGCGGGTTGCCCACGCCCAGGTGCGACAGGCCGTTCAACTCCAGCTGGAAGAAGATCGGCGTCGACGCCTTGGTCGAGGTGGTCACGAAGCGCTGCGCGCCCATGCGGAACACCCAGCAGTCGCCGTTGTATTCCAGCCCGACCAGGCTCTCGAGGATCTTCTTGTCCTGCATCGAGTAGCTGACCCGGCCCACGCCGTACCAGCGCTGGAAGATCGGCCACTGGCTCGACAGCTCGAGGTTCTTGAAGCTGCCGCGCAGATAGCGGTAGCCGGCGTTGAGCACCTTCTTCTGGCCCGGCGTCCACTGCGCGGTGTAGCTTTCCGACACCACCCGGCTCTGGCTGGGGCTGTACTGCACGGCGCTGTCGAAGCCCCAGGTGTCCGAGATGCGGCCGGTGGCGGCGAGCAGCATGTCCGAGCGCGAATCGACCACCGGGGTGGTCGAGGCCAGCTGCACGCGCTGGTCGCGGAAGTAGAAGCGCTGGCCGAACGCCAGGCGCAGCGTCTCGGCGCCGGCCGAGTTGAGGAAGCGCGACACCAGCGCCGCCGTCAGCTGGTTGGCGTCGCCGATGCGGTCCGAGCCGACGAAGCGGTTTTCGCTGAAGATCTGGCTGAAGTTGAAGGTCGCGGCGTCGGTGTCGAAGGTCGGGAACTTGCTCTGGTCGCGGTAGGGCGTGTTGACGTAGAACAGGCGCGGCTCCAGCGTCTGCGTCATGTCGCGGCCGCCGAACTTGATGTCGCGCTCGAACACCAGGCCGGAGTCGAGCGAGAACGTCGGCACCACGCGCGACAGGTTTTCCGACGCCTGGGTGCCGTAGGAGTCGAGCTGGTAGCTGGCCAGGTTGAGCATCACCTTGGGCGTGACGAAGTAGCTGGGGCCGACGACCGGGTAGCTCAGCTGCGGGATCGCCACCAGGCGGGTGCCGTTGATCAGGGTCGGGTGGTAGAAGCGGGTCAGCTCGCTGTCGACGGCCCAGTCGAAGCCGCCTGCGACGTCGTACTGGGCGGCGTGGAAGTTGATCGCCGGCAGCCGGTCGTAGGGGCGCGACACGAACAGCGACTTGTCGACCAGCGATTCCGGGTCTTGCAGCACCTGGTATTTCTGCACCCGCGCGGTCAGCGTCCAGAAGTCGCCATGGTAGTCGGTGCGCAGCTCGCGCAGCAGCTGGCGCTCGGTCGAGCTCGACACGGTCTTGGAGAAATCGTTGGGATAGTTGTTGTCCGAGGCGGCGCGCAAACTCCAGCCGTAGGACCAGTCCTGCGACAAGTCCTGGGCGTGGCTGGACCTGATGGTCCAGCGGTCGGTCGAGCCGCCCGGCGTGGCCGGCACGTACTGCTTGTCGTGCGGCAAGTATTCCAGATAGGTCTCGCCCTGGTACAGGCCGCCGCTGGTTTCGCCCAGATAGCGGCCGTTGGCGCCCAGCTGGAAGCCGCGCCGCGGGATGATCTTGGGGTACAGCGTCAGATCGCGGTTGGGCGCGATGTTGAAATAATACGGCACGGTCAGTTCGGCGGCGCCCTTGGAGCCGAAGCCCGGCATCGGCGACAGCCAGCCCGAGCGGCGCGCGCCCGACAGCGAGAACGACATCGCCGGCGTGCCCAGCACCGGCACGTCCTTGAAGTAGACGATGGTCTTGCCGGCGGTGCCGACGTCGCGCCCCGAGTCCAGGTTCAGGGTGTTCGAGCGCAGATACCAGTCCGGGTTCGGCCCCTGGCAGGTGCTGTAGGTGCCGTTGACCACCACCGCCTCGTCTTCATTGATGAAGTTGATGCGCTCGGCCTTGCCCTGGGCGTGGTTGGCCTCCAGCTGGTAGGTGGGGTTGAGCATATAGCCCTTGCCGCTGTCCATGTTCAGCTTGAGCTCGTCGCCGGTGAAATAGTCGCCGAAGCGCCAGATCTTGACATGGCCCCGGGCCTCGACCTCGTCCTCGACCTGGCGGTAGCAGGCGGTATCGGCCTTGACGCGGGTCTTGTCCTTGACCAGCTCGGCGTCCCGCTCGAGCGTGATTTCGCGCTCGGGGCGGCCGCTGATGTCCTCGGCCTGGATGGTGGTGACCGCGTTCTTGTCCTCCACGCGGGGCGCGCGCGCCTTCGGCGGCACGCTCTGGGCGTAGCTGGGCACCGCCGTGGCGGTGACGAAGGCAGTCAGGGCGTAAGCCCAGCGTTGCGAGGAGGTGGGGGGGGCCGGAAGCCAGCGCATGCGACTCATGAAAAGAAGGGAGGAAACACCATAGCAGGCGATTTTTTGATTTGAATCCCTTATTATATGGGAATCTTCACCCAACACCGGTTTCCAGGGCTCGCTTAATGTCTTTATTACAGAATTTAACTTCCGATACATCTTCCGGCGCCGCGCCCGACCTGCGCCTGCAGCAGCTGACCGCCTGGCTGGCCACCTTGAACGTGGTCGACGTGGCCAGCGCGCGCCCGGCCTCGGCCGACGCCAGCTTCCGCCGCTATTTCCGCGTCGATGTCTTGCCTGATCAACAAGGGGCGCTGGGCGCCACCCTGGTGGTGATGGACGCGCCGCCCGAGCGCGAGAACGTGCTGGCCTTCGTCAAGCTTGACGAAATGCTCACCCACGCCGGCGTCACGGTGCCGCGCATCGTCGCCACCGACTACGAGCGCGGCTTCCTGCTGATGTCCGACCTGGGCGTGACCACCTACCTGCAGGTGCTGGACCACGACAACGCCTCGACCATGTACGCCGAGGCGCTCGAGGCGCTGGTCAAGTTCCAGCTCACCAGCGAGCCCGGCGTGCTGCCCGAGTACGACCGCGCCTTCATGCTGCGCGAAATGATGCTGTTCCCCGAGTGGTACATAGCCAAGCACCTGAACGCCACCTTGAGCGACAAGCAAAGCGCCGAGCTGCAGGCGGTGTTCGACGCCATCCTGGCCAACGTCACCGCCCAGCAGCAGGTGTATGTGCACCGCGACTTCCACTCGCGCAACCTGATGTGGATGGACGCCGGCAACCCGGGCGTGCTGGACTTCCAGGACGCGCTGTACGGCCCGATGACCTATGACCTGGCCTCGCTGCTGCGCGACGCCTACGTGCAGTGGGACGAGGAACTGGTGCTGGACTGGGCGATCCGCTACTGGCAGCACGCCAAGTCGCTCGGCCTGCCGGTCAGCCAGGACATCGACGCCTTCTACCAGGACTTCGAATACGCCGGCCTGCAGCGCCACCTGAAGATCCTCGGCCTGTTCTGCCGCCTGAACTACCGCGACGGCAAGGCCCAGTACCTGCACGACCTGCCGACCGTGATGGACTACGTGCGCAAGACCGCCAACCGCTACAAGGAGCTGCGGCCGCTGGTGCGGCTGCTCGACCAGCTGGAAGACAAGCAGCCGCAAGTCGGCTACACCTTCTGAGGCGGCGCGCATGAAAGCCATGATCTTCGCCGCCGGACGCGGCGAGCGGATGCGCCCGCTGACCGACACCACGCCCAAGCCGCTGCTCAAGGTGCGCGGCCGGCCGCTGATCGTCTGGCACATCCTCAACCTGGTGCGGGCCGGCATCACCGAGATCGTCATCAACACCGCCCACCTGGGCGCGCAGATCGAGGCGGCGCTGGGCGACGGCAGCCAGTTCGGCGCCCGGCTGCTGTACTCGCATGAAAGCACCGCGCTCGAGACCGCCGGCGGCATCGCCACCGCGCGCCACCTGCTGGGCGAGGAGCCGTTCGTGGCGGTGTCGGGCGACATCTACATGCCCTACTTCGACTTCGCCCAGGTCAAGGACGTGTTGCACGACAAGGACATGTGGGGCCATCCCTACCCGGCCGACCAGCGCGACATCTGTTGGCTCTACCTGGTGCCCAACCCGGACTTCCATCCGGAGGGCGACTTCGGCCTGACGATGTACTCGCTGACCAACGAAGGCTCGCCGAAATGGACCTTCGGCAACGTCGGCGTCTACCGCCCTGAAATGTTCGACGGCATCGCGCCCGGCGAATACGCCAAGCTGGGACCGCTGATCCGCGCCTATGCCGACAAACAACAGGTCGGCGCCGAAGTCTACGAAGGCGAGTGGCACAACCTGGGCACGGTGCAGCAGCTCGAGCAGCTCAACGCGCCGCTGGCCAAGGGCGTGCAGTGATGGACAGCTACGCCGCCCGCCGCGCGCGCCTGCTGGCGCACATACCGCCCGGCGCGGTGGCGGTGCTGCCGACCGCGCCCGAAGTCGCGCGCAACAGCGACAGCGAATACCTGTACCGCCACGACAGCTACTTCTACTACCTGACCGGCTTCGCCGAGCCCGAGAGCGTGCTGGTGCTGGTGGCCGCGCGCGCCGCTACCGGTGAGCCGGCGCGCTCCATCCTGTTCTGCCGGCAGAAGAACCTCGAACGCGAAATCTGGGACGGCTTCCGCCACGGCCCGGAAGGCGCGCGCGCGGCCTTCGGCTTCGACGCCGCCCACGCCATCGAAGACCTCGACGGCGAAATCAGCAAGCTGCTGGCCGACGCGCCGGCGCTGTACTACGCGCTCGGCAGCGCGCTCGATGCGCAGGTCAAGCTGTGGCTGGCCAACGTGCGGCGCATGGCGCGCACCGGCGTCACCCCGCCGGCCAGCGCGGTCGACCTGCTGCCGCTGCTCGACGAAATGCGCCTGTTC
The DNA here is from genome assembly GCF_059418605.1 of Duganella sp. GW821-FHT07G03. NCBI lineage: Bacteria > Pseudomonadati > Pseudomonadota > Betaproteobacteria > Burkholderiales > Oxalobacteraceae > Duganella > Duganella sp. GW821-FHT07G03. Next base: position 296,085 of record NZ_JBWKQE010000002.1, read on the forward strand.
AAGGACGCCGCCGAGCAGGCCACCATGCTGCGCGCCGCCACCATCTCCTCGCAGGCGCACGCGCGGGCGATGCGCGCGTCCAGGCCCGGCATGTACGAATACGAAATCGAAGCGGAGCTGCTGTACGAGTTCCGCCGCAACGGCGCGCAGGCGCCGGCCTACAACTCCATCGTCGCGGCGGGCGCCAACGCCTGCGTGCTGCACTACAGCGCCAACAACGCCCAGAGCCGCGACGGCGACCTGATACTGATCGACGCCGGCTGCGAGCTCGATGGCTACGCCTCCGACATCACCCGCACCTATCCGGTCAACGGCCGTTTCAGCGCGCCGCAAAAGCGCCTGTATGAACTGGTGCTGGCGGCGCAATCGGCGGCATTGCAAGCGATCGTCCCCGGCCTGCCGTATGCCGGCGTGCACGAGGCGGCGGTGCAGGTGCTGGCGCAAGGCATGCTGGACCTGGGTCTGCTGAACCAGGACGCGCACGGCGGCATCGCCGACATCGTCGCCAACAAGAGCTATCTGCAGTTCTACATGCACGGCACCGGACACTGGTTGGGCATGGACGTGCACGACGTCGGCCAGTACCGCGACACGGCGGCCGAAGGCAAGCCATCGCGCCCGCTGCAGGCGGACATGGTGCTGACGGTGGAGCCGGGCATCTATGTGCGCCCGGCCGAAGGCGTGCCGGAGGAATACTGGAACATCGGCATCCGCATCGAGGACGATGTGCTGGTCACGCCAGGCGGCCACACGATACTGAGCGCCGCCGCGCCGAAGACGGTCGCCGACATCGAACAACTGATGCAACAGCAATGACAGATACCACTTTTGATGTCGCCATCTGCGGCGCGGGACCGGCCGGCATGGCGCTCGCCGCGCTGCTGGCCAAACGCGGCACGCCGGCGCAGCGCATCGCGCTGGTCGACGCCAAGACGCTGGAGCAAGCCAGCAAGGACCCGCGTTCGATCGCGCTGTCGTGGGGCAGCCGGCAGATACTGGAAGAAATCGGCGCATGGCCGGTGGCCGCCACCGCGATCCACCAGATCCACGTGTCGCGCCGCGGCCAGTTCGGCCGCAGCCTGATCGACCGCGACGAACACAAACTGCCGGCGCTCGGCTACGTCCTGCGCTACGGCGATCTGGTGACGGCGCTGGGCGCGGTCTGCCAACGCGCCGGCATCGCCACGCTGCGCCCGGCCCGCGTTGAAGCCATCGACGAAGGCGCCGACGCCGTCGCGCTGACGATCGCCGGCGCGGCCTGCGCCACGGCCGCCATCGTGGTGCAGGCCGAAGGCGGCTTGTTCAGCGACCAGGAAAGCAAGGCCCAACACCGCGACTACCAGCAAACCGCGGTCATCGCGCAGGTACGCAGCAGCCGCCCGATCGCGCATCGCGCCTACGAACGCTTTACCGAACAAGGCCCGCTGGCACTGCTGCCGCAAGGCGAGGACTATTCGCTGGTCTGGTGCGTGCGCCCCGATACTGCGGCGCGCCTGCAATCGCTGGATGACGCGGCCTTCCTGGCCGAACTGGGCGCCGCGTTTGGAGAGCGCGTCGGCAACTTCACGCACGCCTCGCCACGGCTGGCCTTCCCATTGGGCCTGAACGCCGATCCGCGCAGCGGCGCGCGCACGGTCGCCATCGGCAACGCGGCGCAGACGCTGCACCCGGTGGCGGGACAAGGCCTGAACCTCGGCCTGCGCGACGTCGCCGTGCTGGCGCGCCTGCTGGCGCAAGGCGCCAATCCAACCATGCTGGCGCAATTCACCGAACTGCGCCGCCAGGACCGAGACACCACCGTGCGCCTGACCGACACCATGGCCCGCATCTTCGCCAACGATTCGCCGGCGCAAGCGCTGCTGGGCCTGTCGCTGGCCGCCATCGACATGGTCGCTCCCGCGCGCGGCGTACTGGCCGAGTTGATGATGTACGGCCGCCGTTGACTTGAGCGCAGTTGACCTGAGAATACACACAGAGGGTGTCCTTTCCATCTCCTTGTGGTAAACCGTCGCTTTCGGCTTCGCTTTTCTTCGCTTTTCTTCACCGCTCATCGCTTTTTGAACTTCTCGCGAAGTTTGCGATCTAACGTGAGTAAAAGCGAAGAAAAGAGAGGAGGAAAGCGAATGTTTACCACAATGAGCGTGCAGCTCCCACCCCATACCCTGCTCCGGCTGGTCGAGCAACTGCGCCGGGAAGGCGGCGTACAAGACCTTTCGGAAGCAATCAACAAGGCGCTGGAATTCTGGCTTGACGCGAAGACCTCGCTACCACCGGATGGCGACCCGGCCAACATGCGCGGCTATCAATGGAAATCGCTGTTTCTGCCGGAAGGCACGGTCCTGCGCTCATGGAGCTACGGTGAGCACAACTACGCTTGCGTTGAAGGAGACAAGATCATGCACAAAGGGCAGTCCGTCTCCCCCAACGAGTTTGCCCGCTCCTTCGCGCGCACCGCGCGCAACGCGTGGTTTGACTTGTCGGTGCGCCGTCCTGGCGACAAGCATTTCAAGATGGCGAACCTGCTGCGCAAAGAACTGGCGAGACAGGAAAAAGAAAGCGCGCAGAAGCCGCCGATGACCTCCCCCGCTACGCAGCCGATGCCGGTGACCGAACTGATGCCGGCGCCGGTTTCCGCACCAGCACCAGCGGTGGCGCCCTTGCCAATGGCTCCCGCCCGAAACACCGACCGAGAACCGGGCTGGGATCTTCCAGAGCGGCGCAAATTCCGCTACCGCCTGGAAGACGTGGCCTATTAAGTGCGCGTGATCGAAGCGCCGCCATCGACCAGCGAAGCGGTGCCGGTGACGAAGGACGAGTCGTCCGAAGCCAGGTACAGCACCGAGCGCGCCAGTTCCTCCGGCTGCGCCACGCGTTTCAGCGCATGCAGGTTGGTGACGAAGGCAGCCGATTCCGGCGTGTTGTTCATATCGCGATACATCGCCGTATCGACCGCGCCCGGCAACACCGAATTCACCCGCACACCTTGCGCGCCATACTCCGCCGCCAGCGCCTGCGTCAAACCGATCAGCCCCGCCTTGCTGGCCGCGTAAGCCGCCACGCCGGGGAAGGCAAAGCTGTAGCCGACAAAGGTCGAAGTGAAGATCACCGAACCGCCGCCATGCTTGATCATTTCAGGAATTTGATGCTTGGCGCCGAGGAAGGCGCTGGTCAGGTTGGCGGCGATGGTCTCGCTCCAGCCCTGCTCCGAGACGCCGGTGGTGGCGCCCATTTCGCCCAGCGTGCCGGCGTTGTTGTAAGCGATGTCCAGCCGGCCGAACGCTTCGACCGCGGCGGCCACCAGTTGCGCATTGAACGATTCGGAAGTGACATCGCCAGCCAGCGCGATGACCTGGCCGCCGTCGGCGACGATTTCCGCCACCAACGACTCCAGCTCGGCCTGACGACGCGCGGCAACGACGACGCGCGCGCCTTCAGCGGCAAACAACTTGGCGGTAGCGCGGCCGATGCCCGACGATGCGCCAGTAACGATGGCGACTTTGTTTTGTAAGCGGTTCATGGTGAGACTCCTTGAGGTGGGTTGATGTAGCCATCGTATGCTTCATCAACCCCACCATCAATCGGCCAAATACCAACGAACCATTCACAAATTATGAATCACGCATCACAGCACAACCTACTCCACGGCCTTGACCATGTCCTCGATGACCTTCTTCGCATCGCCGAACACCATCATCGTATTGGCCTGGTAGAACAGCTCATTGTCCAGGCCCGCGTAGCCGGAAGCCATCGAACGCTTGTTGACGATGATGCTCTTGGCCTTGTACGCCTCCAGGATCGGCATGCCGGCGATCGGCGATTTCGGATCCTTGGCGGCCGGGTTGACCACGTCGTTGGCGCCCAGGATCAGCACCACGTCGGTCTGGCCGAATTCGCCGTTGATGTCCTCCATCTCGAACACCTGGTCGTACGGCACCTCGGCCTCCGCCAGCAGCACGTTCATGTGGCCCGGCATGCGGCCCGCCACCGGGTGGATCGCATACTTCACGGTCACGCCCTTGTGGGTCAGCTTCTCGACCAGTTCCTTCAGCGAGTGCTGCGCGCGCGCCACGGCCAGGCCGTAGCCCGGCACGATGATCACGCTTTCCGCATTGGCCATGATGAAGGCCGCATCGTCGGCCGAACCGGATTTGACCGGACGCTGCTCCTTCGAACCAGCCGCACCCGCCTCCACCGGCGCGCCACCGAAGCCGCCCAGGATCACGTTGAAGAACGAACGGTTCATCGCCTTGCACATGATGTAGGACAGGATCGCGCCGGACGAACCGACCAGCGAACCGGCGATGATCAGCATCGAGTTATTCAGCGAGAAGCCGATACCCGCGGCGGCCCAACCCGAGTACGAGTTCAGCATCGACACCACCACCGGCATGTCGGCGCCGCCGATCGGGATGATGATCAACACGCCCAGCACGAACGCGATCGCGGTCATGATCAGGAACGGCAGCCAGGCCGGCTCGGTGCCGCCGGCGAAGCAGAACGCCAGGCCCAGGCCCACCATGACGATGGCCAGGATCAGGTTCAGCATGTGCTGGCCGGCGAAGCTGACCGGCGCGCCCTGGAACAGGCGGAACTTGTATTTGCCCGACAGCTTGCCGAACGCGATCACCGAACCGGAGAACGTGATCGCGCCCACAAAGGTACCGATGAACAGCTCGATGCGGTTACCAAACGGCAGCGCCTCGCCGACGGCGGCGATGCCGAAGGCGTGCGGCTCCGACACCGCAGCCACCGCGATGCACACGGCGGCCAGGCCGATCAGCGAGTGCATCGCCGCCACCAGCTCCGGCATCTTGGTCATCTCGACCTTCTTGGCCAGCACCGCGCCGATGCCGCCGCCGACGATCACGCCCAGCGCCACCAGGCCGAGGCCCATGCCGCCCGAGGCGCCCGCCACCGCGGCCGCCGTGGCTTCCGCCTTCAGCTTCAGGATCAGCGCGAGGGTGGTCACGGCGGCAATCGCCATGCCCGACATGCCGAACGCATTGCCGGTGCGCGCCGTCGACGGCGACGACAAGCCCTTCAACGCCTGGATAAAGCACACCGATGCGATCAGGTACATCATCGTCACCAGGTTCATGGAGATGAAATTCATGCGTGCTCCTCCTTGATGGCCACCAGAGGCTTAGCCTTGGGCTCTTTTTTCTTGAACATCTCCAGCATGCGCTGCGTGACCAAAAAGCCGCCGAACACATTGACGGCGGCCAGCGCCACCGCGACGGTGCCGGCGACCTGGCCGATCAGGCCCTCGGTCAGCGAGGCCGCCAGCATGGCGCCGACGATGATGATCGCCGAGACGGCGTTGGTGACCGCCATCAGCGGCGTATGCAGCGCCGGCGTCACGGTCCAGACCACGTGGTAGCCGACGTAGATCGCTAGCACGAAGATGATCAGATTGATGATGGTGTGGCTGACTTCCATGATTGATTCCCCTATTATTTTCGTAACAGCTCGCCGCCCGAGCACAGCAGCGTGGCCTTGATGATTTCGTCTTCGCGGTCGATCACCAGCTTGTCTTCCTTGTCGATGATCAGCTTGAGGAAGTCCAGCACGTTGCGCGCGTATAGCGCCGACGCGTCGGCCGCCACCAGCGTCGCCAGGTCCGGCTCGCCGACGATGTGGACGCCGTGCTTGACCACGGTTTTATTCAGCTCCGACAGCGGGCAGTTGCCGCCCTGCGACACGGCCAGGTCGACGATCACCGAACCCGGTTTCATCGCCTTCACCGTCTCCTCGGAAATCAGCACCGGCGCCGGACGGCCCGGAATCAGCGCGGTGGTGATGATGATGTCGGCCAGCTTGGCGCGTTCATGCACCAGCTCCGCCTGACGACGCATCCAGTCGGCCGGCATCGAGCGCGCATAGCCGCCCACGCCCTTGGCGATTTCCCTCTCCTCGTCGGTCAGGAAGGGCACGTCGATGAACTTCGCGCCCAGCGACTCGACCTGCTCCTTGACCGGCGGGCGCACGTCGGACGCCTCGATCACCGCGCCCAGGCGCTTGGCCGTGGCGATCGCCTGCAGGCCGGCCACGCCCACGCCCATGATCAGCACCCGCGCCGCCTTGACGGTGCCGGCCGCGGTCATCAGCATCGGCATGAAGCGCTGGTACGTGTTGGCCGCCACCATCACCGCCTTGTAGCCGGCGATGTTGGCCTGCGACGACAGCACGTCCATCGACTGCGCGCGCGTGATGCGCGGCACCGCCTCCAGCGCGAAGGCCTGCAAGCCGGCCGTCGCCATCGCCGCGTTGTTGTCGGCGTCGAAGGGGTTCAACATGCCGATCACCACCGTGCCGGCGGCGATCAGCCCGCGCTCCTCCGCATTCGGGGCACGCACTTTCAAAACCACGTCCGCAGCAAAGGCTTCCGCCGCGCTGCCGATCTGCGCACCTGCGGCCGCGTAGGCCTCGTCGGTGACCGATGCCGATAACCCGGCGCCGGCTTGCACGATCACTTGATGCTTGGCTGCGAGTTTCTTGACTGTCTCGGGCGTTGCCGCTACCCGGGTTTCGCCCGGCCGCGTCTCGGCCGGTATGCCTACTCTCATGGTGCCTCCAAAGGATTGATAAACTGACTAGAATCTAACACGGATTGCCGGGACAGCATCGCCCCTCGATGGCCCCAGCATACTTAATATCTATAGATCAATAAATAGCGGTTTTATCACATCATTTATTACTATTTATCATGAATTGCCGTTAAAACACTCAATTTGGCGCAAAACGCCCAGTCAAACACGGATTAACACAACAAACCTTGCGATTTTTCAATACGAAGCCATCTTTCGGTGCAGGCGGGTTCAAACCAAATGCCCGGAACAGGCTAAAATGTCGGCTCTTTCAAGGATGACTCATGCCGCGTATCTGGAAACCCTCTGTTACTGTTGCCGCCATCGTCGAAAAAGATGGCAAATTCTTGCTGATCGAAGAAGAGACCAGCGACGGCATCCGCATCAACCAGCCGGCCGGTCACCTCGACCCGCACGAATCGCTGGAGCAGGCCGTGATCCGCGAAACGCTGGAGGAAACCGCGCACGACTTCACGCCGACCGCGCTGGTGGGCATGTACATGTCGCGCTACACCTCCAACCGCACCGGCGAGGAAGTGACGTATCTGCGCTTCACCTTCTGCGGCGTGCCGGGCGCCAAGCATGACCGTCCGCTGGACGAAGGCATCCTGCGCACCATGTGGCTGACGCGCGACGAACTGGCCGCCTGCGCCGACCGTCACCGCAGCCCCACCGTGCTGCAATGCGTGGACGAATACCTGGCCGGGCGCCGCGCCCCGCTGGAACTGATACAAACCCACACCTCGGTGTACAAGGAAGCGGTGAGCACCGCGAATGGATAAGGCAGGAAAGTAAGATGAGCAAGAAAAAAGTCGTGATCGGGATGTCGGGCGGGGTCGATTCCTCGGTCGCGGCGTGGATGCTCAAGGAACAAGGCTACGACGTGGTCGGCCTGTTCATGAAGAACTGGGAAGACGACGACGATTCCGAATACTGCTCCACGCGCCAGGACTGGATCGACGCCGCCAGCGTGGCCGACGTCATCGGCGTCGACATCGAGGCGGTCAACTTCGCCAGCGAATACAAGGACCGCGTGTTCGCCGACTTCCTGCGCGAATACCAGGCCGGCCGCACCCCCAACCCGGACGTGCTGTGCAACGCCGAAATCAAGTTCAAGGCCTTTCTGGACCACGCCATGCACCTGGGCGCCGACCTGATCGCCACCGGCCACTACGCGCGCGTGCGCCAGAACGGCGAGCGCCATGAGCTGCTCAAGGCGGTCGACCACACCAAGGACCAGAGCTACTTCCTGCACCGCCTGAACCAGGCGCAGTTGTCCAAGACCCTGTTCCCGCTGGGCGAAATCCCGAAAACCGAAGTGCGCAAGATCGCCGAGAAACTGGCCCTGCCCAACGCCGCCAAGAAGGATTCGACCGGCATCTGCTTCATCGGCGAGCGGCCGTTCCGCGAATTCCTCAACCGCTACCTGTCGTACAAGCCGGGCCCGATGAAGACGCCGGACGGCAAGGTGGTGGGCGAGCACGTGGGCCTGAGCTTCTACACGCTGGGCCAGCGCAAGGGCATCGGCGTCGGCGGCATGAAGGCCTACAAGAATCCGGACGGCAGCAGCGACGCCTGGTACGTGGCGCGCAAGGACGTGGCCGAGAACACGCTGTACATCGTCCAGGGCCACGACCATCCATGGCTGCTGTCGGCCACGCTGCGCGCCGACCAGGCCAGCTGGGTCGCCGGCGAGGCGCCGACCGCGCGCGCCATGTCGGCCAAGACCCGCTACCGCCAGGCCGACGTGGCGTGCGAGCTCGCCCCGGAAGGCGCTTCCGATTTCGCGTTGAAGTTCATGGACGCCCAATGGGCGGTGACGCCGGGCCAGTCGGCCGTGCTGTACGACGGCGACGTCTGCCTCGGCGGCGGCATCATCGCCAGCTCGACCTTCGCCGCCGGAGACTAGCCGGCGGCGGGCTCGCCGCCGTCGCTGTCGGACGACTCCTGCCCTTCCGGCGCGCCGGCATCCTTGGCCAGCGCCGCGCGCTGGCGCTTGACCATGGCGATCACCGTATTGCGTATGGTATTGAGCACGGTGTCGGCCTTGAACGGCTTGACGATGAAGCCGTTCACGCCCATCGCGTGCGCGGCCTGGATGGTGGCGGCGTCGAATTCGCTCGAGACCATGAAGATCAGCGCCTTCGGCCAGCCGGTCTTGATCTCGCGCACGACCTCCTCGCCGTTCTCGATCTGCTCGCGGGCGATGCAGACGATGTGGGGATTGTGCTTGATCAGCAGCGCCAGGCCGCTGGCGCAGGTGTGGGTCTGGCCCACCACGTCATAGCCGCCATCGAGCAGGACCGTGTTGAGCAGGCCGCGCGCGACGGCGCTGGTGTCGATAATGACCGCTTTTAACATCTTGCAAACCTTGTCTTAGTGGGCGTGCGCTCAGGTCTTATCCCAGGCCAGCATATTCCAGGTCACGCCGACCCGCACGTCCGTTTTTAATTGCACCAATTGTCTCGAAAGATACAGCATTTCGCGTTCTTTTCGTAGAGTTTCGCCCAGCGCATCCTTCAGAATGCCGGCCCCGGCCATGATCCCGTCCAGAGTGCCGTAAGTACGCAACAGTTTGGCCGCCTTCTTGACGCCGACCTTGGACACGCCGGGGATGGAATCGGTGGCGTCGCCCATCAGCGCCAGCAGGTCCGGCAGCTGCGCCGGCGGCACGCCCCATTTGCGCTCGACCCAGGCGTGGTCGTGCCATTCGCCCTTGAAGTGGTCCCACACGCGGGCGCCCTGCGCGATCAGGCCGTGCAAATCCTTGTCGGTGCTGGCCACGGTGGCCTCGCCGCGGCCGTCGGCCAGCCAGCGCAGCACCACGGTGCCGATCACGTCGTCCGCCTCCACCTGCGGCAGCGACACCACATGCAGGCCGACGCCGCGCAGCTTGTCGTAAAAGCCCGGCAGCGCCTCGCGCAGCGCCGAGGGCATCGGCGCGCGCGCCTCGCGGTAGCCGGCATACAGATCGTGGCGCCAGGTGTTGCCGCCGAAGTCGAAGGCCGGCAGCACGTGGCTCGGCTCGTGCTCGTGCAGCAGTTTGCGGAACGAGGACAGCGCGTGGCGCAGCGCGATCTCGGCCTTTTCAGGACTATCGGGTTCGGGGCTGGCTTCGTAGACGCGGCGCACAATATTGAGGCCGTCGATGGCGAGGAGTCTACCCATGTTCAACATCTTCCGGGCTTGTTCAATCCATCATTTTACCCGACCACCGTCATTCCCGCGAAAGCGGGAATCCATACACAGCAGACTCCGGACGCGACGCATGGATTCCCGCCTGCGCGGGAATGACGACGCCAGCGCAGCGGCTTATTTCAGCAATTCATATGGACCGCCGTGCTCCAGCGCGCGCTGGAAGGCCGGGCGGCTGTGGATGCGTTTGAGGAAGGCCATCAGGTTCGGCCGGCGCTCGTCCAGCCCGCCGCGCGCGGCGGCCGCCTCCAGCGGAAAACTCATCTGGATATCGGCCGCGCTGAACTCGGCGCCGGCGAACCACGGCGTCTTATTCAGCTCCGCCTCCAGGTAGTCCAGGTGCTTCTCGATCTGCGGCTGGATGTAGCCCGCCTTGACCTTCTGCGCGATGCCGCGCGCGATCGGCTTGACGAAGAACGGCGCCGGACTGGTCTCGACCCGGTCGAAGATCAGCTTCATCAGCAGCGGCGTCATCGCCGAGCCTTCGGCGTAGTGCAGGAAGTAGGTCCAGCGGCGGCGCTCCGCCGTGCCGGCCGGCGGCACCAGCCGGCCGTTGCCGTAGGTCTCGACCAGGTACTCGACGATCGCGCCCGACTCCGCCACCACGATGTCGCCGTCGGATATCACCGGCGACTTGCCCAGCGGGTGGATCGCCAGCAGCTCCGGCGGCGCCAGCATGGTCTTCTGGTCGCGCTGGTAGCGCACGATCTCGTACGCCAGCCCCAGCTCCTCGAGCAGCCAGAGCACGCGCTGCGAGCGCGAATTGTTCAGATGGTGGACGACGATCATGGTGGACTTCCCAAAAAAAGAACGGCCGTGCGCCGCAATCCCGCTAGCTTAGCATTGTTGCCCGACTTGCGCGCCCGCCCCGCCACAGACCGATGGATTCCCACAAGAAACAGCAGTACACTGCCCCCATCAGCCGCCCACCGGAGCACCCATGAACCTGTTTTCCCCGCGTTACCTCGTCTTCAACGCCGCCGTCGTCACCCTGGCCGCATCGCTGGCGCTGGCCGCGCCGTGGTGGATCCCGCTGCTGGCCGCCGCGCTGGTCGTGGTCGGCGTCACCGACCTGCTGCAAACCAAGCGCGCGCTGCGCCGCAACTACCCTATCCTGGCGCACTTCCGCTTCTTCTTCGAATCGATCCGCCCCGAGATCCGCCAGTACTTCCTGGAGGACGACACCGTGGCCGAGCCGTTCTCGCGCAACCAGCGCAGCATCGTCTACCAGCGCGCCAAGATGGACACCGACAAGCGCCCCTTCGGCACCCAGCTCGACGTCTACGCCCCCGGCTACGAATGGATCAACCACTCGATCAGCCCCGCGCCCGAGCAGCACCACGACTTCCGCATCGACATCGGCAAGCACCCGGACTGCCCGCGCGCGCAACCGTATTCGGCCAGCGTGTTCAACATCTCGGCGATGAGCTTTGGCGCGCTGTCGGCCAACGCCATCCTGGCGCTCAACGGCGGCGCCAAGGCCGGCGGCTTCATGCACGACACCGGCGAAGGCAGCATCAGCCCCTACCACCGCCAGAACGGCGGCGACCTGGTGTGGGAAATCGGCTCCGGCTACTTCGGCTGCCGCAACGCCGACGGCACCTTCTCCGAGGAGAACTTCGTCGCCAACGCCACCACGCCGCAAGTGAAGATGATCGAGCTGAAGATGTCGCAGGGCGCCAAGCCGGGCCACGGCGGCGTGCTGCCGCGCGCCAAGGTCACGATCGAGATCGCCACCACCCGCGGCGTGCCCATGGGCCAGGACTGCATCTCGCCGTCGAAGCACTCGGCCTTCAACACGCCGCTGGAGATGCTGGCCTTCATCGACCGCCTGCGCACCCTGTCCGGCGGCAAGCCGACCGGCTTCAAGCTGGCCATCGGCCACCCGTGGGAATTTTTCGGCATCGTCAAGGCCATGTTGGCCACCGGCATCACGCCCGACTTCATCGTGGTCGACGGCGGCGAGGGCGGCACCGGCGCCGCGCCGGTCGAGTTCACCGACCACGTCGGCACGCCGCTGCAGGAGGCGCTGCTGCTGGTGCACAACACGCTGGTGGGCGCCAACCTGCGCGACAAGATCAAGATCGGCGCCTCGGGCAAGATCATCACCGCCTTCGACATCGCCCGCATCCTGGCGCTGGGCGCGGACTGGTGCAACTCGGCGCGCGGCTTCATGTTCGCGCTGGGCTGCATCCAGTCGCAGAGCTGCCACACCGACCGCTGCCCGACCGGCGTCGCCACCCAGGACCGGACCCGCCAGCGCGCGCTGGTGGTGCCGGACAAGACCCGGCGCGTCGCCAACTTCCACCAGAACACCCTGAAGGCGCTGGCCCAGCTGATCGCCGCCGCCGGCCTGACGCACCCGTCGCAACTGAAGGCGCACCACCTGGTGCGGCGCATCTCGACCAACCAGGTCAAGCTGGTGTCGGCGCTGCTGCCCTACCTGGAGCCGGGCGAGCTGCTCGACCCCAGCCAGCTGGCGCACCTGCCGCCGGTGTTCGGCCTGTACTGGCCGATGGCGCAGGCGGAGTCGTTCAATCCGCTTTGCTAGTCAGGATAGGGCAGATAGCCGCGACGGATCGCCCATTCCCGCAGTACGGCGTTTATACCCAGCTCCCATCCCTCGCCGGTGCGCTTGAAGACATCGATCAAGTCAACATCGTAGTCGATGCTGACGTTTACTTTGGGCGCATCCGCAGGCGGCAGCAGCCGCAAGCGCCACGGACGGAATTGCGCCAACTGCTCTTCTGTCATCGGCAGCGCATCGGGATCAGATAAAGCGGCGGCAGTAATTGCGGCATCCTCCTCCGGAGTCGCAAAAATAATCTTACTTTTATCCAACATACAAGATCTCCTCGCCTCCGTTCGCCTTGCGCAAACTAATAATTCGACGTTCGCGACCGCGATCAACGAAGGTCACATGAAACAAACGATGACCGATCAAGCCTATGGCACACTCCCGTACTTCTGAGTAGTGATAGCGCTGATCTATCCAGATCAGCGCGTTGTCCCAGTCAAACGCCGACGCCGCGGACAGCGATATGCCGTGCTTGCGCTGGTTGAGCTTGTCTTTCTTGGGATCGAAGGTGATCACCATGTTTCATCTTATCCGCAAAGATTAAGAAATCAATCGCTTTGCGGATAAGATTAAACAGGCTGTGGCCGGCGCGTTTGCGCCGGCGCAGAGGGGAGAGAATCAGCGCTGCACGTGCAGCATGATGACGCGCTTGAGCGGCGCGGAGGTGGGCGCGTCGGACGCTGCCGACGGCGTGGTGTCGCAGGAACCGCAGCTGGAGCAGCCGTCGCCGCAGCTCGATTTCGTGTTAAACAGTTTAGCCAGTTTATTCTGGTCGTAGCCGCGCCGCGACAGCACGTAGACGATCTGCCTGCGCAAGGCCGCCGGCAGGTACTTGGTGCAGAAATGCGCCAAGGCCGCCACCACAATCAACGCCACGATCACTTGCTGCCACATGCTCAGCCTCCGATGAAGAACAGGGAAATACGGTAAGTCAGGAACGACGCCGTGTACGCCAGCGCGAACATATAGCCGGCCATCATCAGCGGATAGCGGATGCTGTTGGTCTCGCGCCGCACCACGCTCAGGGTCGACATGCACTGCGGCGCGAACACGTACCACGCCAGCAGCGACAAGGCCGTCGGCAAGGTCCACGAGCTGGCGATGATGGGCGTTAGCGACTGCGCCAGCGCCTCGCCGCTCTGCGACAACGCGTACACCGTGCCCAGCGCCCCCACCGCCACCTCGCGCGCGGCCAGGCCGGGCACCAGCGCGATGCAGATCTGCCAGTTGAAGCCGATCGGCGCGAACACATATTCCAGCCCGCGCCCCAGGATGCCGGCCATGCTGTAGTAGATGGCCGGATGGGTCGCCCCTTCAGGCGCGCCCGGGAAGGAACTCAGGAACCACAGCAGCACCATCAAGGTCAGGATAATGGTCCCCACGCGCGACAGGAAGATCTTGCAGCGCTCCCACAGGCCCAGCGCCAGGTTCTGCAAATGCGGCCAGTGGTAGGCCGGCAGCTCCAGCATCAGCGGATGCTTGTGGTTCGAGCCCATCGCGCGCTTCATGACATAAGCCACCGCCATCGCCGAAGCGATGCCGGCGAAGTACAGCACAAACAGCACCAGCCCCTGAAGACTCATGAAGCCAAACAGCTCGCGCTCCGGAATGAAGGCCGCGATGATCAGCGCATACACCGGCAAGCGCGCCGAACATGTCATCAGCGGCGCGATCATGATCGTCACCAGCCGGTCGCGCGGGTTCTGGATGGTGCGCGCCGCCATCACGCCCGGAATCGCGCAGGCAAAGCTGGACAGCAGCGGAATGAAGGCGCGCCCCGACAGGCCGACGCCGCCCATCAGGCGGTCCAGCAGGAAGGCCGCGCGCGGCAGGTAGCCGCAGTCCTCCAGGATCAGGATGAAGAAGAACAAAATCAGGATCTGCGGCAGGAACACCAGCACGCTGCCGGCCCCGCCCAGGATGCCCTCGACCAGCAGGCTACGCAGCAGGCCATCGGCCATCGCGCCCTTCAGCATGGTCCCGACGCCGTCGACGCCGGCCTTGATCATATCCATCGGCACATTGGCCCAGCTGAACACCGCCTGGAACACCAGGAACATCAGCACCGCCAGGATCACCGGGCCGAGCACCGGATGCAGCACCACGTTGTCGATCTTCTCGGTCAGGTTGCCGGTGTCGTGGGCGTCGCTGCTGACCAGCGCCAGGATGCGGCGCACTTCGCGCTGCGTCTCTTCCACGCCGACCGCGTCGATCGCCGACAGCGGCTGCGGCTTGACCGCGTGCAGCGGCAGCATCGCGTCCAGCGCGCGCAGCAGCGACTTCTCGCCGCCGGCCTGCACCGCCACGGTTTCCACCACCGGCATGCCCAGCTCCTGTGCCAGACGGTCGGCGTCGATCTCGATGCCGCGCTTCTTGGCCACGTCCACCATGTTCAGCGCCAAAATCATCGGCAGGCCGAGTCGCTTGATCTCCAGCACCAGCCGCAGGTTCAGGCGCAGGTTGGTGGCGTTGACCACGCACACCACCACGTCCGGCGACGGCTCGCCCGCGCGCAGGCCGGCCACCACGTCGCGCGTGATCGCCTCGTCCGGCGTATGGGCCGACAAACTATAAGCACCCGGCAAATCAAGCACGCGGAAGCCGTTGCCGGCCGGGGACTGGAACGCGCCTTCCTTGCGCTCGATGGTCACGCCGGCGTAGTTCGCCACCTTCTGGCGCGCGCCGGTCAGGCGGTTGAACAGCGCGGTCTTGCCGCAATTCGGATTGCCCAGCAACGCCACCATCGGTGTCGTCGTCAGGACCGGCGCCACCGGCGCCGCGATATCTGCTGCACCCATGGTTTATTCCGGTTGGATCGAAATCAGCGCCGCTTCAAAGCGGCGCAACGCGAACGTCGAGTTGCCGACCTTGATCGCCAGCGGCTCGCCACCCGGCATGCCGCGCTTGAGCATGCGGATTTTTTCGCCCGGCACAAAGCCCAGCTCCATCAGGCGGCGCGCCAGCGTGGCGCCATCATGGGCGTCGTGGGCGTCGTCGCCGGGGGCGATGTGCACCACGGTGGCGCTGGCGCCGACCGTCAGGGCATCGAGGGTGATCAGGGGAGCTGCTTGCGTCATAGCGAAGTCCGTTCAAATCGCCGCCCGGCCAGTGCCGCTGCGGCTTGCCGGCGAACTGCAAGATCGCGTTCTTGCCGGAAATAAGATACTAGCATTATAAACGGTAATGCGAATTACTTCTATTTGCGCTTGCATCTGGCCCAAAGTTGAGGCAGTATACGATTAATGATAATGATTCGCATTAAGTAACCAACAGGCAATCATGTCAGTTCATTCTTTTTGTAATGCCTAGCCAGAAGGTGTATCGATGATTGTATGTGTCTGCAACAACATATCTGATCGTGAAATCCGTCAAGCCGTGGAATTGGGATTGACGTCGATGGAAGAACTGCGCCGCGACCTGGGCGTGGCGACTTGCTGCGGCCAGTGCTTTTCCTGCGCCGAGGAAATCCTGAGCGAGCACTTGGCCGCCACTGCCGAGATCCAGGAAACCGTACTGAAGCGCCCTGTCTTCAGCAACTAAGACCAAGCCGATGAACACCATGACCTATGGCCGCACGGCGACAACGCCGGCGGCGGATGAGCGCGGCCTGGCCGCGCAGCTGACAACGCAATGGCAAACCCGCGGCCGCAAGTTCGCGCCGCTGGCCACCATCGTCATGGTGCATGTCTTCGGGTTTTATATGTTCCAGTCGGGAATGTTGAGCCACGTCCCGCGCACGATCCTGCCGCAGGTGGTCAACGTCACCTTCATCGCCGCGCCGGAGCCGCTCAAGCCGGCTCCGCCGCCGCCCAAGACCGTGCCGGTGGTGCGCCAGGCGCCGGCCTTCATTCCGCCGGTTCCGCTGGTGAACATGGTGCAGACCGAGCCGACCATCACCGTCGCGCCGCCGCAACCGCGCACCAGCGAGCCGGTCGCCGTCGCCGCGCCGCCCGCGCCACCGGCGCCGGCCCACGTGGCCACGCCGGCCGCGCCGAAAACCGTGTCCGGCGTCGAATACCTGCGCGCGCCGCAGGCGGTCTATCCCAACATCTCGCGCCGCATGGGCGAGAGCGGCATCGTCATCCTGCGCGTGCTGATCAGCGAAAAAGGCCAGGCCGAGCAGGTGGTGATCCACAAATCGTCCGGCTCCAGCAACCTCGACGAAGCCGGCCGCCAGGCCGTGCTGCGCGCCCTGTACAAGCCCAACATGGAAGACGGCAAGCCGGTCCCCGTGTACGCGCTGGTGCCGATCAACTTCCAGCTGGGCTAAGCGCTCAGACGTCCAGCCTGCCCTCGACCGTGTCGACCAGCGGCTTGCCGATCACGGCGCCGATCAGCATCCTGACGCTGGCCACCGCCCTGCCGTGCCTGGTATCCCAATAGTAGCCATAGGTCGGCGCGAACTTGATCAGCGTCACGCGCGGATCGTCCTCGCCGCCGGCGAACCAGGTCTTCATCGCAAAACTCCACAACTCCTTCAGCTTGACCGGATCGCGCAGCACCGTGGCGATGCCCTCCAGGTGCATGAACTCCGCCCGGCCCGAGGCCTGGAAGTACAGCGTGGCCGACGGCTCGGCCGCCAGCTCCAGGTTCTTCAGGCTGTCGCTGGCGCTGACGAACCACAGATTGCCCTGCGCATCGACCTGCAGGGCGGTCATCGGCCGCGCGTCGCCGGGGCCGCCGGCCGCGTCGTTGGTGCAAAAGAAGCAGCCGGGCGTGCTGTCGACAAAGTCGCGGATCTTCTTGACGGCGTCCTCGCCAATCAAGTCCTGGTGATGGTTTTCATTGCTGGGGTCCATGGCGGTGCGCTCCGGTAGGGGAAAGCATCGATACTACCCCTGGCGATGTCAGCCCTCCGTGGGTTGCATCACACATCCGCCCACATGCGCAGCAGGTTGTGATAATGGCCGGTCAGGTCCACCGTGATCTCGTTGTCGCCGTGCGCGGCGCGCAGCTTCTGGATGTTCTGGTCCAGCTCGAACAACATGCCGCGCCGGGCGTCGTCGCGCACCATGCTCTGGACCCACAGGAACGAACTGACCCGCTCGCCGCGCGTGACCGGCGCCACCCGGTGCACGCTGCTCGACGGATAAACGATCAGATCGCCCGCCGCCAGCTTGACCTCGTGCGTGCCGTAGGCGTCGCTGACGATCAACTCGCCACCGTCGTATTCCTCCGGCTCGCTGAGGAACAGGGTCGACGAGACGTCGGCCCGCATCGCATTGGCCGTGCCGGGCCGCATGCGGATAGCGCCATCGACATGCATGCCGTAATGCTCGCCGCTGGCATAGCTGTTGAAGTAAGGCGGCAGTATGCGCAGCGGCAGCACCGCCGCGAAGAACAGCGGATTAGCTGCCAGCGCCTGCGTGATGAAGCCGCCCAGCTCCTGCGCCAGCGGCGACAGCTCCGGCAGCTGGCGGTTGCGCTTGACTTGCGCGCTCTGCGCCCCGGCAGTGCCGCGGCCGTCGATCCAGTCGGCCTGCGCCAGGCGCTGGCGGAACTCCTGCACCTGCGGCTTGGTCAGCACGGCGGGGATATGCAGCATCATGGGGACATCCTTTCATAACGGCGACATGGGAATGTTAATTGTTTTCATTTGCGCCAACAATCTCACTCCGCCCATATTGGTACACTTTGCACGCATAGCGCCACGCGAGCACGGCGTTCGTGGCAAAATGTCAGTATTCCACCACCATTGTAGAAAGCATCCCATGAAGGGTGACCCAGAAGTTATTCGCCTGCTGAACGCTCAGCTGACCAACGAACTCACCGCCATCAACCAGTACTTCCTGCACTCGCGCATGTACCGTCACTGGGGTTTCGAGAAGATCGCGAAGAAGGAATACGAAGAATCGATCGGCGAAATGAAGCACGCCGACAAACTGATCGACCGCATCCTGATGCTCGACGGCCTGCCCAACCTGCAAGCCATGCACAAGATCATGATCGGCGAGAACACCGAAGAGATGATCGGCTGCGACCTGAAGCTGGAAAAAGGCGCGCAGATCACCGTCAAGGAAGGCATCGCCGCCGCCGAGAAGGCCGCCGACTACGTGTCGCGCGACCTGCTGCTGATGATTTTGGAAGACACCGAAGAACACATCGACTGGCTGGAAACGCAGCTGGACCTGATCGGCAAGGTCGGCATCCAGAACTACCTGCAAAGCCAGATGAGCGAAGACTAAGCCAGGCTGGCTTCCTCTTCAAGCCGCGGGTTCGCCTGCGGCTTTTTTATTTTCACCGCCAGCACGGCCAGCGCGCCGCACAGCATCAGGCCACCGGCCAGCCGGATCACATTCTCAGGATTCCCGCCCAGCAGGCTGCGGTAGTACAGCGGCAGCGTGAAGATCTGGATGATCATCGGGATCACGATGAACATATTGAAGATGCCCATGTAGACGCCGGTGCGCTCCGGCGGTATGCAACCCGCCAGCATCACATACGGATTGCCCATGATGCTGGCCCACGCCAGCCCGATGCCCACCATCGGCACGAACAGCAGCGCCGGCGTATGGATCATCGGTATCGACAGCATGCCGACGCCGGCCAGCGCCAGGCAGACGCTGTGCGTGACCTTGGGCCCATGGCGGCGCGTGAACGGCACCAGCGCCAGCGCCCCCACGAACGCGATGAAGTTGTAGAACGCCCCCACTTGCCCCGACAGCAGGCCGGCGTCGCGGAAGCCCTGAGAGGCCTGGTCGGTGGTGCCGTAGAGGGTGGTCGACAGCGACAGCATGATGTACTGCCAATAGCAGAACATCGCATACCACTGGAACAGCTTGACCCAGGCCAGCTGCTTCATCGTCGGCGGCATCTCGCGGATCGCGCTGGCGACGTCGCCCAGCGTGTGCCGCCAGCCGGCCGGCCGCGCGCGGATCTGCGCCAGTTCCTCGCTGGTCAACGGATATTCGGGCGTGGTCTTCAAGGTCCACAGCACCGACGAAATCGAGAACACCGCACCGATCAAAAAGGCCACGATGACGATGTGTGGAATATGGCTGCCGTTGACGGCGTCCTTGTTCATGCCAAACCAGACCAGCAGCGATGGCGTCAGGTAGGCCAGCGTTTGTCCCAGCCCGGTGAAGGCGCTCTGCGTCAGGAAGCCGACCGAATGCTGCTGCGGATCGAGCTTGTCGCTGACGAAGGCGCGGTACGGCTCCATCGTCACGTTGTTGGCCGCGTCCAGTATCCACAGCAGGCTGGCCGCCATCCACAGCGTGGGGCTGAACGGCATCGCCAGCAGGCCAAGGCTGCACAGGATGGCGCCGATCAGGAAGTACGGCGTGCGCCGTCCCCAGCGCGTGACCGTGCGGTCGCTCATGGCGCCGATCAGCGGCTGCACCAACAGGCCGGTCATCGGCCCGGCCAGCCACAGGTAGGGCAGGCTGGCTTCGTCCGCGCCCAGGTATTTGTAGATCGGGCTCATGCTGCTCTGCTGCAGACCGAAACTGAACTGGATGCCGAAGAAGCCGATGTTCATGTTCACGATCTGCCAGAACGACAGCCGCGGCTTCATGCGACGGCTCCTGGCATGACCGCGTCGCCGCGCCACGCTTCGATCCACGGCTGGTAGAACGCGATATCGGCCGGCACCGCGCCGGAGATGCCGCAGATGGCGCCGGCAAAGGCGTTGGCCCGCGCCAGCGTGAGGCTGATCGGCCAGCCCTGCGCTTGCCCGAACAGGAACACGGCGGAGAAGGCATCCCCCGCGCCCACCGTGTCGACGATGCGCACCGGCGCATGGCAATCCTGGTTGGCGATGACGCCACCGTCCGCGCCGAAGTACAGCGCGCCGCGCTCGCCCAGCGTGACGATCAGGCCTTGCAGCGAGAAGATGCGCATCAGCGCCTGGCAGGCGTCCACCATCTCGGCGCTGTCGATCGCCTTGGTGCCCGGTTTGGTGTGGGTGTACCAGCTGAACAAATCCTTCAGCTCATCCTCGTTGACCTTGACGATGTCCGCCAGGTGCAGCGATTCGTAAGCGCAGCGCTCCGTCACCTGGCCGTCGCGCACGTTCAGGTCCAGGTAGCGCTGGACGTTGAACGCGCGGGACGCTTCGAGCATCGCCCGCAGCGCCGTGCGCGATCGCTCGTGCCGCTGCGCCATGGTGCCGAAGTAGATCGTGGTTGGCGCGGCCTGCGCCAGCGCCGCCAGCGCCGGCGCGGTTTCCACATAGTCGTAAGCTTGGTCGGGCAGGATGATGAAGCGGTGGCCGTCCGCATTGCGCTCGACCACCACACGGCCGGTGGCCTCCTGCGGATCGACTTGCAAGCCCGCCTCGCTCATGTCGAAGCGCTCGAACTCGTTGCGCACCAGCGCACCGTTCTTGTCGGTGCCGATGCGGGTGACCATCAGCGTCGCCACGCCGAATGCCGCCAGATTGCGCGCGACGTTGAACGGCGCACCGCCGACAACCTGCTCGGTGATGAAATCGTCGACCAGCGCTTCGCCGAATACGGCTATGGTTTGTTGGGTCATGCTTGTCTCCACGCCCTGCTTGGGCGATTCTATATTATTCGGGTTCCAGCCAGTACATTGCATACGGTTCCAGCACCAGCATGCCACCTGTCGCCTGCTCCGCCACGCAATCGCGCCAGGTGCCTTGCAGCGCATAGCTTTGCGGCCGGCCGGAGAAATTCATCAGCGTCAGGAAGCGCTCGCCGCGCGCCAGCGCCAGCATGCCGTCCGGCGCATCGGCCAGCAGCGCGCGGGGCGCGTTGGCCGCCAGCGCATCGTGCCGGCCGCGTATGCGCACCAGCTTGGCCAGCGCCTGATGCATCGTTCCCGGCACGGTGGAAACATCGTAGCGATGCTTCCAGCGCTGCTGGTCGAACACCGGCCGTTGCAACCAGCGGCTGTCCATCGCGTGCTGCGGGCGATCCTGATAGCTGTAGTCGTTCTCCATCGCCAGCTCGTCGCCCATGT
Organism: Duganella sp. GW821-FHT07G03; assembly: GCF_059418605.1. Classification (NCBI taxonomy): domain Bacteria; kingdom Pseudomonadati; phylum Pseudomonadota; class Betaproteobacteria; order Burkholderiales; family Oxalobacteraceae; genus Duganella; species Duganella sp. GW821-FHT07G03. Next base: position 317,370 of record NZ_JBWKQE010000002.1, read on the forward strand.
ACAGCACCGGCAGCGCGCCGAAGCTCAGTGCCAGGCCATGCAGAAGCAGCATGCGACGCAACGCCAGCGCGCGTTCCTCGTCGGTGCCGGCCGCCTGCAGGCCGGTCAGCGACGCGGCCATGCCGTTGCTGCCGTGCGCCGCGTTCGGATCGGTGCTCTGGAAGGCGGCGCCGATGGCGTAGCTGCCCTCCGCGCCGCTGAAGAAGCGCGCCGCGCGCGCCAGCCGCACCGCGCTATCGGAACCGTCAGCCGAAGCCTCCGCGCGCAGCACGTTCCAGCCGATATCGTCATGGCAGCGCACGTAGCTGAGCCACGTCGCGGCGGCCGGCAGCGCGGGCGTGTTGCGTATCACTTCGCGCAGCACGCCGGTGCCCTGCTCCGCCAGCGCCACCCAGCCGGCCGCCATCAGGCTGCTGTGATAGGCGATGTGGCATTCGGGCGCCTCGGCGCTGCCCAGGTAGGCCGGCAGCTCGCGCGTCGGCACGATGGCTTCGGCCTTCAGCAGCACGCCCGGCGCGACGATATCGACAATCGCCCGCAAGGCTTGCAGCAGCTGGTGCGCCTCCGGCTGGTTCATGCTGTTGCTGCCCTCGCGCTTCCACAGGAAAGCGGTCGAATCGAGACGGAACACTTCGATGCCGCGATTGGCCAGCCGCAGCAGGGCAGCCGCCATCGATGCGAACACCGCCGGATTGGCGTAGTTCAGGTCCCACTGGTACGGGTAGAACGTGGTCCACGCCCAGCCATCCAGCTCCTCGATGAAACTGAAATTGCCCGGCGCCACCTGAGGGAACACCTGGCCCAGCGTGCGCTCGTAGCGGTCCGGCATGTCGCGATCGGGGAACACATGGAACATCGCCCGCGCATCGGCGTCGCCGGCCTTGGCTGCGCGTGCCCACTCGTGATCGTCGGCCACGTGGTTCAGGATGAAGTCCGAGCACAGGCTGATGCCGGCGGCGCGCAACTGCGCGGTCAACGCATCCAGGTCGGCATTGCTGCCCAGCGCCGGATCGACCTCGTCGAAACTGGAGACGGCGAACCCGCCGTCGTTCTCGCCCGCGCGCGGACGCAGGAACGGCAGCAGGTGCAGATAGCTGACGCCCAGCTCCCGCAGATACGGGATGCGCGCCGCCACGCCGTTCAAATCGCCGCCGAATTTCTGCACATAGGCGCAGTAGCCCAGCATGCGCTGGCTGAGGAACCATTCCGGCTGCGCGGCGCGCTGCGCGTCAAGCGCCCGCAGTTCCGCCGGCCGCGCCGCGTACAGGGTACCCAGCGATTCCATCAGCTCACCCAGCCACGCATCGAAATCGGCGCGCTCGCCATACAGGCCGGCCAGCAGCCGGCGCAGCACCGGCTCCGCCGCCGCCAGCCGCTGCGCGGCCAGCGGACGCAGGTCATCGGAAAGGACCGCCAGCAGGCGGTCCGACATTACTTTAGAAGGCATAGGACAGACTAACTTTCGCGGCGCGGCCGGAGATGGAGCGGGCGGCATGGCCGTCGCCTTCGACTTCGGTGTAGCCGATCTTGTTGAGCAGGTTGTTCACGCTCAGCGACAAGGTAGCCTTCTCCGTCACGTGATAATTAACGAAGGCGTTCACCACCTGGTAAGCCGGCAGCACGATGGTGTGCGCATCGTCGCCCCACGACTTGCCGGTGCCGATCAAGCTGGCGCCGACGGTGGCCTGGCCGAAGGTGTAGGTCGGCGCGATCTGGTACACCACCTTGGCCTGGCGGCGCGGCGTGTTGCCGATCACCGCCACGTCGCCGGGCGCGGTGCCGGTGATCTTGGCGTCGGTGTAGGTCATGCCGCCGGTGACGCGGAAATCGTTCAACGCATACGCGCCTTCCAGCTCCACACCCTTGGCGTCGTACTTGTTGGAGGTGCTGCGCTGCGTGGTCGCCTCGTAGTTGCTCTCGTCGGTCTTGGCCTGGAACAGCGTCACGAAGGTGCTGATGCCGCCGCTGCGCCACTTCACGCCGCCCTCGATCTGCTTGACGGTGTTGATGTTGATCGGCGCGCTGCCGTCCAGCGGGGTGCCGAACAGGATGCGGTCCGCATTGAAGGCCACGCCGTCGCTGACACGGGCAAACGCCGCCAGGTTGCCGGTGACGCGGTAGTTGCCGCCGACCGAGTACGAGTTGTGGTTGATCTTGTAGTCCACCAGCTGCTGCGTGGCCGGATCGTAGCGCAGCGCGCCGCCGCTCATGGTGGCGATATTGGCCGTGCCGCTGGCGCGCTGGCGGTCCTGGCGCACGCTGGCGTCGATGTTCAGCGGGCCGGTTTCATAGCCCACGTTCAGGTAGGGCGACGTCAGTTTGTATTCCATGTCGACCGCGCGCGAGCAGCAGCCGCCGAAGGCCGGACCGACCAGGCCAGGCGTGGCGCTGGCAGTTTGCAGCAAGGCCGGCTTGTCGCCGCTGGCCTGCATCAGGTACTCGTTGAAGTTCCAGGTCAGCGCCAGCTTCTGCGTCGACAGGTACAAGCCGGCGGTGGTGGTCAGCTTGGAGCCGTCGGCCAGCTTGAAGGTCTTGGCCAGCTTGGTGTCGTTGAGCGTATTGCCGGCGTCGTCGATCGAGGTGTTGAACACCACGGCGGAGAAGGCGCGGCCGTTGTAGGCCTGGCCCTTGTTCGGTCCCGTCGCGTACACATAGCTTCCGACCTTGCCGTTGTTGCCGGCGAAGACGCCGGTGAAGCGCCCGCTGTTGCTGGCGGTGCGGAACTTGTCGCTCAGGTTCCAGCCGTCGCCCAGGTCGAACGAACCTTCCAGGCCGACCGTATCGCTCTTCACGTGCAGGCCGTCGTTGACGTTGGTCGACACCGGCGTGTTGTTCTTGCCCAGCGTGACATCGCGCACCCAGTACGGCGAGTAGAACGTCACCTTGCGCGGATCGATGCCCGGGATTTCCTGGATCTGCTGGTTCACCACCTGCACCGGCACCGGCAGCACGGTCGGCGATTTGTCGTCCACGTGCTTGAACGACAAGCGGATAAAGCCGTTGTCCAGGTCATGCGTGATATTGCCGCGAATCTGGCCGCCGTCCTCGGTGCTCATGCCGGTGTTGCGCACGCCTTCGCCGCTGCGGTAGTTCCCGCCGATGAAGAAGCGCGTCTTGTCCGACAGCGGTGCGCCGTAGTCGAAGTCCAGCCGGGTCTCGTCGTAGCCCAGGCCGTGGCTGATGCCGATATGGCCGCCCTTTTCCTCGCCGGTCTTGGTGATGAAGTTGATGATGCCGCCCGGCGCATTGGTCGCCAGCGTCGAGGCCGAACCGCCGCGCACCACTTCCAGATGGTCCAGCGTGCCGTCGATCTTGACGAAGCTGTCCGGCGTGATGAAGTTGAAGTCGCCCGACTGCAGCACCGGCAGGCCGTCTTCCTGGATCTGCACATAGCGCGCGCCGCCGGCCGAGATCGGCACGCCGCGCACCGTGATGTTGGCGTTGCCCTCGCCGCCCGACGATTCCGAACGCACGCCCGGCACCGAGCGTAATACTTCAGCTGCGCTCAGCGGCGCGCCGTTCTTGATGGTCTCGCCTTCCAGCGTACTGATCGACACGCTCGATTTCATTTTGGTGGAACCGCCGGAGGTGCCCGTGACGACCACGCGCTCCATGTTCAGGCCATCGGCGGCGGGGGCGGCCTGCTGGGCCGAGGCGCCGCCCATGTGCAGGACTGCCGTTGCAACAGCGGCAGCGATGCCACCCATTTTGAATGTGCGTTGTTCCATTGTCGTCTCCAGATATTGTCGTTTTTGATCTGCCGCTTAATTGAGCAGGTACGCCATTATTCATCGGATTTCGATTTAATGCAATCGATTGCATAACGTCGCAAAAATATTTTTAACTGCCTTGCTGTGAAGCTTATGCAATCGGTTGCATAAATCAGACAGAACTGTTGCGGACGATCAGTTGGGTAGGAATTTGCAGCGAAGGCGCCGGGCGGCCGTCGACCAGCTCCAGCAGCTGGGACACCAGCGCCCGGCCGGCCTCGCGGATAGGTTGCTGCACGGTGGTCAGCGGCGGATGGAAGTAGCCGGCCAGCTCGATATCGTCGTAGCCGACCACGGCGACCTGCCCCGGCACGTCGTAGCCGTGCTGGCGCAGCGTGTTAATCGAGGTCATGGCCATCAGGTCGCTGCCGGCGAACACGGCGTCGAACGGCACGCCGCGGCGCAGCAGTTCCTGCACCGCGTCGCGGCCGCCTTCGGGCAGGAAGGACACCGACACCTGCAAGGCCGGATCGACTTGCATGCCGGCCCGCTGCAGCGCGCGGCACAGGCCTGCGTAGCGCTGGCCCACTTCGGGCAGCTTGATATCGCCGAAGAAGGCGATGTGTTTGCGACCCTGCGCGATCAGGTGCGCGCCGGCCAGCTCGCCGCCGCTCACATTGTCGCCGCCGACGGTGCAGTACAGCTGCTGCGGCAGCTGCGCGCCCCACACCACGATCGGCACATGGCGCGCGGCCAGCTGGTTCAGTTGCTCATGGTGGCGCCACTGGCCGATCAGGATGATGCCGATCACGCGGCCGGTGTCGAACGGCGCGGCGGCCGCGTCCAGCTGCTCGGCGTCCACCCGCGAGACCAGCATGTCGAAACCCAGCTCGGTCAGCGCGTCGGCCAGGCTGCCCAGCATCGACAGGAAGAAGGGATCGGACAAATGCTGGCGCGTGGCCGAATCGTAGGGGATCACCACGCCAACGGTGCGGTTCTGCTTCATGCGCAGATTCTGCGCGCCGATGTTGATGGTGTACTTGAGCGAGCGGGCCAGCTCCATGATGCGCACCCGCGTCTCCTCGCTGACCAGCTTGCTACCGGCCAGCGCCCGCGACACCGTCGACGTCGACACGCCGGCCAGCCGCGCGATGTCGGCCATCTGCAGGCGCCGCTGCTGGGCGGAGCTGTCGCCGTCTTGCGGCGTGGTCTTGGGCATGGCTTATTGCGGCACGGTGTCTTTGAACGACTGGCGCTCGGACAGCTTGTCGTACAGGCGCGCCAGGTTGGGGTAGTCGTCGCGCCAGGTGATGTCCGGGAAGCGGAACGACAGCCAGCCCAGCGTGCAGCCCACCGCCACGTCGGCCAGCGAGTAATGGATGCCGGCGCAATAGGCCGACTCGCCCAGCTTGTCCGACAGCGAGGCCAGGCCCAGCTGCACCTTGCGCATCTGGCGCGCCATCCAGTCCTCGCTTTGCAGCGCCACCGGACGCTGGGTGCGCTCCAGGCGCACGATGATGGCGGCGTCCAGCATGCCGTCGGCCAGCGCTTCCCAGCACTTGACGTCGGCGCGGTCGCGGCCGTTCGGCGGCAGCAGCTTGCAGACCGGGGTCAGCGTATCGAGGTATTCGACCATCACGCGCGAATCGATCATGACGTTGCCGTCTTCCATGACCAGGCTCGGCACCTTGCCCAGCGGGTTCAGCTTGTCGATGGTGGTATCCGGGGCCCACACATTTTCCAGTTCAAACTGGTAATCAAGCTTCTTTTCCGCCAGGACAACACGAACTTTGCGTACATAAGGACTGGCGAGGGAACCGATGAGTTTCATAGAGGCTTAGAGTGAAAGAGCAGGCCCCAGTATAACATCGGAGGGGTGAAGCCCGGCCAATGGTAAAATCTACCTTTGCGCCATTTTAACCCTGCCTCCTTCCCATCATGACCACTACTCCTTACTCCACGCTGTCGGCGCTGTCGCCGCTGGACGGCCGCTACGCCGGTAAAACCGACCTGCTGCGTCCCATCCTGTCCGAATCGGGCTTCATGCACCACCGCGTCAAAGTGGAAATCTCCTGGCTGCAAGCGTTGTCGCTGGCCGGCTTCGCTGAAATCAAGCCGTTCTCGGCCGCTGGCTCCGCCCTGCTGGACAAGATCGCCAGCGACTTCAGCGAGAAAGACGCCGCCCGCATCAAGGAAATCGAAGCCGTCACCAACCACGACGTCAAGGCCGTGGAGTACTGGCTCAAGGAGCAGGTCAAGGATGTGCCGGAACTGGTGGCCGCGTCGGAGTTCATCCACTTCGCCTGCACCTCGGAAGACATCAACAACACCTCGCACGGCATGATGCTGAAGGCGGCCCGCGACAGCGTCATGCTGCCGTCGCTGACCAAGCTCATCGCCCGCCTGAAGGAAATCGCCATCGTCAACGCCGACGTGCCGATGCTCTCGCGCACCCACGGCCAGACCGCCAGCCCGACCACGCTGGGCAAGGAGATGGCCAACGTCGTCGCCCGCCTGCAGCGCGCCATCAAGCGCATCGAGCAGGTCGAAATCCTGGGCAAGATGAACGGCGCGGTCGGCAACTACAACGCCCACCTGTCGGCCTACCCGTCGTTCGACTGGGCGGCGTTCTCCAAGGACGTGATTGAAAAACGCCTGGGCCTGGTGTTCAACCCGTACACCATCCAGATCGAGCCGCACGACTACATGGCCGAACTGTTCGACGCCTTCGCCCGCGTCAACACCATCCTGCTGGACCTGAACCGCGACATCTGGAGCTATGTCTCGCTGGGCTACTTCAAACAGAAGACCAAGGCCGGCGAAATCGGTTCCTCGACCATGCCGCACAAGGTCAACCCGATCGACTTCGAAAACTCGGAAGGCAACCTGGGCCTGGCCAACGCCGTGCTGAAGCACCTCTCGGAGAAGTTGCCAGTGTCGCGCATGCAGCGCGACCTGACCGATTCGACCGTGCTGCGCAACATCGGCGTCGGCCTGGGTTACACGCTGCTGGCCTACGACAGCTGCCTGCGCGGTCTGAACAAGCTGGAAGTGAACCACGCCCGCCTGGCGGCCGACCTGGACGCCAACTGGGAAGTGCTGGCCGAGCCGGTGCAGACCGTGATGCGCCGCTACGGCATCGAGAATCCGTACGAACAGCTGAAAGAGCTGACCCGCGGCAAAGGCATCTCGAAAGACGCGCTGCGCGACTTCATCACCGGCCTGGCGATTCCGCAGGAAGCCAAGGACCTGCTGCTGGCCATGACCCCGGCCAACTACATCGGCATCGCGACGGATCTGGCGAAAGCCATCTAAGCAAACCCGCCAAACTGTTTTACACTAGCCCCCGCCGACTCTTGGTCCCGGGGGCTTTTTTACGTCTGCCCAGCAAGCCTTGCATTTCTTTGGTATATTAGTCCTAACACGTACTATTTTCTGGAGCTCACGCTTATGCAACGCTACACCAAAACGGCCATGCTGCTGCACTGGCTGACCGCCCTGCTGATCATCGCCGCCTTCTTCCTCGGCCTGACCATGGTGGACATCCACGGCATCACGCCCACCAAGCTCAAATACTATTCCTGGCACAAATGGCTGGGCGTGACGGTGCTGGGCGTGGCGGCCATCCGCCTGCTGTGGCGTAAGGCCAATACCCCGCCACCGCCGCTGGCCAGCATCCCGGTCTGGCAGCACAAGGTGGCCGACGGCATGCACTACCTGCTGTACTTCTTCATCTTCGCGGTGCCGATTTCCGGCTACCTGTACACCTACGCGGCCGGCGTGCCGGTGGTGTACCTGGGTCTGTTCCAGCTGCCGGCCCTGATCGAGCCGAACGCCGAACTTAAGCCGATCTTAAAAACCGTACACTATGTTCTGACCATGACGATGGCCGCCGCCGTAGTGGCCCACGCCCTCGCCGCACTCAAGCATCACTTTGTCGACCGCGACGCCACGCTCAAACGCATGCTGCCGTAATCCCCTCATCCACCGGAGCCAATATGAAAACCATGAAAAAACTCGCCCTCGTCTCGCTGATGGGTGTTGCCCTGGCCGCCAGCGCCGCCGCCCTGAAGACCGATCCCCCCAAGTCGACCGTGTCGGCCGTGTTCAAGCAGATGAACGTGCCGGTCGAATCCAAGTTCAAGAAATACACCGTCGCCATCGACTACGACGCGGCCAAGCCGGACGCCTCCAAGGCCACCGTCGAAGTCGAAACCGCCAGCCTGGACGTCGGCGACGCCGACATGAACAAGGAAGTAGCGAAGAAGGAATGGTTCAACTCGGCCCAGTTCCCGAAAGCGACCTTCGTCTCGTCGTCGATCAAGAGCGCCGGCGCCGGCAAGCTGACCGTCACCGGCAAGCTGACCATCAAGGGCAAGACCGCCGACATCAGCTTCCCGCTGACGGTCAAGGCCGACGGCGGCAAGCAAGTGTTTGAAGGCGCGCTGCCGATCAAACGCCTGGCCTACAACATCGGCGAAGGCGAATGGAAAGACACCGGCATGGTCGCCGATGAAGTGACCATCAAGTTCCACGTCGCAGCCCAATAAGCTCACACCGGAGACCGTTAGATGACATTGCAAATCCTGATCGCCACCCTGCTGGCCGCCTCGGCCACGTCCGCCATCGCCGCCACCTACAACATCGACCCGACGCACACCTACCCGAGCTTCGAGGCCGACCACATGGGCCTGTCGGTCTGGCGCGGCAAGTTCGACAAGACCAGCGGCACCGTGACGATGGACCGCGCCGCCAAGACCGGCGCGCTGGACATCGCCATCGCGTCCGACTCGATCGACTTCGGCATGGAGAAAATGAACAGCCACGCCAAGACGGCCGACATGTTCAACGTCGAGAAATTCCCGACCATCACCTACAAGAGCAAATCGTTCAAGTTCGACGGCGACAAGCTGGTCGGCGTCGAAGGCGAGCTGACCTTGCTGGGCGTGACCAAGCCGGTGGCGCTGAAGGTGGACAAGTTCAACTGCATCATGCACCCGCGCTACAAGCGTGAAGTGTGCGGCGCCAACGCCGTGGCCGAGTTCAAGCGCACCGATTTCGGCCTGAACTACGGCACCCCGGCCTTCGCGCCGGAAGTCAAACTGGCGATCCAGATCGAAGCCATCAAAGCCGACTAAGCAAGTCAAGTTGCAAAACCGCCGGGGTCAAGTCTGACATTCGGACACGAACTCTTCTGTAGCAGCCGCTACGGCAGAGCCCGTGTCCGAATGTCAGACCTGACCCCGGTTTTTCGCTATACTCCCGTCGTTGTTCCTTTTGCCACCACTTCAACAACGACAAACATGCATAAATCACTGATCGCGCTCGCCATCCTGAGCACCGCCGCCCACGCCGATGAAGGCATGTGGATGCCGCAACAGCTGCCACAAGTAGCCAAGCAACTGAAAGCCGCCGGCCTGAAACTGGCCCCCGCCAACCTGACCAAACTGACCGAGTTCCCGATGGGCGCCATCGTCAGCCTGGGCGGTTGCTCGGCCTCCTTCGTCTCGCCGCAAGGCCTGGTCGCCACCAACCACCACTGCGTCTACGGCAGCGTGGCGCACAACTCCACGCCGGAACGCGACCTGCTGGCCAATGGCTTCCTGGCCCATGACTTCGGCGAAGAACTGCCGGCCTCCCCAGGCAGCCGCATCTTCGTGACCAAGGCCGTCACCGACGTCAGCAAGCAAGTCGTCACCGCCGACGTCGCCAAACTGAGCGGCAAGAAGCGCGGCGACGCCATCGAGAAGAACCAGAAAGCCATCCAGGCCGAGTGCGAAAAAGACGAAGGCCACCGCTGCACCGTGTCGTCCTATTACGGCGGCCTGGAGTACTACCTGATCAAGCAACTGGAAATCCGCGACGTGCGCCTGGTGCACGCGCCGCCGGCCGGCGTCGGCAAGTTCGGCGGCGACACCGACAACTGGATGTGGCCGCGCCACACCGGCGACTACGGCTTCTACCGCGCCTACGTCAGCAAGGACGGCAAGGCCGCCGACTTCAGCAAGGACAACGTCCCCTACCTTCCGCAGCACTATCTGAAGCTGGCCAAGGAAGGCGTCAAGGAAGGCGACTTCATCATGGTGCTGGGCTACCCGGGCCGCACCAACCGCCACCGCCTGCTGTCGGAAGTGGCCTACACCTTCGACTGGAGCTACCCGGCCTTCGTCAAGACCTCGGCGGAAAACCTGGCCATCATCGCCGACGCCACCAAGGACAACAAGGACACCACGCTGAAATACGCGTCGCAGGTCGCCAGCATCAACAACTACTACAAGAACCGCCAGGGCATGCTGGACTCCTACGCCGGCAGCGACATGCTCCAGCGTAAAACCGCCGAGCACGAAGCGCTCAAGACCTGGATCAACGCCACCCCGGCCCGCAAGGCCGAATACGCCGGCGACATCGACCTGGTGGAAAAGCTGATCGCCCAGCGCGACGCCGAAACCAAGCGCGACTACTTCCTGTCCTCGTCCAAGCCGCGCCTGCTCAACACCGCGCGCATGCTGTACCGCCTGGCCAACGAGAACACCAAGCCCGACGCCGAACGCAAGGCCGGCTACCAGGTGCGCGACGTGCCACGCATCAAATCGTCGGTGGCCGCGCTGGTGCGCAACTACGATGAAAAAGTCGACAAGGCGCTGGTCATCAACAGCCTGGCGAAATACGCCGCCCTGCCGGCAGCCCAGCGCAACGCCGACTTCGACGCCATCCTCGGCATCAAGGACGGCATGGGCAAGGCCGACCTGCAAGCCGCGCTGGACACGCTGTACGCCGGCAGCAAGCTGGGCGACGCCGCCGAGCGCAGCAGCTGGATCGGCAAGACGCCGGAAGAGTTCAAGGCCAGCAATGACGCCTTCATCAAGGCGGCCGTGGCCATGTACCAGCCGGACCTGAAGGAAGAAGCGCAGGAGGAAGAGCTGGGCGGCAAGCTGCAGCAAGCCTACGCCAACTACATGAAGGCCAAGATCGCCTTCATGCACAGCAAAGGCCAGGCCGTCTACCCCGACGCCAACAGCACCCTGCGCGTAACGTTCGGCCAGATCGCCGGCCGCGACCACGGCGCCGACGGCACCACCTGGAAGGCCTTCACCACCGTCGAAGGCGTGGCCGCCAAAGCCACCGGCGTCGGCGAATTCAACGCACCGAAAGCCCAGCTGGCCGCGATCAAGGCCAAGGACTTCGGCAAGTACGTCGATCCGAAACTGAAATCGGTGCCGGTCGCCTACCTGGCCACGCTGGACATCACCGGCGGCAATTCCGGCTCGGCCGCGCTGAACGCCAGGGGCGAGTGGATCGGCCTGGCCTTCGACGGCACGCTCGACTCCATCATCTCGGACTGGGACTTCAACCGGGCCAACACCCGCGACATCCAGGTCGACCTGCGCTACATCCTGTGGAACATGAAACACGTCGACCACGCCGACAACCTGCTCAAGGAAATGAAGGCGGAATAAGCGTTCCGGCCTTCCCCCCGAAAACCACGCCCCGGCAACGCGGCGTGGTTTTTTTCATGGATCGGTTACATTAAGATTCCCTATAACCGTCTTCAGGAGATGTCATGGCCGCGAAAAAAGTCGCCGTAGTGATCGGCAGTCTGCGCAAGGATTCGCTCAACCGCAAGTTCGCCCACGAGCTGATCGCGCTGGCGCCGCCGTCGTTGCAGCTGGAGATCGTCGAGATCGGCGAACTGGCGCTGTACAACCAGGACCTGGAGGAAAACGGCGCCACCGCGCCGCAGGCCTGGACCCAGTTCCGCCAGCGCCTGCAGGCGGCGCAAGCGGTGCTGTTCGTCACGCCGGAATACAACCGCTCGGTGCCGGCGCCGCTGAAGAACGCCATCGACGTCGGTTCGCGCCCTTACGGCAGCAGCATCTGGAGCGGCAAGCCGGCCGCCATCGTCAGCGTGTCGCCGGGCGCGACGGGCGGCTTCGGCGCCAACCATCACCTGCGCCAATCGACGGTGTTCCTCGACATGCCGCTGCTGCAGCAACCGGAAGCCTACATCGGCGGCGCCGCCAAGCTGCTCGACGACAACGGCAAGTTGAACAACGACAGCACCCGCGAGTTCCTGCAAAAGTTCATGACCGCCTTCGCCGCCTGGGTCGACACCAACGTCAAGCCGTGATTAGCGTTTGATCGCCTTGAACGCTTGGCCGGCCTCGGTCAACGCCGCCGGCTTGGCGGCGACAGCGGCCGGCCGCGCCGCGCGTTGCAGCGCCAGCAGCAACGGCGCTTGACGGCCCGGGTCCGGCAGCAGCGCCAGATCGGCGCCTGGCAGGCGCTGGGCCAGCGTGCCCGCAGCATCCGCCCCCAAAGGCTCGCAACTGACGTACAGCCGGTACGAGGCCCAGCTGTTGCCCACCTCCAGCATGAAGCCCGCCACGTTCACCGTACCCGGCGATCCGGGCAGCGCCGTCACGCGCAGCCGCGTCTTGCCCTTGCGCAGGTGCAGCGTATCCCAGGTCTGCATCGGATAGAACGGCGGCCGCTGCAGCGCCGACCTGGCCGACGCCAACCCGGCGGCGACCGGCTCCGCCACGATCACCGGCAGCTTGTCCAGCGACGCCAGCGACGCCAGCGGCGCCACCCCGCCGTAGTGGCCGCTGCTGGCGGGCGTCACCAGCAGCAGGTCGGCCACCGGCCATTGCCGCGCCGCTTCGGCGCTGTAGGCATCGGCATCGGCGCCCACCGTCAGGATGGTCAGCCCCTGGAAGTGGATCAGCGCCAGGCCCTTGCCGGCCAGCTGCACACGTCCCGGCGCGCCTGGCGCCGCCTGCGCCGCGCCCTCCAGCTCGATCACATAACGCGGCCCGATCTGCGCCAGCCCCACCCTGCAGCCCAGCGCCAGCAACGCCATCACGATCACCGCGCGCAATCCGTACCTGTTGCCCATCGCTCCCTCCCGGCCCTGTCCGTGTTCTCCAGTAAAGCACCAACGCCGTAAAGTTTTCTTGAAGCAACGCAAAACCTGCGCCCGGCTAGTCCGGCGCCGCTCAAAAATCGGGCACGAATGATACAATTCCGCCCTCGGCAGCGTGTCGCTGTGCTTATCCAGCGCGACCCGCCTTCCCCTCAACTCCCTCTGAGATCCAGACTGCCATGCACCCAGAAATGCCTACGCCTTACGAAAAAGGCAATCAAAACCAGACCACCTTGTGGAGCGAATGCATCGCCTTCTACCAGGAGCTGGCGCAACGCTTTCCGCAAGTACTGCGTTTTGAGCAGATCGGCACGTCCGACGGCGGCATCCCGGTGCATGCGGGCGTGGTCAGCGCGGACGGCGTGTTCGACCGCAACCAGATCAAGGCCGAAGGCCGCACCGTCTTCTTCAACAACAACGGCATCCACCCCGGCGAACCCGAAGGCGTGGACGCCTGCATGGCCATCGTGCGCGACCTGTGCTTCGATCCGGCCCGCCTCGCCGCGCTGGGCAAGACCGTGCTGCTGTTCGTCCCGCTGTACAACGTCGACGGCGCGCTCAACCGCGCCAACACCTCGCGCGTCAACCAGGACGGCCCGGAGCAGTTCGGCTTCCGCGGCAACAGCCGCCACCTGGACCTGAACCGCGACTTCATCAAGTGCGACACCCTCAACGCGCAGCTGTTCAACCAGCTCGTCACCGGCTGGGACCCGGACGTGATGGTGGACACCCACACCTCCAACGGCGCCGACTATCCGTACACGATGACCTTGATCCACACCCAGGCGGACAAGCTGGGCTACGGCCTCGGCCCCTTCCTGCGCGAGACCATGCTGCCGCACATCTACGCGCAGATGGAAGCGAAAGGCTGGCCGACCTGCCCCTACGTCAATCCGGTGCAGGACACGCCGGACGACGGCATCGCCGAATTCCTCGAAGTGCCGCGCTTCTCGACCGGCTACGCAGCGCTGCACCACGTGATCGGCTTCATGCCCGAGACGCACATGCTCAAGCCCTTCAAGGACCGCTACGATTCGATGCGCGCGCTGCTGGACGTGACGATGGCCTTCACCGTCACCCACGGCGAGCAAATCCAGAAGCTGCGCGCCGACGCGCGCGAGCAAGCCGCCAACGCCAAGCAATGGACCGTCAGCTGGAAGATGGATGAAGCGAATCCGTCGACCTTCCGCTTCAAGGGCTACGCGGCCAAGCGCAGCCCCAGCCTGCTGGGCGACTACACGCGCCTGTCCTACGACCGCAGCCAGCCTTGGGAAAAGGACATCGCCTACTACAACAGCTTCGTGCCGTCGGCCACCGTGCGCGCGCCGAAAGGCTATGTGGTCCCGCAAGCCTGGCGCGAAGTCATCGAGCGCCTGCAATGGAATGGCGTGGAAATGGCGCGCTTCGACGAAGCCTCCACCATCGAGGCGCAGTACTACCACATCGCCGCCGTCACCTCGCGCCCACACGCCTACGAAGGCCATATGTACCACGACGAGGTGGACGTCGAAGCGCGCACCGGCAGCTTCACCGTGCAGCCGGGCGACTACTTCATTCCGCTCAAGCAGGCCAACGCCCGCTACGCCGTCGAGACGCTGGAACCGCAAGGCCACGACTCCTTCTTCCGCTGGGGTTTCTTCAACAGCGTGCTGGAGAAAAAAGAAGCCTACTCCGACTACGTGTTCGAAGACCTGGCGCTGGAAATGCTGGAAACCGAACCCGAACTGAAAGCGAAATTCGAGCAGTGGAAGGTCGCTAATCCGGCGCTGCTGACCAGCCAGGACAAGGTACTGGGCTTCATCTTCGAACACGGCAAACGCCACGCAGAGCCGGAATGGCGCCGTTACCCGGTGCTGTCCGTCCTCTAAGTCCCCGCAAAGTATCAACAAGCGTTACCCCATGCGCGCAGCGGCGATCCCGCGGCGCGCATGCAAGCTGCCCACAAGGCCATAGCCATGCACTACGCACTCAACCTGCGCACCTTCTTCTACAGCCATTACTTTTACCTGGGCCTGCGCTTCGCCGCGGGCCTGGTCGGCGTCACCCTGATGACGCTGCAATTGGCCGACATGGCCACCGCCATGACGGTGTGCGTCGGCGCGCTCTGCACCGCGCTGATGGACATGCCCAGCCCCCTGCGCCACAAGTTCAACGAGATGAGCGCCTCGGTGCTGCTGTGCAGCGCCGTCACGCTGTTGATCAGCCTATGCGCGCCGGTGCACTGGCTGCTGATGGTCATGCTGGTGGCGGTCAGCTTCCTGGCCTGCATGATGGTCGTCTACGGCAAGAAGTCGATGCCGCTGCAACTGGCCACGCTGTTCATCATGACCATGTCGATGGAACACGAGATGACGGTGCGCGAATCCTTCATCCACACCGGCCTGTTCACGCTGGGCGCGGTGGCCTACCTGGCCTACGCGATGGGCATCTCATGGATACTGCGCCACCGCATCAAGCAGCAGGTGCTGGCCGAGGCATTGTTCGAGCTGGCCGCCTACATCGACATCAAGGCCGACTTCTACGACACCCGCTACAACCTCACCGAACAATTCAACAAGCTGGTACGCCATCAAAGCCTGCTGGCCGACCGCCAGCAAGCCTCGCGCGACCTGATACTGCGCAGCCACCAGAACAGCAAGGACGCCATCGTCGTGCAGACCCACGTCTGCATGCTGGACCTGTATGAGCTGGTGCTGTCGACCCACACCGACTACGCCCAGCTGCGCGCGCACCTGGCCGATTCGCCGGTGCTCAAATCGCTGCACGACCTGGCCTACAAGGCGGCGCGCGATATCGAATCGGTGGCCTACGACGTCACCCGCAAGAAGGCTTCCTACCCGGAGATCAGCTACGAGCCGGAACTGGCCGCCATCGAGGCGGAGCTGGCGGCCCTGCAGCGGCGCGTGGACGACGGCAAGCCGGCGCAGGAAGCGCTGGCCGTGCTGCGCGCGCAGCGTAACAAGGTGCGCGCCATCATCAAGATGATCGGTGAGCTGCACCAGGCCAGCCAGAAGGCCTACGACACCACGCCGTTCTGGGTCGACGCCGACATGGGTCCCTTCCTGTCGCAGCAAAAGTACGAGCTGCGCATGATCCTGTCGCACCTGCGCTTCGATTCGCCGATCTTCCGCTTCTCGCTGCGGGTGGCGATGGCGATCTCGGTCGGCCTGGCGGTGGCCTCGTGGCTGCCGTATGCGGCACACAGCTACTGGATCGTGCTGACCATCGTCATCATCCTCAAGCCCAGCTTCAGCATGACCAAACAGCGCCGCAGCGACCGCATCGTCGGCACCATCATCGGCTGCGTGATCACGGCGCTGATCATCAAGTACCTGAACTATCCGGCGGCGATCCTGGGCTTCCTGATTTTATCGACGGTGGCCACGCCGACCTTCATCTACGTGCGCTACCGCTACGCGGCGATCGCGGTCAGCATCATGATCCTGCTGCAGATGCACCTGATCGCGCCGGGCAACCACGACCTGATCGTCGAGCGCCTGATCGACACCTTCATCGGCGCGGCGGTAGCGACGGCGTTCAGCTTCGTGCTGGCCAGCTGGGAATATCAATCCCTGCCACGCCTGATCCGCGAAGTGCTGGACGTGAACCTGCGCTACATGCAGGCCAGCTTCGATCTGCTGCAAGGCAAGGGCAAGGACGA
The DNA here is from genome assembly GCF_059418605.1 of Duganella sp. GW821-FHT07G03. NCBI lineage: Bacteria > Pseudomonadati > Pseudomonadota > Betaproteobacteria > Burkholderiales > Oxalobacteraceae > Duganella > Duganella sp. GW821-FHT07G03. Next base: position 333,664 of record NZ_JBWKQE010000002.1, read on the forward strand.
TTTCGCCTACCGCATCGAGCGCAAGCGCCTGATGGACAGCCTGGCCGCGCTCAGCTCCGCGCTGGTGCGCATGCTCGACGAGCCGGCCCGCAAGCAGCGCGCGGTGGAGGACATCAACCTGTTCATCGTGCAGAACTACCTGCTGGTGGCGCACGTGGCCGCGCTGCGCGCCATCCTGCGCCGCCACGTGAAGGAGCTGCCGACCGCGCCCGTCAACGCCATGCTGCGCGAGAGCCACGAGCAGGTCGTGCGCACGCTGGCGCAGGCGCTGTCGCCGCAGTCCGGCGCCGCGGCGCAGCCGGCGACCGCGCCGGCGACCGCCGCCATCGCTACGGACGGCGCCAGCGTGCCGTGGTCCGGCTGGCCGCTGGTGCAGCGTCGCATCCGCCTGCTGCAAGCGGACGCCGTCAAGATCATCGTCCACAGCGAGGCCATCGTCCGCGACGTCGCCTGACCTGGCTCCGGCCTTGGTCCTGCCTCTGCGCCGCCGGCGCAGGCCTGCTAAGATGGCAACATGACCGACGCCACCGCCCCAGCATCCTTCAGCACCCGTGACCTGATCTCCGCCCTGTTCGTCGTCCTGATCTGGGGCACCAACTTTGTCGCGATGAAGGTCGGCCTGCGCGACCTGACGCCGTTCCAGATGGGCGCCGCCCGCTACATCTTCGCCGTGCTGCCGCTGATCCTGTTCGTGCGCCCGCCCAAGCTGCCGGTGAAATGGATCGTCGCTTATGGCCTGTGCCAGGGCGTCGGCCAATTCGGCTTGCTGTTCCTGTCGCTGAAGGTCGGCATGTCGGCCTCGCTGGCTTCCGTGATCCTGCAGACGCAGGTGTTCTTCACCGCCTTCTTCGGCTTCGCGCTGCTGCACGAACGCGCCAGCCGCGCCTTGCAGGCGGGCCTGCTGCTGGCCGCCGTGGGCCTGGTCTGCTTCGGCATGAACTACGTGCAGCCCGGCCACGCGGGCGCCACCACCGCCGGCGGCTTTGTACTCTGCCTGGCCGCCGCCGCGATGTGGGCGGCCTCGAACATCGTCGTGCGCCGCGCGCAGCAGGCCACGCCGCAATTCGATGTGGTGGGTTTCATGGTCTGGTGCAGCCTGGTGCCGATCCTGCCGTTCATCGGCCTGTCGCTGGCCTTCGACGATCCAGCCACGCGCTGGAGCTGGACCAGCGCGCCGCTGTCCACCTGGATCTCGACCGCCTACCTGGGCTGGATGGCGACCATCCTCGGCTACGCCATGTGGACGCGCCTGTTGAAACGCCACCCGGTCAACCGCGTGGCGCCGTTCAGCCTTGGCGTGCCGGTGGTCGGCATCAGCGCTGGCATGATCGCGCTGGGCGACGTCATCACCGGCTGGCAGTGGGCCGGCATCGCGCTGATCGTCGCCTCGCTGATCTGCACCATGTTCGGCGGACGCTGGCTGGGCCGGCGCGGCTAGCTAGGAGAAGCAGACGCGGTTGCGGCCCGTCTGCTTGGCGCGGTACAGCAGCGCATCGGCCTTTTGCAGCATCGCCTCGGCGGTGCCGGCGGCCAGGTCGGCGTACACGCCCATGCTCATCGTGACCTTCAGATCCGGGTGCACCTCGTGCCACGGGAAGCCCTCGATCATGTTGCGCAGCTTGTCGCACAAGGCCGCCGCCTGCGGCAGCTCGGTCTCAGGGAAGGCGATCACGAATTCCTCGCCGCCGTAGCGCGCCACCAGGTCGCTCAAGCGCATATGGCTGCGCAGGATCTCGCCCACCTGGCGCAGCACCGCGTCGCCGGTGGCGTGCGAGAACTGGTCGTTGATCCGCTTGAAGAAATCAATATCCCCTATCACCACGCTCAATGGCCGCTTGTGGCGCACCGCGTGGCTGAACAGCGTGGTCGCCTGCTCGTCGAAATGGCGGCGGTTGTGCAGCTTGGTCAGGGCGTCGCGCACGCTCAGTTCGCGCATCTGCTCGGCCTGCGCCAGGATGGTCTGGTGCGTCTCCTTCAGTTCCTCGTGCGAGCGCGCCAATTGCTCGCTCATGTCGTTGAAGGCGCTGGCCAGCGTGGCCACTTCGTCCCGGCCCTCCACCGGTACCCGTTGCAGCAGCGAGCCGCCGTGCATGGCGCGCACCGCGCCGGTCAGGTGACTGAGCTTGCGGCTCAGGCCCCGGCTCAGCAAAACGCCCAGCACCAGCGCCAATGCCGCCGCGCCGGTCACGCCGGCCAGCAGCGCTTCGCGCATCGCGTCCATGTATTGCTGTTCCTGTTTGCTGGGCGTGAAGATGCCCTCCGGCGAAATGTAGGCCACCACCCGCTCGCCCACCTTGACGGCGCGCGCGTCCTTGCGGGCCGATTCGGGCAGCAATTCCTTAGGCCGGTACACGCCGGCCCCCAACAGCACGTGGAAATCCTGATCCGCCACGATGAAGTGGTACGGCGGCTCGCCACCGCCACGGCGCGGCGGCCGACGATCGCCCGGCCCCGGCGGCCCCTCGCCTCGCGGCGCTCCTTCACCCTGTGGTGGCCCTTCGCCCTGCGGCGGCCCCGGACGCTCCTCGCCCTCCTGCTCGGGCGGCGGCGGTGGCCGCGTGCCCTGCGCCTCGTGATAGCCACGCATGAAGTCGTCGAAGGGTTCGGCCTTGGTGGCGGCCTGCCAGCTGCCGTACTTCTGCAGGTAGCCGCTCATGCCCTCGTAAAAACTGTCGGCGGCGTGCTGGCGGCGAATAACGTCAACCTTCTTGCTCATGCCCACATAGGCCAGGCCGCCCACCATCGCCACTGCCGCCAGCCCGGTCAGTAACAAAGCAAGCATGAATTTGGTGCGCAGTGACATCGGAGCTCCGTCAAATTATTGCCAGTTGGACAGTAATCATACCCGATGGCGGTCGCCGCGTAAAAAATCCAAAGCGAAAAAAGTTACTACCCAGAACGCTTCCGTCATAGGGGAAATCGACAGTTATATGGTTTGCTTATGGCAAGTATCATAAATCAAAATTTTATTTATTACTGAAAGACGCGCATACTGCACTGCAACAAACGAACATTTAAGGAGCTTCTGATGAGCGCAACGAACAACCTGATTTACATGGACCTGACCACGACTCGCTATGCCAGCAATGTTGCCGCCGCTGCGCGCCAGCTGATTGCCGCACTGTTCGCCGTCAAGCCACGTCCAGCCGTCGTGGCAGAGGAAGTTGTTTCGCAACGCCAGATGGAAGCCTCCGCGTCCTGGATGAACCGCCTGGCCAACGACTGCGAACGTCATTCCCCTAATCTGTCTGCCGAACTGCGCTACATGGCGTCGCGCGGCTAATTGAACCGAATTTAACTTCCTGGAGATCACCATGCTGACCATCATCGAAAACCTGCCCGCCGCCATCGCCCTGTCCGGCCTCGTACTGCGTCTCTACCTGGGCGCCAAGCCAGGCAAAGAAGAAGCGTAAGCAACGGACGTAAAAAAGCCCCGGTAACGCGCAAGCGGCCGGGGCTTTTTTACGTCTTGCCGTGTTACTTGGCGTGATTCAGTCGCGAATTGCGCATGCCATACAGGAAGTAGGTCAGCACCGCCGCGCTCATCCAGATGATGAAGATGGTGTAGGTCGTCATCGACAGGCCGAACATCAGGTACAGGCAAGCGACGATGCTCAGGCCCGGCACCACGTAAGGGCCGAACGGTACGCGGAAGCCCTTGGTGCCCTTGCCGTTTTCCTTCTTGCGCATCACCGGCACCGCCAGCGACACCACGATAAAGGCCGTCAGCGTGCCCATGCTGACCATATCCCACAGGAAGGTCGCATCGACGAAACCGGCCACCAGGCCGACCACCATGCAGACGATCAGCGTGTTATGCACCGGCGAGGCCGTGCGCGGATTGACCTTCTGGAACGACTTGGAGATCAGGCCGTCCTTCGAGATCGCGTACAGGATGCGGGTCTGGCCGTAGATCGTCACCAGCGTCACGCTGAACACCGAGATCACGGCGCCCGCCGCCAGCACCAGCGCCGGCCAGGTCTTGCCCGTCACGTTTTGCAGGATCACGGCCAGGCCGGCTTCCTGCCCGGCGAACTTGTAGGCGGGCTGCGCACCCATCGCCGCCACGGCCACCAGCAGGTAGAACAGGGTCACGATGCCCAGCGCCGACAGGATGCCGATCGGCACGTTGCGCTTGGGGTCGCGCACTTCCTCGCCGGCGGTGGCCACGGTGTCCAGTCCGATAAAGGAGAAGAACACGGTCGCCGCCGCGGCCGTCACGCCGGTCATGCCGGTGATGTGCACGCCGTTGTCCGGGCTGAAGAATGGATGGAAATTGTTTATATCAAAGCCGGCAAACGCGATCACCACGAAGAACACCAGGATCGCCAGCTTGATCATCACCATGATGGCGTTGGTGGTGGCAGATTCCTTGGTGCCGCGTATCAGCAGCAGGCAGCACAGGACGACCAGCAGCACCGGCGGCAGGTTGATGTGGCCGAGATGGAGCTCCATGCCCTTGGGCCCGGAGACGATCATCGGCGAGCGCAGCACCTCGGGGATATGCCAGCCGAAGGCGTTGTTGAGGAAGTTGTTCAGGTAATCGGACCAGCCGATCGCCGTCGCGCTGGCCGCCAATCCATATTCGAGCAACAGGCAGGCCGCCATGATGAAGGCCAGGAACTCGCCGACCGTGGCATAGGCAAACGAATACGACGAGCCCGACGCCGGAATGCGGAACGACAGCTCGGCGTAGCACAGCGCGGTCAGGCCGGCGGTGATGGCGGCGAACAGGAAGGACAGGATCACGGAAGGCCCGGCTTTCGGCACGGCCTCCACCATCGTGAAGAAGATACCGGTGCCGATCGTGGCGCCGACACCTATCATTGTCAGGGGAAACAAGCCTATGGAGCGGTGCAGGCCGTTGCTATTGGTTTGAGCAGTTTCTACTGTGTTATCGACCGGCTTGGTACGGGTCAGTTTCTGGACCAGCGTTTGGTTCACAGGCAATCCTTGTGGGAGATATGTACGGGCAAAAAAACTAAGCGATTATAGGGCCTTCCGGCCTGTCGCATTACAGTAATTTTGTGTTAGAAAAACAACTCAGACCCCAGGCGGGGTAAGGGCTCCGTTACAGTTGCTTACTTTTGATACAGCGGGATGTATAGATTGGAAATTGTTGTCAAGCTACTCTAGGCTCAAGTGTTACATCAAGCCAAGAGAGAGCCCATCATGCCAATTCAAAAGATCCCCACCGTATCCCGGCGTTTCCATCCTGCCGTCGCGGGCGCCGCCGTTGTTTTACTGGGTCTGGCGGGCACGCTGGCGGCCTGGATGATGCGCGGCTAAGCAGCTACGCGAACGGCCCGAGGTAATCGCGCTTGCCGACCGGGACGCCCTGGTTGCGCAGGATGTCGTGGGCGGTGGCGATGTGGAAGAAAAAGTTCGGCAATGCGAACGTCAGCAGATAGTCGTCCCCTTTGAACTCCGGCTGGAACGCACCAAAATTAAGTTTGATCGCGCGCGCCTCGCTGCCGGCGAAGTCGCTTTCGGCGACGCTGTTCAAGTAAGTGATGGTATCGGTAATTCGCTGTTGTAATTGAGCGAACGAGGTTTCGTTGTCTTCAAACTTGGGCGCGGCCACGCCGCTCAAGCGTTCCACCGACAATTTCGACGTATCGCTGGCGCGCTGCACCTGCGCCGACAGCGGCAGCATATCGTCCGCCAGCCGCGCGGAAATCATCGCGTCGGGCACCGAGCCATGCTGCTCGACATAGGCCTCGGCCTTCCCCAGCAAATCCGACAACACCTTCAAGCCACGCACAAACACGGGCACCGAAACCTGATGCATCGATAGCGACATCGCGAACTCCCGACATGAAATAGAGAACTGCGAGTGTAGCGCAAGCATCGACTCGGCGTGGACTCAGTCGATGCGCTGCATGCCAGGAAGCTTGGCCGCCTTACGATCAAAAGTTGCAGTATATGAACACCCGGCCCGCCTGGCCACGCTGAGGATAAGGCAATCGGTAAAATCTGCAGACGTGGTATTGCAAAGACGTAGGGCGCGCACAAAGACCACTACCTTCTCCAGCCTAAATTCGGGCATTCTTGCCAGCTTACCCAGCGTCGCATTCACGTCGTTCCGCGAAAGCTGAAAGACATAGCTCAGAATCCAGACCAACTCTGAAATAACGACCAAGCTAACAAAGCCTCTATTCGATATCGATAGCGTATCAATCAGCGCCGTGGCTTGAGCAGACTGACGGGGGTCGTCCTGCATAAGATATCGCACCAGAACGTTGGTATCCAGACCGATCATTTGGAAGCCCATGCCGCGCGTTTCGCCGCTATCTCGACCATCTCCTCGACAGTGCAATCCAAATCCGGCTTCGGAAGAATTCCCTTTAGCACAGATGGAGACAAATTCATGGCAATCATTACGACCTGTCCATCGCCGAACGGCAGAAAATCAATTCGGCCGCCATTTTCCAGGCCAAGTGCCTTCCGTATAGGTAGCGGAACAGTAACATTCCCATCAGCGGAAACGAATGCAGTAGTCATGATCTACTCCTCAATGCAGTTCGCTTTACTCTATGCCTGCGTGAAGAAAAATCAAGCGTGCGTTCCACTCACTTTGTGAGCTGTCAAAGGCATTCTTTACCAAACGCATACTGCCCGCTTAACATAGGGCTTTCCCTCTCTCGCGGATTTGCTATGCCTATTCCCAACTATCAGAATTGCATGCTGCCATTCCTAAAATTTTTGGGTGATGGATAAGAGCATTCTTTACAAGGTGCGGAGGAATCGTTAGCGGCGCACTTCGCTCTCACCCCGCAAGAGCGAGCGGAGCTGTTGCCAAGCGGCCAGCAAGGTATTTTTAAAAACAGAGTTGGGTGGGCCAGAACGTATTTGCGGAAAGCCGGCCTGATTGAATCTCCGAAACGCGCAATCTTCAAAATTACCGGCAGGGGATTAACCGTTCTGGCAAATCCCCCAGCCAGCATCGGCCAAACTGGAGATGGAGGAATTGATGGGATCATCAAGGAAGATCGGCTCGGATTGGATACGATCTTTATTCAAGCCAAGCGCTGGCAAGGGTCCATCGGGCGCCCTGAAATCCAAAAATTCGTTGGTGCCTTGCAAGGACAACGAGCCCGTAAAGGCGTATTCATCACCACGTCGTTCTATACATCAGAAGCGATTGAATATGTAACGCATATTGACACCAAGGTCGTCCTCATAGACGGGAAACGCCTGTCAGATTTGATGATCGACTTCAATGTCGGCTGCGCCGTCGCAACTTCATATGAAGTCAAACGCGTGGATTCAGACTACTTCGAAGACGCCAGTTACTAAACTCCTTGGAATGTAGATAGAGAATTCATCAGCCAACGCATACCGGCCTCATGCGATGAGGCGGGCTGATGCTGACGAACTGCTCGTCAGGCCAGTTGGTCGACGTTGTTGCCGATCTTGCTGGCATCGGTCGTTTTGTCGGGGTGGGAAACGCTATACACCAGTTGCTCCTGCTCGGAGACGGTGCCGTCCTGGTTGGTGTCCGCCGCTTCGTAGGTCTTGGTAGAGCTGCTGGAGCTGCTGACGCCGCCCGCGCCACCGCCGCCTCCACCGTGCGCGCCTTCAGCAGGCTTGCCGCCCTGAGCGCCGCTGGGGCGCGGCGGCGCGAAGCTGCCGCTCTTGATCGCGGTTTCCAGATCGGATTGGGTGATCGAACCGTTCTTCTGCGTGTCGATCGCATCGAACTGCTTGGTGGCGTCATCGGCCGACACGCCCTTCTTTTCCAGGCCCGATACGAACTCGTCTTTGTTGACCTTGCCGTCCTTGTCGGCGTCCAGGTCGGTGAATACCTTGGCCGCCAAACGCGCCGCCCCCTTCGCAGGATCGAAGGAGGTGGCTTGGGTGCTGGCGCTTGAAACGCCGCTGATAGCTGTCGTCATGATGATTACTCCGTGGTTAGGACACTGTTGTCCTAATTAACGAATCAATCCATGTAACCATAACCCCGCAGAGTGTAAAGCGGCGTAAAGATCAGGAAACGCGCACCACCATCAGCCCGGCGCGCAGGCCGATGCGGACGTCGGGATTGGGGAATACCACCAGCTCTTCGGGATGCTGGACGGTGTAGATGGTGTCGCCATCACGGGCGATTTCCTCGCCCTGCTTGAGCGCCGTGAAGTTGTGCGTCTCTTTGCCGAACGCCATCTGGAACTGGTCGCTCAACTTGATGATCTGGCGCGCCGTGTTGAACACGTGCGGCTGCTGCTTGGCCTCACGCTTGGCCGCGCCGCGCAGCAGGTCGTCCAGCGCCAGCGAGGCATCGGCGAACTGCGACAGATCATTCTGCCCCAGGGTGCCGATGCGCCCCAGCTCCACCGTGGTGCCGGCCGCCGCGTGATGTTCGGCCGAGTAGTAGCTGTACGTGCCGACCGAAGCCGGGTTCATGATGACGGCGCCGATGCCGGCCAGGCCTAGCCACTCGATCAACTCGCGACGTGGCTGGTCGGCGATCAGCTCCGGCACGATGGCGAAGGTTGGATACACCGACGGCCGTATCGCCGTATGCAGATCCAGATGCCAGCGCAGCGGCCCCGCGCCGTCGAAGAAGGCCGTGGTCGCGGCGATCATCACATCGGCGCGCGCCGCTTCGGACGTGCCTTCCAGCGAACCGCGCTCCTTGCGGAACATGCGGTTCAAGTCGGCGTCGATGAAACGCTTGCCGGCCCTGATCGCGCCGATATTGCCAACGCAAAGCATCAGGTTGACCGCCAGCGCGGACGCCTGCTGCGACAGGGCGTCCAGCAGATACGCCACCACTTCGATCGGTCCCGTCTCGTCACCATGCACGCCGACCGAAATCAGCACGCTCGGACGTTCGCCCCCGGCCTTGATGGTCAGGATACCGTCGGCCGGCTGCGTCACCGCAAAACCGGCCGCCGAAAACCGCTGCGCGACGGCGCTGAAATCCGCTTCAGCGAGCGCGCGTACAGCTTCCGGCAAAACCTTGGGCAAATCGCTCATCTACTTACACCGCCAGCATCGTGTTACCGGTATTGGTCGCTTCGGACAAAGCCCAAACGTCCAGCATCGCCTGTTCCAGATCGGTCGCCGCCGCGTAGCCGGACAAGCCCAGCGTGTTGGCCACGACTTCCACCGCTTCCGCCGCCGTATGGTCGCCGGTCGCATGCTGCAGCACCTGCGACAGCAAGCGTTGCTGCGTGCGGCGCAGCGCGTTCTGGGCGTAGCTGCGCAGCTGCTCTTGCGAGCGGCTGGTGGCCGGCAGTTTCAGGCCGCGCTCCAGCGTATCGATGCCGACCTGCGCGCGCAACGCCAGGCCAACTTGCAGGAACGCCGGCAGGTCCATGCCTTCCGGACGCGATACCGACAGCGCCGCGAACACAAACGCCGCCACCGCATCGATCGCCTCGACAGCCTTCCAGGCCTGTACGAATTCGGCGCGCAGGCCGGAGGTGATGTCCGCATCCGACTGGCCGTCGGCCGGCGTCAGCTGCGCCAGCGTTTCAGGTTTGGCGAACAGCTTGGTCAGCTCGGCGACACCTCCCTGTGCCTGCAGCTGGTCGGCAGGCACCGTCAGCACGCCTTCGATGACGGACTTCTGCAGCACGCGTGTGCGCGCATCGACCTTGATCGACACGGCGCGCGGCACCTTCAGCGCATCGGCATCGAGCGTCGTGAAGATCGGCGCCAGGTTCAGCGCGGACCATGCCTGGCCCCACGCCAGGATCACATCCGATTCGTCCACGCCATGTTCGCCGGCCAGTTGACGCAGCATCAGCGGGCCGCAACGGTTGACCGATTCATTGGCCAGCACGGTCGCCAGGATGGCGTTGGCCAGCGGGTGCGCCAGCGCAGGACGGGTTGCCACCAGCAGATCCGGGAAGTACGGCTTCAACACCGACTCGGCCCAGCTCAGGTCCGTCAGCGGCAGCGCCGACAGGATGCGCTTGTAGCGGTTCTTGACGTTGGCGATCACCACCGCCAGTTCCGGCGTGGTCAGGCAACGGCCGTCGGCCTTGCGGCGCGCCAGTTCAGCCACCGATGGCAGCTGCTCCAGCTCACGCGACAGCGCGCCCTCTTCTTCCAACGACGCGATCAGCGCGGCGTAACCGTCTTGCACGGCGGCGTCGGTCTGCGCCTGTGCTTCGCGCACCAGCAGCTGCGTTTGCAGCGTGTTGTCGCGCAGGACGAGGCGTTCGATGTCGGCGGTCATTTCGTTCAGCACGCGGTTGCGGTCTGCTTCGCTCAGCTGGCCGGCGTTCATTTCCACGTCCAGCCACATCTTCGCGTTCACTTCATGGTCGGAGCAGTCCACGCCGGCCGAGTTGTCGATCGCATCGGTGAAGATGCGGCCACCCGCCAGCGCGAACTCGATACGGCCGGCCTGGGTCGCGCCCAGGTTGCCGCCTTCGGAGACGACCTTGCAGCGCAGCTGGTTGCCGTCGACGCGGATATTGTCGTTGGCGCGGTCCTTGACCTGGGCGTGCGATTCGGTCGACGCCTTGATGTAGGTGCCAATACCGCCGTTGTAGAACAGGTCAACAGGGGCCAGCAGGATGCGGTGCATCAGTTCTTCCGGCGGCAGCGAGGTTTCCTCGATGTCCAGCGCGGCGCGGATCTGCGGCGACAGCTCGATGCTGCGGGCGCTGCGCGGGTACACGCCACCGCCGGCCGAAATCAGTTCCTTGTTGTAGTCGTCCCACGAGGAGCGCGGCAGCGCGAACATGCGCTCGCGCTCGACGAAGGATTTTTCCATGTCCGGATTCGGATCGAGGAAGATATGACGGTGATCGAAGGCCGCCACGATTTTCAGCTTGCGCGACAGCAGCGCGCCGTTGCCGAACACGTCGCCCGACATGTCGCCCACGCCGACCATGGTCACTGGCGTGGCGTGGATGTCGTGGTCCATTTCGTAGAAGTGGCGCTTGACGGCTTCAAACGCGCCCTTGGCGGTGATGCCCATCTTCTTGTGATCGTAGCCGTTCGAACCGCCCGACGCGAACGCGTCGCCCAGCCAGAAGCCGCGCTGCACGGCGATGCCGTTGGCGATGTCGGAGAAGGTCGCGGTGCCCTTGTCGGCTGCCACCACCAGGTACGGGTCGTTTTCGTCGTAGCAGATGGTGTCGGCTGGCGACACGATCTTGCCCAGCACGCGGTTGTCGGTCATTTCCAGCAGGCTGGCGATGAACAGGCGATACACTGCTTCGCCTTCGGCCGCGATGGTTTCACGCACGGCGTCTTTCGGCATCTGCTTGCAGACGAAGCCGCCCTTGGCGCCGGCCGGCACGATGACGGCGTTCTTCACCATCTGTGCCTTTACCAGGCCGAGGACTTCGGTGCGGTAGTCTTCCATGCGGTCCGACCAGCGCAGGCCGCCGCGGGCGACCGGGCCGCCGCGCAGGTGCACGCCTTCGAAGCGGCGCGAGAACACGAAGATCTCGCGGAACGGACGCGGTTCCGGCACCAGCGACAGGCTGCTGGTGTCGAACTTGAAGATGATCTTGTCGCCCTTCTGGTTGTTCTGGAAGTAGTTGGTGCGCAGCGTGGCGACCATCAGGTCGGTCATCGCACCCAGCACTTCTTCGCTGTCGGCGTGGTTGATCGCCGGCAGGCGGCCCTTGATGCCGGCCAGCGCATCGAGTGCGGCGGCGCGGGTGGCGGCGTCCAGCGCAGGGTTGAAGCGTTGCAGGAAGGCGTCCACCAGCTGCTTGACCACCACCGGCTGCTTGCGCAGCGTCTCGGCGATGTAGCGCACCGAGAAGCGGCTGCCGGTCTGGCGCCAGTAGCTCATGTAGGCGCGCACCAGTTGTACCTGGCGCACGCTCAAGCCACCTTCGATGACCAGGCCATTCAGGCGGCCGTCTTCGGCTTCGTTGTTGAACAAGGCGGCGAACAGTTCCTGCGCGACCGGCACGATGTCGGCCTGGGCCAGGTTGGCGGCACTGGCGGCATCCACCGACAGGCTGGTGACGAAGTGACGCTGGCCGTCCACGCGCAGCGAGTGCGCCTGTTCACGGTCGATCGCCACGCCGGCGTTATGCAGCGCAGGCAGGATGGTCGACAGCGACGGTACGCGGTCGACGGAATACAAACGGATGGTGGTCGCATCGGCCACGGTTTCCACGCGCACGTCCACGCGCGATGGATCGGTGTTGCGCAGGATGGTGCCCAGGTCGTGGAAAGCGGCTTCCGGCGCGGTGGTGGCGACGTAGTCGATCGGCAGCGCGGCGCACATCTTGCGCAGACTGGCGCGCAGTGGCACGTCCGGCACGGCGTCGGCCAGCGCGGAGAACTGGTTGTGCCAGCCGTCCAGCACCGACAACAGCGGTTGCTGGATATCGGTTTCCAGGTCCAGCGGATAGCGCGCGGCGTGGGCGATCAGGTACACGCGGGCCAGCGGGCCGTCGGCCACCAGCGTCTGCGAGCTGACATACTGCGCGCCGGAACTGGCTTGCAGCGCCTTGGCCAGCGACGAAGCGACGCTTGCGCTGTAACGCTCACGCGGCAGATAGACCAGCACATTCAGGTGACGCGCATACACGTCGCGGCGGGCGAACACCTTGGTACGCGGCTGCTTGTACAGCGAAACGACGGCGCCGCATACTTCGGCCAGCCATTCAGGTTCCGCTTCCAACGCTTCGGTGCGCGGCAGCGATTCCAGGATCTCGATGAATTTCTCGGCGCGGAAACCTTCCTGGCGCACGCCGGCGATGCTCAGCACCTTGGCCACACGGCCACGCGCGAACGGCAGGCGGTTCAGCGGCGTCGCGGTGGCGGCGCGGGTGAACAGGCCGACGAAGCAGTATTCGCCCAGGATCGCGCCTTGCGCGTCGGTGTGGCGGATGCCGATGAAGTCCAGTTGCTGGTCGCGGTGCAGCGTGCCTTCCACGTCGGCCTTGACGATGGACAGCGTATGCGCGCGTTTCGACAGCGTGTCGAAATCGCCGGGGATATTGGCCAGGCAGGTGCCGTAGACCGGATGCGAAGTATCTTGCAGCACGCCGATGCGGCTAGGGATGTCGCGTTCCAGCTCGCGCACGCCCGGCTTGACCTGGTAGTAGGCGTAGCCGAACGGCTCGAAGCCTTCGGTCTTGGCCCACTCCAGGAAGGCGGCGACTTCCTTGCCTTCGTCGCCATGCGCAGCGGCTTCGGCGCCGATGCGGCTGAAATGGTCCTGCATCGCTGCTTTGTCGCGGCGCACCACGGCGGCGTCGCGCGACACCATCTCCAGGCGCTCGACCAGCATGCCGATTTCCGCTTCCGGCAAATCTTCGGACAGCAGGCACAGTACATACGATTCGAGTTTGTCGCCACTCTGGCCGACGGCGGTCACTACGCCGTCCGCATTGCGCGCAACCGGCAGCACCGAGTTCAATACGCCGCTGACGCCCACGCGCAGTTTGCGCATCGCCATGACGATCGAATCGACCAGGTAAGGCATGTCATCGTTCAGGACCAGCAGCGCGGTGGCCATGCCGCCGCGGCCATCCGCGTAGCGCAGCTTGGCGATCTGCGCGCCGGAGCCGGTGCGCTTGGAGGCTTGCGTGAAACCGTCCCACAATACCGGGGCCAGGCTACCCGGGGCGGTGCCCGCCAGGTCTTCTTCGTCCAGGGATCCAAGCCAGGCGCTGATCAGGGAGGCGACCTGGCTGCTGTCGCTGGCCGGCTTGCTCGAATTGACCAAATCCAGCGTCTGTGCGCGCAGGTCTTGTGGCATTTGTTTCATCGTTGCTTCTCCAATACGTTATGTGTATTTTATGTTGCAGGCGCCGCGCCGGCTTGTGGCTGCGCGGCAGTGGTTGAGCGCTATTAGACACCAAATCCCCATATGGGGGCGAGATGGTGTTTTACAAATCATACAGTCCAGGCAAGCCCAAAATCCGGCTCAAGTCTTCCAGCGCGGCGTGTACTTCGATCGCCAGCGCCGGATCGGCCAGGTCGGACGGTTCCAGGCGGTCGCGGTAGTGCTTCTCCACCCACGCCACCAGCGTGTGGTACAGCGTCTCGGTCATCACCACGCCTTGATGCATGGCTGCCGCTTCGGCATCGGTCAGCGCCACGCGCAGGCGCAGGCACGCAGGACCGCCGCCATTGCGCATCGACTGGCGAAGGTCGAAGTGAATCAGTTCGTCGACCGCGTTGCCGCTGGCGACCAGGCCTTGCAGATAGGCCGCAACGGCGGCGTTTTCCTCGCACTCCTGCGGAATCACCAGCGCCATCTTGCCGTTGTCCTTGCTTAGCAGCTGGCTGTTGAACAGATAGCTGTGCACCGCGTCGGCCACCGACACCTTGGCGGTGTCGACGCGGATCGCGTTCAGTTCCGCGCCCACGCCGCCCATCGCTCGGCGCAGCTGCTCCAGCGCACCCGCTTCGTCGGCAAACGCCTGCTCGTGGTAGAACAGCACATTGCCGTTACCGACCGCGATCACGTCGTTGTGGAACACGCCCTGGTCGATCACGTCCGGATTCTGCTGGATGTAGACAGTGCGCTCCGCCGACAGGCCGTGCAGACGGGCGACCGCCTGCGATGCTTCCAGCGTCTGGCGGGCGGGGTATTTTTTTGGCGCGCTCGCCGACGCATCGAACTCGGTGCGGCCGTAGACGAACATCTCGACGGCGGCGCTGCCGTGGTCCTTGCACAAGCGCGTGTGGTTGGCCGCGCCCTCGTCGCCGAATGCCGGCGTGCCTGGCAGTGCATCATGCACGGCGAAGTGCTTCTCGTCCTTGAAGATGGCGCGCAGCGAGCGCGTCGACTGCGCGTGCTCGAAGGCGCGGTGCAGCTTGTTATTCAGGTTGGCGGCGGTGAAGTGGGTGCGGCCGTCGGCGCTGTCGGCGGACGGGCTGACCGTGGCCGCGTTGGCGGTCCACATCGGCGAGGCCGAGTAGGCGCACGCCAGGATCACCGGCGACTCCTTGGCGGCCTTGGCCAGCACCTCGGCATCGCTGCCAGTGAAACCGATGCTGCGCAGCAGGCGGAAATTCGGACGGTCCTGCGGCGGCAGCAGCGCCTGGCCGAAACCACGCGCGGCCAGCGCGCGCATCTTGGCCAAGCCTTGCAGCGCCGCCAGCTTCGGATTCGAAGCGCTCTTGACGTTGCTGAACGAGGCCACATTGCCGAACGACAGACCGGCGTAGTTGTGCGATGGGCCTACCAGGCCGTCGAAGTTGAATTCGCGTGCGCGCATGTCAGTTCCTTAGAAGTGCATGCCCGGCGACAGTTTCGCAGGCATTTCAAGTACATTGTTTTCGATCGATGCGACCGGATAGGCGCAGTAGTCGGCCGCGTAGTAGGCGCTCGGGCGATGGTTGCCCGATTTGCCCACGCCGCCGAACGGCGCGCTGCTGGCGGCACCGGTGGTCGGACGGTTCCAGTTGACGATGCCGGCGCGCGCACGCACCTGGAAGATCTTCCACAGGTTTTCGTCGTTCGAGATCAGCGCCGAGGCCAGGCCGAATTCGGTGGCGTTGGCGGCTTTGATCGCGCTGTCGAAGTCCGCCACGCGGATCACCTGCAGCAGAGGGCCGAACCACTCTTCGTCCGGGATACCTTTGGCGTCGGTCACATCGACGATGCCGGCGCTGACAAAGCCGGTGTTATCGACCAGCTGACGCATCGCCAACAGGCTCTTGCCGCCTTTGGCGACCATGTCTTCCTGCGCCTGCACCAGGCGCTTGGCGATGGCTGCCGAAACAACAGGGCCCATGAACGGCGCCGGTTCAGCGGCCGAAGCGCCGATGGTCAGGCGGCTGGCCACGTCGACCAGGCGCGCGATGATCGCGTCGCCCTCGGCGCCCTGCTTGACGATCAGGCGGCGCGCGCAGGTGCAGCGCTGGCCGGCCGAGATGAAGGCCGACGAAATCGCCATGAACACGGCGGCGTCGATGTCCATGGTCTTATCCTCGTCCCACACCACCAGCGGATTGTTACCGCCCATTTCCAGCGCCAGCATCTTGCCCGGCTGGCCGCCGAACTGCTTGTGCAGCGCGGTGCCGGTCTGGCAGCTGCCGGTGAACAGCACGCCGTCCAGCAGTTCGTTCTGGCCCAGGGCGACGCCGGCATCGCGGCCACCGTTGACCAAATTGATGACGCCTTTCGGCACGCCGGCCTGTTCCCACAGCTGCACGGTCTTGACGGCGGTGCGCGGCGCGTATTCGCTAGGCTTGAAGACGACGGTGTTACCGGCGATCAGCGCCGGCACGATATGGCCGTTAGGCAGGTGGCCTGGGAAGTTGTATGGACCGAACACGCCGAACACGCCGTGCGGACGATGACGCAGCACTGCCTCGCCGTCGGCGACCTTGTTCTGGGTTTCGCCGGTGCGCGCGCCGTAGGCCTGCACCGAGATGTCGACCTTGTTGGCCATGGTGGTCACTTCGGTGCGGGCTTCCCACATCGGCTTGCCCACTTCCTCGGCGATCAGCAGCGCCAGCTCTTCCGCGTCCTGTTTCAGCAGATCGCGGAAGCGGGTGCAGACGGCGATACGATCAGCCAGCGGCGTCAAGGCCCAGGCTTCAAACGCATCGCGCGCGGCGGCGGCGGCGTGGCCCACGTCCTGCGCGGTCGATTCGTTGCTGGCCCAGGTCTGCTTGCCGTTCGATGGATCGATGGTGACCAGTTCGGCGCCGCTACCGGCGAGCCACTCGCCGTTGATGAAGTTACTCAAGACTTTATTCAAAGCGTTAGACATGTGGATTCTTCCTCAAATTAAGGGTCAGCGTGCGCACCGTATCGCCGGTATGGCAGTGCAGGAGTTGTTGTTCGGCTTCCGGCAACGCGATGGCGCCGTTGACCGGCACCGATTGCGACAGGATCATGCGGAAATCCTTGAGCGTGGTGTTCGACACCAGCATCGGTTCGGCGGCGATGGATTCCGGCGCGCAGGCCGAATCCCAGTCCGTCGCCAGGCCGATTTCGGCCAGCGTGCTTTCGCGCATGGCGCGCAGTTCAGACACGCGCGCCTGCAACACCGGGCCGGCGTCGAAGATGTCGACATAGCCTTCGAAGTACAGGCCCTCCTGCTCCAGCAGGCGGCGCGCCGGCGCGGTCGACATGTGGACCTTGCCGATCACCTGCTGCGCGTCTTCCGGCAGGTAAGCCACGTACAGCGGCTGGCGCGGCATCAATTCGGCGATGAAGGACTTCTTGCCGACGGCGGTCAGGTCGTCGACGTGGTCGAAGTCCATCTTGAAGAAGTGGCGGCCCAGGCCTTCGTAGAACGGCGAACGGCCGCTCTCCTCCTGGTAGCCGCGCATTTCGGCGATCAGTTTTTCGGTGAACAGGTGCGGGAACTGGGCGATGAACAGGAAGCGGCTCTTCGACAGCAGCTTGCCGTTGTTGCCGGTGCGGTAGTCAGGCGCCAGGAACAGCGAGCACAATTCGGTGCTGCCGGTCAGGTCGTTCGACAGGTACAGCGTGTCCATGCGGGTGAACACGTCCAGCTCACGGCTCGAGTGCACCAGCGTACCGATGCGGTAGTTGTAGAACGGCTCCGTCAGGCCGACCGCGCCCTTGATCGCGCACACGCCGGCGATGCGGCCGTTGTCGGTGTCCTCCATGACGAACATGTAGTCGCGCTTTTCGGGCGGGATGGTTTCGGCGAACGAGGCGACGGCGATCGCCAGGCGGTCGCCCATCATCTTCATGTCCGGCTTGAGGGTGGTCATGCCGCTGCCGACCTGCGTGGCCATCACGTACAGGGCGTCGAGGTCGTTGGCTGTGATTGCGCGTACTACTAGCATAATTGATCCACTCTTAAATTCTGACGCAGATGACGGTATCGCCTTCGGCGATCTGGAGCGCTTCCAGCACGTCGGCCGGCAGCGCCACATTGACTTGCGATTCCAGCGCCGCGCAATGCGTGACCACGGCGCGGAAGTTGTGTTCGGAGCCGGACGACACGGCGTAGCGCAGCTGCGGTTCGCGGCCGCGGTCCGGCGATTCGGCGGCGGTGGTCACGCGGCGTTGCAGCGCGCCGTTGAAGGTGCGCAGCGAATTCTTGTGCGCCTGCAGGATCGGGCCGCCGTCGAAGATGTCGATGTAGTCGTCGGCTTCGAAGCCTTCGGCCGTCAGCAGGTTGAACGCCAGCTCGCCCGACGGATGGATCTGGCCCATGGCCGCCTGCGCGTCGCCCGGCAGCAGCGGCACGTAGACCGGATAGTGCGGCATCAACTCGACGATCAGCGTGCGGTTACGCGCGCCGCCGATGACGCGCTCGGCGTCGAGGAAGTCCATCTTGAAGAATTTGCGGCCCAGCGCATCCCAGAACGGCGAACCGCCGTCGGCATCGGTCACGCCGGCCAGCGGCACGAAGAAGCGGTCGGCGAAGCGGTGCGGCGCCAGCACGGCGAACATCAGGCGCGCGCGCGACAGCAGGGCCGCTTCCGGCGTGCCGTGTTCGCGTTCGCCGACGTAAAAGCTCGACAGCTGCGAGTAGCCGGTCAGCTCGGAGCACAGCGTCAGCGCGTGCACGCTGTGGCTGATGTTCAGGTCGCGCGAGACCTGCTGGATCACGTCGTTACGGAAGGAGAAATAGGTGCCGTTGGAACCGGCGGCGGCGAAGATCGCGGCGGTGCCGACGATGGTCTTGTCCTGCGGCGATTCGAGCACCAGCAGGTAGGATTCTTCGCTGGGGATGTCGACGTGCGCGGCAAACGAGGCGATCGAACGCTCGATCATGTCGGCGATCTTCTCGCGCGTTTTCGGCAAGGTGTGCACACCCGGCATGGTCACTGCGGCCAGCGCTTCGAGGGCAGCAATATCCGCAAGTTCTACCGGACGGACTACATACATGGGAACTCCTCAGATTAACGCACAAGCCCGGAGCAGAAAGCACCGGGCTGAAATGAAAGGCGGCGGAACCAGGTCCGCCGCCGTAGGTGCTATTAAGCGGCCTTGATCATGCCGTCCAGCGACAGGCGCAGGATGCGATCGGCTTCGGCGATCTGGGCGTCGGTGACGATCAGCGCTGGCGCCAGGCGCAGCACGTCCATGCCGGCGATCAGCACCATCAGGCCGTTGGCTTCGGCGGCGCGCTGGATGTCCTTCGAACGGCCTTTCCAGGCGTCGGTCACGACCAGGCCTTGCAGCAGGCCGGCGCCACGCACCAGCGTGAACACCTGCGAGTAATCGGCCACCAGTTTTTCCATCGTCGCGCGCAGCTTGGCGCTGGCTTCCTTGACGCGGGCCAGGAAGGCCGGCTGGTTGATCGTGTCCAGCACGGTCAGCGCCACGGTCGCGGCCAGCGGGTTGCCGCCGTAGGTGGTGCCGTGGGTGCCCACGCCCAGCGTCTTGGCCAGTTCGTCGGTGGTCAGCATGGCGCCGATCGGATAGCCGTTGCCCAGCGCCTTGGCCGAGGTCAGGATGTCCGGGGTGATGCCGTAGCTCATGTAGTGGAACAGCTCGCCGGTACGGCCCATGCCGCACTGGACCTCGTCGAAGATCAGCAGGGCGCCGGTCTTGTTGCACAGGTCGCGCAGCTCTTGCAGGAAAGCCTTGTCGCCTGGAACCACGCCGCCTTCGCCTTGCAGCGGCTCGACGATCACTGCGCAAACGTCGTCGCCGATGGCGGCGCGTGCGGACTCGATGTCGTTATAGGTCACGTGGTCGATCGCTGGTGGCAGCGGCTCGAAGCCTTCGGTGTACTTGGACTGGCCGCCGACCGACACGGTGAACAGCGTGCGGCCGTGGAACGACTGGTAGCACGACACGATGCGCGACTTGTGCGGACCGAACTTGGTGTGGGCGTATTTGCGGGCCAGCTTCAGCGCGGCTTCGTTGGCTTCGGCGCCGGAGTTGCAGAAGAAGGCGCGGTCGGCGAAGGTCGCTTCGGTCAGCGCGGTGGCCAGGCGCAGCACTGGCTCGTTGGTGTAGCCATTGCCCAGGTGCCACAGGGTGTTGGCCTGGCGGGTCAGCGCCTCGACCAGGATCGGGTTGCAATGGCCCAGCGAAGCGACGGCGATGCCGGAGGTGAAGTCCAGATAGTGCTTGCCATTTTGGTCCCACAGGTCCAGACCAGCGCCTCGGACCGGTACCATCGCTGCTGGTGCATAGGTTGGCACCAGAACTTCATCAAAGGTCTGACGAGTTACAGGACGGGTAGTTACGGTCGTATCGAGCTTGGCGTTCATGGCATTCCCTATCGTTGTTGGGTAAGGCGCGGCACAGCACCGCGTGGACCCATTATAAAAAGCGGCATGCTAAAACTCTTTTCTAATGGCGACAAGGATTTTCACTTTTGGCCGCAAAGTAAGCTTGTCAGAACAACCAGTCTATACAGGTGGCAGCAGCTTGCGTTGCCGTTCCTCGCGCGGGGTGTTGCCGAACAGCGCACCGAAGGCGGTCGAGAAGTGGGAGCCGGACGAGAAGCCGCACATCAGCCCGACCTGGACGATGGAGTGATTGGTCTCCAACAGTAGCTGGCGGGCGCGTTGCAGGCGCAACTCCAGGTAGTAGCGCGACGGCAGGCTGCCCAGGTATTGCTTGAACAAGCGCTCCAGCTGGCGGCGCGACAGGCCGACCAAGTTGGCGATGTCGTCGGTCGACAGCGGTTCCTCGATATTGGTTTCCATCAGCGTCACCGCCTCGGACAGGCGCGGCTGCAAGGCGCCGAAGCGCGCCTGCAGGGCGACCCGCTGGCGCTCCTCGTGGCCGCGCACGCGCTCGATGCACAGGCTTTCCTTGATGCCGGCCTGCACGGTGGCGCCGAACAGGTGCTCGATCAGGGTCAGCGAGAAGTCGATGCTGGCGGCGCCGCCGCAGCAGCTCAGGTGGCGGCCGTCCAGCTCGAACAGGTGCGGCGTCAGGATGGCGCGTTCGGAGATGCCCTCGGTGTCGGCGTACAGCGCCCACGGCAACGCGATGCGCACGCCCGCCATCAACCCGGCGCTGGCCAGCCACAGCACGCCGGCGCCGACGCCGCCCCAGTACTCGGCCGAGCGGCAGCGTTCGATGACGGCGCGGCTCAACTCGGGCGCCAGCGGCGACTGGCCCTCGTCCGCCACCAACAAAGCAAGGTGTGGACTGTGAGGCGGCCAGCCCGGCTGCGCCAGCACCACTTGCGCCGGCGTCATGGTTTCCAGATGCAGCACGTCGCGGCCCAGCGCGGCGGCGGCCAGGCGCAGCGGCTGCACCAGGCCGGCCCAGGTGAGCGCGTCGGCCTCGCCCGCGTTCACCAGCAGCATGCGCAGCGGCCGCTCCTGGATGACGCGGGATAAATTATCGAAAGACATAAGACACCTACTCCGGAGCCAGCGCGGCGGCGGGCCGCTCGGTGCTCCACTGGCTGACGATCATGCCGGAAATCAGCAGCACCGCGCCCAGCAAGCCGTTCCAGGCCAGCGTCTCGCCCAGCCAGAAATACGCGAAGATCGCCGCGCAGCCCGGCTCGAAGGCGTAGATCACGGCCGCCTCGTTGGCGCTGCTGTGGCTCTGGCCCCAGGTTTGCAGCGAAATGATGGCCGCCGTGGCGACCACGCCCAGGTAGACCAGGTTCAGGCCGTACATCTGCAAGCCCTTCCAGATGTAGCTGACGTAGTCCGGCAGATCCTGGCTGCGCTCGGCAAAGCCCAGCGGCACTTCGCGGATCAGCAGCCAGGCGGCGGCGCACACGGCCACCGTCAGGATCTGCGAGGCGGTCAGCACCATCAGCTTCTCGACCTTGCGGGTGGTGGTTTCCATCAACTTGACGTAGATGCCGAAGAACAGCGCGCACAGCAGCGCCAGCGTATCGCCGCGGCCCCAGGTGAAGCTGCCTTCCCAGCACAAGGCGAACAGGCCGGCCAGCGCCAGCACCAGCGCGACGACGATGCGGCGCTCCAGCCGCGCGCCCAGCAGCACGCCCAGCAGCGGCGGCACCAGCACGTTCAGGCCGGTGACGAAGGCGTTGCGGTTGGAGCTGGTCAGCGCCAGCCCTTCGATCTGGAACACATAGCACAAGAACAACACCCCACCGGCGATGATGCCCCAGCGGATATCGTTCCACTTGGCGCGCCACATAAACGGCAGCAACAGCAGGCCGGCCAGCGCGAAGCGGCACAGCACGATCCAGCTGGCCGACAGGTAGCCGGTCATGTCCTTCATCGCGGGGAAAGTCGTGCCCCATACCAGGGTCACGATGAGCAAAGCGGCGATGCCGCGCAAGTGTTGAGGCATGGTTTTTTTATTATGAATGTGCGTCCGCCATTATAGTCCCGGCCAAGATTGCCGGTGCGAACCGGCTATAATCACAGTCTATGGGTGAACGATTTTTGAAAAGTATCCGGCTGCTGGCCGATTGCTTACAGAGCTACGAGCGGCTCTCTGGCCAGTATGTGCGCCAGAGCGGCTTGACGCACGCCCAGTTCGATATCATCGCCACGCTGGGCAATACGCCCGGCATGTCCTATAAAGAATTGGGCGACAAGACGCTGATCACCAAGGGTACGCTGACCGGCGTGATCGAGCGCTTGGAACAAAAAGGGTTGGTGGAGCGTCAGCGCAATGACTGCGACAAGCGTTCCTTCTTTGTCCGGCTGACGGCGGAGGGCGAGCAGGTGTTCTGCACGGTCTTCCCGAAAGTCATCAAGGAGAGCGGAAAAGTGTTCGCGCACTACAGCGAAAACGATTACGCCGCCCTTGAAAAAACCCTGAGCGATCTTAAAACTGTCATCATGGCCGGCCATACCGAATGCCCGTCCACCTGCGACTCAACCAAGGAAATCATTTGAAAACGACTCTGCTCGAAGGCAAAAAGCCTGCCAAGTTCGACAAACACATCATCGGCAACCTGCTGCTGAACCAGTCCACCCCTGACGAAGTGCGCCAGGAAAAGCTGATCATCGGCGTGCGCAACGAAGACGGCGAGATCTACCGCCTGATCGGCGCGACCAAGCACAACAGCTTCATGAACGCCATCGAGGAACTGTTCGACCTGGGCCTGACCGACGAACTGCAAGACACCGACGCCACCCAGGACGGCTGCGACGCCATCTTCAGCGAGCAATAATCTGCACTAAAGGGGCGCGCCGAAGGCGTGCCGTGGTGTCGCAGAAAAGTATTTTCAGAAGAAGTGCCACGCGGCAATATTCCGAGTATAATTTTTTGCAATGGACAGACTCGAAGCCTTCAAGACTATTGCTGCTCAGGCGAGCCGGGGGGAGCTTTCGTTCCCGGCCAACGTCAACGCCTCGCTGCGCCTGCAGCAGGCGCTGAGCGATCCCGATTGCCACACCGAGGCGGCGGCCAAGCTCATCCAGGCAGACCCGTTGCTGGCGGCGCGCAGCGTCGCCATCGCCAACTCGGTGGCCTACAACCGCTCCGGTACTGAAATCTCCAGCGTGCGCGCGGCCGTGCAGCGGCTCGGCGTGCGCACCCTGCAATCGCTGGTGGCGGCGCTGATCGTGCGCCAGATCGGCAGCCAGGTCACCGATCCCGCCCTGCTGGCCAAGATCAATCAACTGTGGGAACACACGGCGCACGTCGCGGCCCTGTCGCAGGTGATCGCGCGCCGCGTCACGCACGTCGATCCGGATACGGCGCTGTTCGCCGGCATCATGCACGAGGTGGCGGGCTTCTACATGCTGTCCTGCGCCGGCGATTTCCCGGAAGTGATGGATGGCGAGCCGGAAGACTGGGTCGAGCACGGCGAAGTGGAAATAGGCCGTGGCGTGATGACCAAGCTGGGCGTGCCGGACGGCGTCTACCGGGCGATCGAATCGATGTGGGTGGGCCTGCGCGCGCTGCCGCCGGAAACCCTGGGCGATACGCTGCTGCTGGCCAATGATTTGTCGCCGGTGCATTCGCCGCTGTACCAGCGTCCGGGCGCGACCACGCTGCAGGGCGCGCGCACCATCGACTTCGTGGTCGGCGAAGGCACGCTGCACGCCATCATGAGCGAATCGGCGCTGGAAGTGCAGTCGCTGTACGCGGTGCTGATGCTCTGAACAAAAAAAAAGCCCGCTGGGGAGCGGGCAAAGTCCAAAACTAGGGATCTCCTCCAGAGGAGACAAGTCCAGAATACCCCTCCCGCCCGGCCCGCTCTGTGCGCCATTTCACATATGGACGTAGATTTCCATCACCACACCGGTTCCGTCTGTTTCCACGCGTCCAGTTGCTGAACGCGGCCTAACCACGCCATCATCTTGGGATATTGAGTGACCGGCAACTTAGCTTGCTCGATGTACATCAGCGGCGCGGCCAGCGCGAAATCCGCCAGGCTCAGCTTCTCGCCCACCACCCAGTCGCGTCCCGCCAGATGCTGCTCCAGCACGGCGCCAAATCTCGCCACCAGCCGCGCGCCCCGGTCCAGCTCGGCCTGGTCGGGCAGGCCGTTGCCGGTGATGCCCTTCCAGATGTTTTCCCAGACGATGATGGCCAGCGCCGGCGAGAAATGCTGGCACGCCCACAACAACCAGCGGTTGATGTCGGCCCGCACCACGACATTGTCCGGGTACAGCGTCTGGCCGTGCGTGCGGTCGGCCAGGTACTGCATGATGGCGCAGGATTCCCACAGGATGAAGTCGCTGTCCTGCAGCACCGGCACCATCGAATTGGGATTGAGCGTTTCCAGGCGGCGCCGGTCTTCCGGGCTCATCAGGTTCACTTCGGTCACTTCCAGCGGCGTACCCATGTGCAGGGCCGCCAGCATGACGCGGCGCGAGTTGGCGGAAGCGGGGTGGTGGTATAAGCGCATGGCAGTCTCCGATGAATGAGTTGAGGACTACATCGTACGACCGCCCCGCGACAGTTTTTGTCAGGAGTCTTCGCGCAGGTTGTGTTGCTGGCGCCAGGTCTTGAGCAAGTCGCTGCGGCGGGCCGGGTAGCGCACGCCCAGCGACTCCACCTCGGCGATGCGGTCGATGCGAAAATGGCGGAACGCCATGCGCAGCTCGCACCACGCGGCGAGCAAGCGCTTACCCTCCATGAAAGCCAGCGCGAACGGCCACACCACCCGCTCCGACGGCTTGCCGTGCTCGTCCTGGTAGGCCATGCGCAAGCGGTGCTGGTAGCGGATCGCCTCGCGCACCGGGCGCACGTGGACGTCGCTGGCGGTGTCCTGGTCCTGGTACAGCGGCACCCACAGGCTGGTCTCGGCCATGTCGTCGCGCAGATCCTTGGGCGAGGCGGCGGCGATCTTGGCCAGCGCGTTGCTGGCGGCGGCGGCCAGCGCCTCGTCGCCCTGCCGCCGCACCCAGCGCGCGCCCAGCACCAGCGCCTCCAGCTCGTCGGCGCCGAACATCAGCGGCGGCAGGAAGAAACCGGCCTTGAGCATGTAGCCGACCCCGGCCTCGCCTTCCAGCGGCGCGCCCAGGCCGGACAGGGTCTGGATGTCGCGGTAGATGGTGCGCTCAGATACACCCAGCTGCTCGGCCAAACGGGCGGCGGTGACGGGACGGCGGTAGCCGCGCATCGCGTCCATCAACAGGAAAAGTCGGCCGGTACGGCTCATTGTCGCTCTCTCGCAAGTCGGTCGGCGGGACGTCCGCCCGCCGACTAATCGAGGTCGAGCAGGAAGTTGCGTTGCGGCGCGTCCAGCAGGGTATTGTCGGTGGCTGTTTCATCCTTCAGCGCGACGCCGGACAACTGCCGTTGGCGCGATTCGGACAGCAGGTAGTGAAGCTTGTAGGCTGCATCATTGTAGGTCAAACCCGCCGGACGCACATTCGAGATGCAATTTCGTGCGGCGTCGGTCAGGCCGGTGCGCGGCGCCCACGTCAGGTACAAGCCCATGCTGTCCGGCGAGCTGAGGCCGGGGCGTTCGCCGACCAGCACCACCACCGCGCGCGCGCCCAGCAACTCGCCCACCTCGTCGCCCACCGCCACCCGCCCCTGCCGGACGATGGACAGCGGCGCCAGCGACCACGATTCGGCGGCCAGGCGCGCCATCAGCACCTTCAGGAAGGGCAAGGCGTTCTGTTCGATGGCCAGCGCCGACAAGCCGTCGGCGATGACGAAGGCCAGGTCGTGGCCGGCCGCCTCGCGCTCGCGCTCCAGCAGCGCCTGGCGCGAGGCCTCGTCCAGCCGGCGGCCCAGGTCGGGGCGTTGCAGATAGATGTCGCGGCTGGCGGCCGCACTGTGCAGCGACAGGCAGGGCAAGCCGCTGGAGGCTTGCAAGGCATCGCCCAACGTCGCGTGATCCAGCGCCAGATGCACGGCATCACGCGCGCGCGCATGCGCGAGCTGGAACTCCAGTTGCGGCGCGGTCGGCTGGCTGACGCCGCTGCGCCCCAGCGCGATGCGGGCCGCCGTGAAGCGCCGCAGCGAGCCCCACGGATTGCTCGTCACCACGCCGTCATCGCCAACGGGGCTGGCCGGCAGCAGGCGCTCGTCGTCGTTCATTCTGGTTCCCATCAGTTCAAGCTAGCCAGCGCTCGCTGGAAAGAAGCCGGCAGCGCTGTGCCCAGTGTAACGTAATCGTCGCGGGTGAAGATTTCCATCTCCTTCAGCCAGGACTCGAATTCCGGCGCCGGCTTCAGGCCCAGCACGCGGCGCGCGTACAGCGCATCGTGGAAGGACGTGGTCTGGTAGTTGAGCATGATGTCGTCCGAACCGGGGATGCCCATGACGAAGGTGCAACCGGCCGTGCCCAGCAGGGTCAGCAGGATATCCATATCGTTCTGGTCGGCCTCGGCGTGGTTGGTGTAGCAGACGTCGCACCCCATCGGCAGGCCCAGCAGCTTGGCGCAGAAGTGGTCCTCCAGCCCGGCGCGCACGATCTGCTTGCCGTCGTACAGGTACTCGGGGCCGATGAAGCCGACCACCGAATTGACCAGCAGCGGCTGGAACTTGCGCGCCACCGCGTAGGCGCGCGTCTCGCAGGTCTGCTGGTCGACGCCGTGATGGGCGTTGGCCGACAGCGCGCTGCCCTGCCCCGTTTCGAAATACATCACGTTGTTGCCCACCGTGCCCCGTTGCAGCGACAGCGCCGCCTGCTGCGCCTCCGCCAGCAAGGCCAGGTTGATGCCGAAGCCGGCGTTGGCCGCCTCGGTGCCGGCGATCGACTGGAACACCAGGTCGATCGGCGCGCCGCGCTCGATGGCGGCGATGGTGTTGGTCACGTGGGTCAGCACGCACGATTGCGTGGGGATGCCGTAGCGGTCGATGATCTCGTCGAGCATGGTGACGATCTTGATCACCTGCGGCACGTTGTCGGTGGCCGGGTTGATGCCGATCACCGCGTCGCCGCTGCCGTACAGCAGGCCGTCCAGCACGCTGGCGGCGATGCCGGTGGCGTCGTCGGTCGGGTGGTTCGGTTGCAGCCGCGTCGACATGCAGCCCGCCAGCCCGATGGTGTTGCGGAAGCGGGTGACGACGCGGCATTTCTTCGCCACCAGGATCAGGTCCTGGATGCGCATGATCTTGGAGACGGCCGCCGCCATCTCCGGCGTGATGCCGGGTGCGACGGCGGCCAGCACGGCTTCATCGGCGGCGTCGCCCAGCAGCCAGTTGCGGAAGTCGCCCACGGTCAGATGGGCGATGCGGGCGAAGGCGATGCGATCGTGATCGTCGATGATCAGCCGCGTCACCTCGTCCTGCTCATACGGCACCACCATCTGGTTCAGGAACAGCGACAGCGGCAGCTCGGCCAGCGCCATCTGCGCCGCCACCCGCTCCTCGGCGCTGGCCGCCGCCAGCCCCGCCAGATAGTCGCCGGAACGCGCCGGCGTCGCCTTCGCCATCAAGTCCTTCAGGTCGCGGAACTGATATGTCCTGCTGCCTACCGTATGTGCAAAGCTGCTCATTGCCGTCTCCCGATGCTGCCGGTGGTCTAGAAGTTGCGCGAGGCCGTTACCACCAGGCGCTTTTGTGCCACGTTCTTGCCGCTGCCGTCGGCGTTGAAGAAGGTCCACAAGGGCGTGCCGTTCTTGCTGGCGTCGCCGCTGTTGTAGGTCCCCGCCGCCGTGAACGCCCAAACGTCGATCGTCTTGGTCACGCCCGCCTTGACGTCGAAGAAATTGAAATCGCTCATGTTGCGCACTTGCTGGCGGCCCGCGTGCAGGTTCAGCACCAGGCCCGGCATCAGTTCGGGATTCCAGTTCACTTCGGCGTAGGCGGTGCCGCGCGTATTGGCCAGCTTGCCGCTGTCCGGCTGCACCGCGAAGCCGAACCAGTACTCGCTCAACGCCACCCAGGCGTAGGCGTTGAAGGCGCCCATGTTCACGCCCAGCTTGGCCTCCTGCGTATGGTACTTGATGTCCTTGCCGCCCGCCGCATAGTGCGCGCCGGGATACCAATAGGTGACCAGGCCGGCGTCGATATTGCTGTCCGCGCTGAGCGGATAGCGGTAGCCGCCGTAGACGTCGATCTCCGAACCGCTGCCGTTGTTATAGGCCGCGTGCGAGACGCCGGAGCCGAACAGGCCGAGGTAGAAGCCGCTGACATGGGTGAAGTCCAGCGTGGCTTGCGCCGTCGGCTTGGCCTGCGTCTGCGAGATGCCGCGGAAAATATAGTCGGACACCAGCGTTACGTTGCCGGTGTTGGTCCAGTCGGGCGCGGGTGCAGCCGGCGCGGCTTCAGCGGCCAGTACGCTGCCTGCCGCGCAAGCCAGGCATCCGGCCGCGGCCAGCAGGGAGAAAAAGGATTTGGACATTAATTGTGCTCCGTTGATGTGAGTTAGACAGCGTCGAACGCCGCGTGCTGCTGACGATTGCCCTTGGTGGCCAGGAAGAAACCATAGCCGGCGGCCATGAAGCCGACGAACACGCCAAAGATTAGCAGGTTGTAATAGATCATCGTCACCAGGCAGATCAGCGCGCCGATCAGCGCAATCGCCGGGAACAGCGGATAGAACGGTGCGCGGAAAGGACGCGCCATGTGCGGCTCCGTACGACGCAGCTTGAACAGGCTGAGCATGCTGAGGATGTACATGGTGATGGCGCCGAAGACCGACATGGTGACGATGTTGGCGGTCAGGGTCTGGCCGCCGATCTTGATCAGCTCGTCGCTATAGATGGCAGCGATGCCGATCACGCCGCCCGCAAGGATGGCGCGGTGCGGCGTCTTGAAGCGTGGGTGGATCTTGGCGAAGTAATGCGGCAGGTAAGCCTCGCGTGCCAAGGCAAAGATCTGGCGCGAATAGCCGAGGATGATGCCGTGGAAGGAAGCGATCAAGCCGAACAGGCCCAGCCAGACCAACATATGCAGCCAGTTGCTGTGCTCGCCGACGATGATCTTCATCGCCTGCGGCAATGGATCGTTGATGTTGGCCAGCTTGGTCCAGTCGCCCGCGCCGCCGGCAAACACCATCACGCCGATCGCCAGCAGCACCAGCGTAATGATGCCGGCGATGTAGGCGATGGGGATGGAGCGTTTCGGGTCCTTGGCTTCCTCGGCAGCCATAGCCACGCCCTCAATCGCCAGGAAGAACCAGATCGCAAACGGAATCGCCGCGAACATGCCGGGTATCGACGCGATGCTAAAGCTGTCCTGCCCCGACCAGCCGCCCTTGACGAAGTTCGCCACCGAGAAGCCCGGCGACACCACGCCCATAAACACCAGCAATTCAAAGATGGCCAGCAGTGTCATCAGCAACTCGAAAGTCGCCGCCACCTGCACGCCGACGATGTTGAGCGTCATGAACACGACATAGGCGCCGACCGCCGCCGTCTTCGGATCGACGGTGGGGAACTGCACATTCAGGTACGCGCCGATCGCCAGCGCAATCGCCGGCGGTGCGAACACGAACTCGATCAGGGTGGCCGCGCCGGCCAGGTAGCCGCCGGTCGGGCCGAAGGCGCGCTTGCTGTAGGCGAACGGGCCGCCCGCATGCGGGATCGAGGTGGTCAGCTCGGTGAAGCTGAAAATGAAGGTGGTGTACATCGCCGCGATGAACAGCGCCGTGATGGTAAAGCCCAGCGTCCCCGCCGAGGCCCAGCCATAGCTCCAGCCGAAGTACTCGCCCGAAATCACCAGGCCTACCGCGATGCCCCACAACTGGAAGGTGCCTAGCGACTGTTGCAGCGCCGGTTGCCCGGCCGCCTGTTTTGCATTCATGTGATTCTCCCTAAGGTAAGGCGCGTCTGGTATGGAAGTTGCAGCAGAATCGAGTATAGGAGCGAGCCAAATGCCAGCGTTATCGAAATTCGGCAAACTTGCGAGGGGCTGGCGTCCACGGGAAGAAATAACAACAGTGGGAGAAAAATAATATGCACCAGACTGCGACAGCGTTGTTACACAGTGCGCCAGATTTGCGCACTGTGATGGCGCACGACGCCGACGAATTGGCCAGCAAGCTCACCAACTGGCAACAAAGCTACGACCAGATCAGCGCCGGCCTGTTCCACGGCGCGCTGACCGAACTGCGCCTGCCGCAGCTGCAAGTGTTCCGCGAAAGCCTGAGCCAGTCGGTGCGCCAGTCCTGCCGCGTGTGGCCGGACGCCATCTGGTTCGGCCTGCCCGACCACGGCGCCAGCACCCGCATCAACGGCCGCCAGACCGAGGCCGACTGGATTATGGTGCAGCCCGGCAATGTTGAGTTCGAACTGGTAACACCGAGCGCCTACAGCATCTTCGGCATCGTCGCCAGCCGCGAACTATTGGTCGAGACGGCCCGGCGCTACGGCTGCCAGATCGACTGGCAGCGCGTGCAGTCGGCCGAGCTGTTGCAGGTCGATGCGCAGGCCCAGGTCAAATGCCTGCGCATCCTGTCGCAACTGCTGCCGGCCGAGGGGGAGAGCACGGCGGAAGGTGCGGCGCAGTGGCAGGAACTGGTGCTGTCCACCCTGCTCGACATGCTGGACCACAGCTGCGTGGAGCCGGCGCTGGCCGCCAGCCTGCAACGGCGCCGCCACGTGGTCGCGCTGGCGCGCGAATACATCATGGCGCACCGCAGCGACTCGATTACCGTGCCGGAGTTGTGCGAACGGGTGCACGTGAGCCGCCGCACGCTGCAATACTGCTTCGAGGACGTGCTGGGCATGAGCCCCATGCTGTACCTGCGCATGGTGCGCCTGAACGGCGTGCGCCGGCAGCTGCAGGACGGCGGCGCCATCGGCGACGTGGCCGGCTCCTGGGGCCTGAGTAACTTCAGCCAGTTCTCCAGCGACTACCGCAAGCTGTTCGGCCACTGCCCATCGGCCTCGCTGCGGTCGCGGTCAACGCAGCAATCGCTCAGGTAAGGCCCAGCATGCCGGCCAGCGCGCCGGCCGCGATCAGCAGCACCGGATTGATCTTGGTCCGCAGCAGTATCAACGCGGCCAGCACCGTCAGCATATCCGCATGCCAGTTGACGTTGGAGATGCGGGTGAACAGCCAGGCGGTGGCGGCCAGGAAGCCGATTGATATCGGCGCGAAGGCATCACCCAGCGCCTGCGTCAGTCGTCCGCCGGCATGGCGGGCCTGCAAGCGTATCGCGCCCAGTGTCAGCAGCGTCGAGGGTCCCAGCACCGCCAGCGTGGTGAAGATGGCGCCCGCCCAGCCGGCGATCAGCCAGCCCACCAGCGAAACGAACAGCAGGTTGGGACCGGGCGCAGCCTGCGCTATCGCATACGCGGCCGAGAACTGTTCATTGTTCAGCCACTGCTTGCCTTCGACCACGTAGTGCCCAACCTGCGGCCCTAGCAGCACCACGCCGCCGCCCACCGCCATCAAGGACATCACCGCGATGTGCAGCGATAGTTCGACTACCGGTGATTGCTCGTTCATTTTCTCTCTCCCACCAGATAGGTCGCACCGGTGCCCAAGGGCGCCAGCACGCAGAACACCAGCGCCAGCTGCCATTGCAGCAGACCCAGTCCGATAAAGGCCAACACCAGCAAGACCGCCTGCAACTGCGTGCGGTGTTCGCGCCAGTCGGCCTTGGCGAACATGGCCTTCGCCATCTTGACGGCGGTGGCAAGGATCAGCCCCGCCGCCACCGCCGCCATGCCGCGTATCGCGTGGCGAAACGTCTCGACCTCGCCGAAGCGCTGGTACACCACGCCCAGGGCGATGACCACCAGGAACGGGCCGGCGACCATGCCGGCCAGCGCCGCCAGCGCGCCGCTGGTGCCGGCGTAGCGATTGCCCACCATGAGCGAGACGTTGCAGATCGTCGGACCGGGCAACATCTGGCTGGTGGCGAGATACTTCGCGAACTCCTCGGCCGTGAGCCACTTGTGCTGCTCGACCAGGGCGCGGTAGGCGAACGGCATTACGCCGCCAAAGCCCATCAGCGCCAGCTTGGAGAACACCAGGAAAATTGTTGAGAGCGGCATGATTGTCTCCTTCGGTTTCAATGGAGCGGATTTTCCACCTCCGACAAATATAAGTACAATGAATTTATTTAGCCCATTCATTCATTTTTCTGATGAAAATAGACATACTCGGCGTGCAGGCTTTTGTCGCGATTGCGGACTTTGGCGGATTCCAGAAAGCGGCGGAAACGCTGTACGTCACGCAGACCGCCGTCACGCAACGGCTGCGCAATCTGGAGGACTTCCTGGGTGTGAAGCTGGTCGAGCGCACCACGCGTTCGATCGCGCTGACGAGCATCGGCAAGGACTTCCTGCCGCAGGCGCGGCGCTTGCTGCAAGAGCTGTCGTCCACGCTGAACGAGATCCGCGATACCGGCAAGGCGCAGCGCGGCGACGTGGCGATCGCCTGCGTGCCGACGATGGGCATACAGTACTTGCCGCAGATCATCCAGGAATACTCGGCGCGTTTTCCCGAGAACCACATCAAGATTCTCGACCACGCCTCGTCGCGGGTGGCGGAGGCGGTGCAGCGCAGGGAAGCGGAGTTCGGCATCGGCCTGGGTGGCGGCATGCATCCCGACCTGGTGTCGGTGCCGCTGATGGAGGATCACTTCGTGCTGGTGTGTCGCGACGATCATGCGCTGGCGAAGCGACGCTCGCTGACGTGGTCGCAGATCCAGCCCTACCCGCTGATCTTCTCGGGCGACGTCAACGGCAATCGCGCGCTGCTCGACAGCTACCTGGGCAGCAAGAGCGCGGAGCTAAGCCTCCACTTCCAGTACGACGTGCAGCGCAGCGCGACGGCGGTGGGTCTGGTGGCTTCGGGCATCGCCGCCGCCATCGTGCCCAAGCTGGCGATCATCAAAGGCAGCTATCCGCGCCTGCGCGCCATCAAGCTGAAGGAGCCGACCATCTCGCGCCAGCTGGTGCTCATCACCCGCAAGGCAGGCCACCTGTCGCCGGCCGCGCGGGCGCTGTACGACATGATCAAGCCAAAATAAAAAATCCCTCCCCTGCACTGAACGCTATCTTGAGCGCGTTCAGGCTGGAGAGGGATTTTTGCGAAGCTGGCGACGCTTACACTACAGCGCCATCGGTTTCGTCTTTTTCCTTGATCGGCTTGATCAGGTCTTCACGCTTCACGCCCAGCCACATGGCCACAGCGGCGGCCACAAACACCGACGAATAAATACCGAAGCAGATACCGATGGTCAGCGCGACGGCGAAGTAGTGCAGCGTAGGACCGCCCAGGAACAGCATCGACAGCACCATCATCTGCGTGCAGCCGTGGGTGATGATGGTACGCGAGATGGTCGAGGTGATCGCGTTGTCGATCACTTCATGCACCGACGACTTGCGCTGCTTGCGGAAGTTTTCGCGGATACGGTCGAAGATAACCACCGACTCGTTGACCGAGTAACCCAGCACCGCCAGCACCGCCGCCAGCACCGTCAGCGAGAACTCCCAGTGGAAGAAGGCGAAGAAGCCGAGAATGATGACCACGTCGTGCAGGTTGGCGATGATCGCCGCCACCGCGAATTTCCATTCGAAGCGCACGGCCAGGTAGATCATCACGCCGATGATCACCATCACCAGTGCGTTCAAGCCGTTCTGCGCCAGCTCATCGCCGACCTGCGGGCCGACGAATTCGACTTTTTGCAGCGATACCGCCTCGTTGCCCGCCGCGTCCGCGCAAGCGGATTTGACCACGTGCTCGCCCTTGGCGCTGACGGCGTCGATCTGCTTGATCGAACCCTGCTCGGCCGCGCACAGCGTGGTAAACACCAGCTGCGACGCGTCCTTGGAGGTGACGTTCTTCACCACCGGCAGGCGCAGCATGACGTCATGCGCGGTGCCGAAGCCGGTCACTTCCGGCTGCTCGTAGCCGATCGTCTCCAGCGAGTGGCGGATCTGCTCCAGCTTTGCCGGCTGCTGGTACTTCAGCTCCATCACGGTGCCGCCGGTGAACTCCACCGACAAGTTCAGCGGACGGGTGATCAGGAAGAACACGGCAGCGACGAAGGTCAACGCCGAAATGGCATTGAACACCAGCGCGTGGCGCATGAATGGTATGTCTTTTTTGATGCGGAAAAATTCCATGTCAGCCCCTGTTTATTTCAGACCCGGTACCCAGACGGTACCGATAGCGATCGATTGCAGCTTTTTCTTGCGGCCGTACCAGAGGTTGACCACGCCGCGCGAGATGAACACGGCGGAGAACATCGAAGTCAGGATACCCAGGCAGTGCACCACGGCGAAGCCGCGGATAGGACCGGAGCCGAACACCCACAAGGCGACGCCGACGATCAGCGTGGTCACGTTGGAGTCGATGATGGTGGCCCAGGCGCGGTCGAAGCCGGCCGAAATGGCCGCCTGCGGGGTCGCGCCGGAACGCAGCTCTTCGCGGATGCGCTCGTTGATCAGCACGTTGGCGTCAATCGCCATACCCAGCGCCAGCGCGATCGCGGCGATACCGGGCAGGGTCAGGGTGGCCTGCATCAGCGACAGCAGGGCGACCAGCAGCAACAGGTTGCAAGCCAGCGCCAGCACGCTGAAGAAACCGAACATCATGTAGTAGACGATCATGAAGACGGCGATGGCGGCGAAACCGTACATCGTCGAATGCAGGCCCTTGGCGATGTTCTCGACGCCCAGCTGCGGGCCGATGGTGCGTTCCTCGATCACGTCCATTGGCGCGGACAG
Organism: Duganella sp. GW821-FHT07G03; assembly: GCF_059418605.1. Taxonomy (NCBI): domain Bacteria; kingdom Pseudomonadati; phylum Pseudomonadota; class Betaproteobacteria; order Burkholderiales; family Oxalobacteraceae; genus Duganella; species Duganella sp. GW821-FHT07G03. The sequence goes on from NZ_JBWKQE010000002.1 coordinate 368,491, forward strand.
CGCGCCGGAGCGCAGCAGCAACGCCAGCTCGGCGGAGTTCTCCGCGTTGCCCATGCCGGTGATCTGGAAGCTGCTACCGAATTCACTCTGGATGGTGGCGACCGACAGCACTTCCGGCTTGCCCTTCTCGAACAGCACGATGGCCATGCGCTTGCCGACGTTGTCGCGGGTCAGGTCGCGCATCTTGCGGCCGCCGTCGCCGTTCAGCGTGATGCTGACGGCAGGCTGCTGGTTCTGGTCATACGTGGCGGTGGCGCTGGAGATGGAGTCGCCGGTGATGACGACGTCCTTGCTCAGCACAACCGGCACGTTGCGGCCGACGGTGAACAGCTCGGAGTTGAACGGAATCGCCGACGTCAGCTCGGTGCCCGGCGTGACCGAGTTGTCGGTCATGCGCACTTCCAGCGTCGCGGTGCGGCCGATCACGGCGCGCGCGCGCGCCACATCCTGCACGCCAGGCAGCTGGACCACGATGCGGTCAGGGCCTTGCTGCTGGATGATAGGTTCGGCCACGCCCAGCTCATTCACGCGCTTGGACAACGTCGAAATGTTCTGCTTGACGCCGTCGTCGATGGTTTGCTTGAGCGCGACCGGCTTCAGCGTGACGGTGGTTTTCAGCGCATCGCCTTCGCCGGAATCGACCAGCAGCAGGTCGGTCATCTGGCCTTGCAGGACGTCCTTGGCCTTCTGGCGGGTGGCGTCGTCGCGGAATTTGATTTCGATGGTGTCGCCCACGCGGTCGATGCCGGCGTGACGCACGTTCTTGTCGCGCAGCGAGGTGCGGGCCAGGGCCTGGATGCCTTGCACACGCTTGGCCAATACCGCCTTGGTGTCGACCTGCATCAGGAAGTGCACGCCGCCGCGCAAATCGAGGCCGAGGTACATCGGCAGCGCGTGCAGCGCTTGCATCCATTTAGGCGTATCCGATTGCAGGTTCAGTGCGACCAGGTAGGTCGGGTCGGCCGGATCGGCGTTCAGGCCTTTTTCCAACACAGACTTGGCGTGGAACTGGGTGTCAGGATCGGAGAAGCGGGCGCGCACGGAGGCGTAGGTCCCGGTGCCGTCGAAAGCGATGCCGTTGTTGGCGATGCCGGCGCCCTTGAGCACCTCTTCGACCTTGGCCTTCATGTCAGACGACATCTTGACGGTCGACTTGCCGCTTGTGACCTGGACCGCAGGCGATTGGCCGAAGTAGTTAGGCGCGGTAAACAGCGCGCCCAGCAGGACCGCGACTACGATCAGTATGTATTTCCAGAGAGGATAGCGATTCATATTGTTCAACGTTCAGTGTTAGGCGTCGGATGCAATAAGGCCCGCGTTACGCGGGCCGAGGCTGATTACAGCGCCTTCAGCGTGCCCTTAGGCAGCAGCATGGTGATGGAATTCTTTTGCAGCGTCATTTCGGCGCCGCTGGAGATTTCGATGGTCACGTACAGGTCGGTCACCTTGGAGACCTTGCCCAGCACGCCGCCGGCGGTCACGACTTCGTCGCCCTTGGCCAGTGCTTCCATCATGGCCTTCTGCTCTTTCGCGCGCTTCTGCTGAGGACGGATCATCAGGAAGTACATCGCGACGAACATCAGGATCAGCGGCAGGAAGCTGGTGAGGTTACCGCCCAGGCCGAGTGCGTCGAGTGGGGAAGCCGATTGGGCGTAAGCGTTGGAAATGAACACAGGTGACTCCGATAATAGTTTGAAAAAATAGCGCTGTATTCTAGCACTGGCCGGAAGGCGCTAGGTCTTCCGGCTATGTGGGTGGCATAAATCTTTTTACAAGACTTACAACACTTTTAGTTAAATTCAGATGCCGCGGCCACGGTCGGCGTGGAATTGCAGGGTCCAGGCGTGGAAACGGTCTTCATCCAGGGCCTCGCGCATCTGGCGCATGATGTCCAGGTAGTAGTGCAGGTTGTGGATGGTGTTCAGGCGCGCGCCGAGGATTTCCTGGGTGCGGTTCAGGTGATGCAGGTAGGCGCGCGAGAAGTTGCGGCAAGCATAGCAGGAGCAGGTGCTGTCCAGCGGCTCCTTGTCTTCCTTGTAACGGGCGTTCTTGATTTTCACGTCGCCGAAGCGGGTGAAGATCCAGCCGTTGCGGGCGTTACGGGTAGGCATCACGCAGTCGAACATGTCGACGCCGTTGGACACGCCATTGACCAGGTCTTCCGGCGTGCCCACGCCCATCAGGTAGTGCGGCTTGTTGGCCGGCATTTTCGGGCCGACGTGGGCCAGGATGCGCATCATGTCTTCCTTCGGCTCGCCGACCGACAGGCCGCCGATGGCCAGGCCCGGGAAGTCGATCTCTTCCAGCTGGGCCAGCGATTCGTCGCGCAGGTTCTCGAACATGCCGCCCTGGACGATGCCGAACAGCGCGTTCGGGTTCTCGCCGCGATGGAATTCGTCTTTTGATCGTTGCGCCCAGCGCAAGGACATGCGCATCGACTTGGCCGCCTCCTCAAGAGTGGCCGGGCGGTTGTCGATTTCGTAAGGCGTGCACTCGTCGAACTGCATGACGATGTCGGAGTTCAGCACGCGCTGGATCTGCATCGACACTTCCGGCGACAGGAACAGTTTGTCGCCGTTGATCGGCGAGTTGAAGTGCACGCCCTCTTCGGTGATCTTGCGCATCGCGCCCAGCGAAAACACCTGGAAGCCACCGGAATCGGTCAGGATAGGCTTGTCCCAGCCCATGAAGTCGTGCAGGCCGCCGAACTTGGCCATGACGTCGTTGCCCGGGCGCAGCCACAGGTGGAAGGTGTTGCCCAGGATGATCTGGGCGTCGATTTCCTTCAGCTCCAGCGGCGACATCGCCTTGACCGAGCCGTAGGTGCCGACCGGCATGAAGATCGGGGTCTGGACCACGCCGTGGTTCAGTTTGACTTCGCCGCGGCGGGCCTTGGTCAGGCCGCTGCTATCGGTCTTGTGTAGTTTAAATTCCAACATATTGTTCCTTATTTTGCTCGTGCTTGCGTCGTCAGCAGCATGGCGTCGCCATAGCTGAAGAAACGGTATTCGTTGGCGATCGCGTGGGCGTAGGCCTTGCGGATCTCTTCAAAACCGGCGAAGGCCGACACCAGCATCAGCAGGGTCGACTTCGGCAGGTGGAAATTGGTGATCAGGCGGGTGACCGTCTTGAACTGGTAGCCGGGCGTGATGAACAGCGCGGTATCGGCGCTGCCCGCTTCCAGCTGGCCGCCCTGCGAGGCCGACTCCAGCGCGCGCAGGCTGGTGGTGCCGACCGCCACCACATCCCGGCCGGCGGCGCGGGTGGCGCGCACGGCGTCCACGGTTTCCTGCGGCATGGTGTACCACTCGGTGTGCATCTTGTGCTCGGCCAGCACCTCGGCGCGCACCGGCTGGAAGGTGCCGGCGCCCACGTGCAGCGTGACGTAGGCGAAATTGACGCCCTTGGCCTTCAGCTCGGCCAGCAGCTTCTCGTCGAAGTGCAGGCCGGCGGTCGGCGCGGCCACGGCGCCCGGCACCTTGTTGAACACGGTCTGGTAGCGGGTTTCGTCGAACGAGTCGGCGTCGTGTTCGATATACGGCGGCAGCGGCAGGCGGCCGTGCGCTTCGATCAGGTCGAACACATCGGCGTCGAAATGCAGGGTGTAGAACTCGCCGGCGCGCTCGCCGACGGTGACGTCGAAGGCGTCGGCCAGGCGGATCTTGACGCCGGGGCCGGGCGACTTGGAGGCGCGCACCTGGGCCAGCACGGTGCGGCTGTCCAGCACGCGCTCGACCAGCGCCTCGATCTTGCCGCCGCTCTCCTTGACGCCGAAGAAGCGCGCCTTCAGCACGCGGGTATCGTTCATCACCAGCAGATCGCCTGCCTGCAGCTGGCCGACGATGTCGGCGAACTGGCGGTCGATGATCTGCCCGCCGTCCAGGTGCAACAGGCGGGAAGCGCTGCGGTCTGGCAGCGGGAATTGCGCAATACGCTCTTGCGGCAAGTTAAAATCGAAATCGGAAAGCGAGTACATTTGCGGACTTCTGGAAACTGTTGAAGAAAATTCGGATAGGCCCGAAGGCGGTGCAAGTCGTACAATACCGGCGTTGCTTTGCTGCGGCCAACCCTCTATTTTACGCTAGTGCCCGAAAAACGCTCCAATATGCCTGTTTCAACCTCCAAAACCGTCAAGAAGACAGTCAGCCCGGAAGCCAAGCTGGCCAAGCTGGGCCTGCACACCGACATGGACCTGGTGCTGCACCTGCCCATGCGCTACGAGGACGAGACCCAGGTCATCACCATCGAAGAGGCCCGTTTGCACGGCGGCGAGACCTCGCAGGTCGAGGGGCTGGTGGTCAAAAATGAAATCACCTACAAACCGCGCAAGCAGCTGCTGGTGCATATCGCCGACGAGACGGGCGATTTGCAGCTGCGCTTCATGAACTTCTACGGCAGCCAGGTCAAGCAGCTGGCCGAGGGCACGCGGGTGCGCGCGCGCGGGGAGCTGAAACACGGCTTCTTCGGCGCCGAGATGGTGCATCCGGCCTACAAGGTGGTCAACGAAGGCGCGCCGCTGCCGACATCCCTGACGCCGGTGTATCCGTCGGGCGAAGGGCTGTCGCAGCCTATCCTGCGGCGCGCCATCGGCGATGCGATGAAGCGGGTCGACTGGACCGATACGCTGCCGGAGCAGCTGCGCGCGCAGATGCAGCTGTCCGACTTTGAGCCTTCGGTGAAGCTGCTGCACTATCCGCCGCAGCAGGTGGACGAACACGCGCTGCTCGATCGCTCGCATCCGGCATGGACGCGCATGAAGTTCGACGAACTGCTGGCGCAGCAGCTGTCGCTCAAGCGCGCGCAGCGTGCGCGTCGCTCCAAGGGCGCGGCGGCACTGACGGTGATTGGCGCGCTATCCGACAGCTTCCAGGCCGCGCTGCCGTTCAAGCTGACCGGCGCGCAGCAGCGCGTGCTGAACGAAATCCGCGCCGATTTGCGCCATCCGTACCCGATGCAACGGCTGTTGCAGGGCGACGTCGGTAGCGGCAAGACGGTGGTATCGGCGCTGGCCGCCGCGCAGGCGATCGACAGCGGCTACCAGGCCGCGCTGATGGCGCCGACCGAGATCCTCGCCGACCAGCACTTCCGCAAGATCGCCGCGTGGATGGAACCATTGGGCGTCAAGGTCGCGTGGCTGACGGGCAGCTTGAAGAAGAAGGAAAAGCTGGCCGCATACGCGCTGATCGAATCCGGCGAAGCGCAGCTGGTGATCGGCACACACGCGCTGATCCAGGAGGCGGTGAACTTCGCCAACCTGGGGCTGGTGATCGTCGACGAGCAGCACCGCTTCGGCGTGGGCCAGCGCCTGACCTTGCGCAACAAGGGTGTCGAGGGCGCGGTCCCGCACCAGCTGATGATGTCCGCCACGCCGATCCCGCGCACGCTGGCGATGACCTACTACGCCGACCTGGAAGTATCGGTGATCGACGAGCTGCCGCCGGGCCGCAGTCCCATCGTCACGCGCGCCATCGACCAGAACCGGCGCGATGAAGTGATCGAGCGTGTGCACGCCGCCGCGCTGGAAGGACGGCAGATCTACTGGGTCTGTCCGCTGATCGAAGAATCGGAAGCGCTGCAACTGCAAACCGCGACGGACACGCACGCGCTGTTGGCCGAAGCGCTGCAGGACCTGAACGTAGGGCTGGTACACGGCCGCCTCAAACAGGCCGAGAAGCAATCGGTCATGGACGCGTTCACAGCCAACGAGATGCAGGTGCTGGTCGCCACCACGGTGATCGAAGTGGGCGTGGACGTGCCGAATGCATCGCTGATGGTGATCGAGCATGCGGAGCGTTTCGGCCTGTCGCAGCTACATCAATTGCGCGGCCGCGTGGGACGGGGCTCGGCGGCATCGGTCTGCCTGCTACTGTACCAAAGCCCATTGGGAGGCATCGCCAAGCAGCGCCTGATGACGATGCGCGAAACCACCGACGGCTTCGAGATCGCCCGCCGCGACCTGGAGATCCGGGGCCCCGGCGAATTCCTCGGCGCCCGTCAGTCCGGCCAGGCGATGCTGCGCTTCGCCGACCTGGAGACGGACGGCTGGCTGGTCGATCAAGCGCGCGACGTCGCCCACGACCTCCTGCACGCCAACACCCCCGAAAAAGCCGCCACCGTCGAAGCCCACCTGGCCCGCTGGCTAGGCGGCCGCGAAGAATTCCTCAAAGTCTAGCTGGGGTCAAGTCTGACCCCAATGTTAAAAGCACAAGTAGAAGCGGTTGGCGAGGTCCAGCAGGAAGTCTGGCGTCAGGTAGGCCATGAACACCAGCGCCAGCACTACGACGCCGGCCGCGCGCAGCAGCCAGGTTTTCATCGCTAGGCCACCTTCAGGACGCCGCGTTCAATCGCTCGCTCGTTGATCGGCAGGTTGACCAGGCCGGCCATGATGCTCAACCCAATCGCGATGCCCCAGACGATGTCGTAGCTGCCCAGCTTGGCAAACAGGTAGCCGCCCAGCCACACGCCGATGAAGCTGCCCACCTGGTGCGAGAAGAACACCACGCCCGCCAGCATCGACATGTGCTTGACGCCAAAGATGCCGGCGATGATGCCGTTCGTAAGAGGCACCGTCGACAGCCAGATGAATCCTATCGCCGCCGCAAATACGTACACCGAGTAAGGCGTCAACGGCGCCAACAGGAACAGGCCGATGACGACGGCGCGCGTGAAGTAGATCGACGACAGCAGGTAGCGCTTGGGGAAGCGCCCACCCAGCTTGCCCGCATAGTACGAGCCGAAGATGTTGAACAAGCCTATCAGCGCCAGCGCCATCACCGCCACGCCGGGACTGGCGATGCCTTTGTCCTTCAAGTACGCCGGCATGTGCACGCCGATGAACACCAGCTGGAAGCCGCACACAAAATACCCCGCCACCAGCAACAGGAAGGAGCGATTGCCCACAGCCTCGCTCATCGCCTCGCGCACGCTTTGCTGCGGACCGCTGCCATGCGCCACCGCAGGCTCGCGCAGATAGAAGGCCATCGGTATCATCAACGCCACCACCAACCCGGCCAGCAGGTAGAAGGCGTTCTGCCAACCCACTGCGGAAATCAGCTGCTGCTCCACCGGCATCATCAAGAACTGGCCGAAGGAGCTGGCCGCGCCGGAGATACCAAACGCCCAGGAACGCTTCTCCACCGGCGCCACACGCCCGATGATGCCGCTGACCGCGCCGAACGCGGTACACGCAAGCGCCAAGCCGATGAACACGCCCGAGCCAATCACGAACATGGTCGGGTCCTTCACCAAGGCCATCCACACCAGCCCCGCCATGTAGCTGGCCGCGCCCACCAGCACCACGCGCATGGTGCCGAAGCGATCCGCCGCCATGCCGGCGAACGGGCCGAATGCGCCCCACAGCAGGTTCTGCAAGGCCAGCGCCAACGAATAGGTTTCACGCGTCCAGCCGTTGGCTTGCGAGATGGGCTGCATCCAGAAGCCGAAGCCGTGGCGCACGCCCATCGCCAGCGTCAGGACGACACCGCTGGCCAGCAGGACGGTTTTAAGAGAAGGAGCGCGGGTGGCGACGAACATGATAGGGTCCCGATTGTGGAAACGACATCTGGCGATTCTAACCAGTTCCCGCCGCCCGCGCTTGAAGGCCCTAGATGTCGAAGGTGTATTTCAGGCCGATCTGCGCACGGATATCGTCCAGCGTGCCCATGATGGACAGCGTTTCCTCGTGCGGCATCACCGGACTCTCGATCAGCCCCGCGCGGATGCAACGCCCCACTTCCTGCGCTTCGTGCGTGTAGCCGTTACCGCTGCGCGGCAGGTTGATGGTGCGCTCGCTGCGCGAGGCGCCGTCCACCAGCGTGACGCTGATGGTCTCGGTGTTGTGGAAGCGGTCGTGCAGGCGCACAAAACCCTTGGTGCCGGAGACGGTCAGCTCGGTCGGCGTGCGCGAACGCAGGCTGCACGCGCACGACGATACGCCGCCATCCTTGTGCATCAGCGTGAACGCGGTCTGCATGTCGACACCTGTAACGCCCATTTCCGCCTGCGCCTTCACGCCCGTCACCGGGCCAAGGAAGAACGACGCCATCGACAAGGGATAGATGCCCAGGTCCAGTAGCGCGCCTCCGCCCAACTCCGGCGCGAACAGCCGGTGCTCCGGCCCCACGTCCGCGGTAAAACCGAAATCCGCGCTGACATTGGCCGGCACGCCGATCTCGCCGCTGTCGACGATGCGCTTGGCCTCCACCACGGCCGGCATGAAGCGGGTCCACATCGCCTCCATGACGAACAGCTTTTTCCGGCGCGCCAGGTTGATGATGTCCTCGGCCTGGCGACGGTTCATGGTGAACGATTTCTCCACCAGCACGCCCTTGCCGCCGTTAAGGCACATCAGCGCATTCTCGTGGTGCATGGGGTGCGGCGTGCCGATGTAGATGACGTCGACCTCTGGATCGTCCGCCAGCGCCTGATAGCTGCCGTGGAAGCGCTCCGCGCCATATTCGACACCGAACGTGGTAGCGCTATCTACACTGCGCGAAGCAACGGCGGCCAGCTTGGCGCCGGGCGTGTCCTGCAAGGCGATGGCGAAAGCCTTGGCGATCTTGCCGGTGCCGAGTATCCCCCAGCGAATTACCTGCGTCATGGCGTGCTCTTTCTGCCGCATCGGCGGCGAAGTCGGTTAAAAATCTATTTTACCGCTGGTGCGCGTTTGGGGCGGAACACCGTTGCGTCGTTGTAGAAAGCGTCGTCCTGGTCCGGCCACCAGCCCGGCACGCCCAGCGCCTGCATCGGCGTGAAGTCGGCGGTGCTGAGGCCATGCCCGGCCAGGTCGCGCGCCACGGTGGCATCGATCCAATGACGGCGGGCGTCGTGGTCCATGGCGAAGAAGTCGTCGCCCGCCACCACCACGCGGGTGTGGGCGGTGATCGCCTTGCGCGGCGCGACCAGCTTTTCCATCAGCGCGTGGCCGAACAGCCATACCTGCGCGTCCGGCCCGAAGCTGGCGCGCTGCTCGATGAAGGCGGCGCGCCATTGATGGTCGCGCAGCGAGGCAGTCAGCGCCTGGCCGGCGGCGCCGTCGCGCACCACCAGCAAGGCGGCGTTTTCGTCGAAGATGGTGGCGCCGTCACGCGCGGGTCCGCGCGATTTGCCGACGCCGTCCAGCGCGATCTGCGCCGCCTGCAAGGCGTTCAGCTGCACTTTGATGCGCGGGAAGCTAAGCCACACAAGGCCGTTGAAGAAGTCGTGCAGATTGTCGCGCGTGGGCACGCCGCCGGTGGCGCCGATGAAGGCTTCGTAGGCTGTGCCGTCAGGCAACGACTCCTGCGGAACGAAGGAGATCGGCAGGTCCAGATGATTGCGCAAGCCCAGTGCTGCGGCTTGCGCGTTGAACGTGTCCATGAAGGGCACGTCCTCTGAAAGCTGGCCGGCCGCTGCGCGGACCGAGTCGTACCAGGGACGCGACCAGTCTATCGCTTGCAGCACTGCTTATACCATTTTCCAGTTGATGGTTTCGCCGGCGTTGAGCGGCACTACCTGCTGGTCCGCCAGCGGCAGGGTTTCCGGCAGCGTCCACTGCTCGCGCTTGAGGGTGATGGTGTCGGTGTTGCGCGGCAGGTTGTAGAAGGCCGGGCCATTGAAACTTGCGAAGGCTTCCAGCTTGTCCAGCGCGCCGGCGCGTTCGAAGGCTTCGGCATACAGCTCCATCGCGTGCAGCGCGGTGTAGCAACCGGCGCAACCGCAGGCGGCTTCCTTGGCGCCCTGCGCGTGCGGCGCGGAGTCGGTGCCGAGGAAGAAACGCTCGTCGCCACTGGTGGCGGCGGTGACCAGCGCCAGGCGGTGTTCTTCGCGCTTGAGTACCGGCAGGCAGTAGTAGTGCGGACGGATGCCGCCCTTGAAGATGTCGTTGCGGTTGTACAGCAGGTGATGCGCGGTGATGGTCGCGGCGATCGGGCCTTCCGCTTCCGCCACGTACTGCGCGGCGTGCTTGGTGGTGATGTGTTCGAAAACGATGTTCAGCGCCGGGAAGTCGCGGCGCAGCGGGCGCATCACGCGCTCGATGAAGACGGCTTCGCGGTCGAACAGGTCGATGTCCTGGTCGGTGACTTCGCCGTGGACCAGGAAGGGCATGCCCACTTCCTGCATCATCTCCAGCGTCTTGTAGCAGTTGGACAGGTCGGTCACGCCGGCGTCCGAGTTGGTGGTGGCGCCGGCCGGGTACAGCTTGACCGCGTGGACGATGCCGCTTTCCTGCGCGCGCAGGATCTCGTCCGGCGGCGTGTTGTTGGTCAGGTAGAGCGTCATCAGCGGCTCGAATTTCATGCCAGCCGGCAGAGCCGCCATGATGCGGTTGCGATAAGCCTCGGCTGCGGCGGTGGTGGTCACCGGCGGTTTCAGGTTGGGCATCACGATGGCGCGGCCGAACTGGCGCGCGCTGTGCGGCAGCACGCTGGCCAGGGTGGCGCCGTCGCGCAGGTGCAAATGCCAGTCGTCGGGACGGGTGATGGTGATGCTGTCTGGGGTGTGTTCGAGGTCGGACATGGCGGCGGGCTTTCAGGCTATCAATGGCGAATACCGCCATTTTACCTCCTTGCGCCGCTCGCTTGACAGTGCGTACGTTAAGGCGTACGTTTTGACGATCCCACAAGGAGCAGTCATGGATTCCATTTCAGCAAGCGATGCGCGCGCGCGGCTCTATAACCTGATCGACGAAACCGCCACTAGCCATGTGCCAATTACGATCACCGGCAAGCGCAACAACGCGGTGCTTATCTCCGCCGATGATTGGCGCGCAATTCAGGAGACGCTGTATTTACTATCGGTACCCGGAATGCGCGAGTCCATCCTCACCGCGCGCGCGGAGCCATTGGGCGATAGCGATAGGGAATTAATCTGGTGAGTTGGCAACTGGTGTACTCCCACCAGGCTCAAAAAGATGCAAAAAAAGCGGCGGCGGCGGGGATGAAGAAGCAAGTGCAATCGCTACTTGACTTGCTCGCCAACGATCCTTTCGCGCGTCCGCCTCCTTTTGAGAAACTTGTCGGCGACTTGGCGGGGGCCTACTCGCGCAGGATCAACATACATCACCGCCTTGTCTATGAGGTTTTCCCGGATCAGCATATTGTTCGCATCCTGCGCATGTGGACGCACTACGCATAGCGCGCCCGGGTTCCTTAAAAGCGTATCACCGTCTTCCCTGCGCCGTGGCCGGTTTTATTTCGCTCGATCGCGGCTGGCGCCTGTTCAACGTTGACGACATCCGACACCACCACGGTCAACTCACCACTAGCCGCCCGCGCCGCGATCCGCGCCAGCAGTTTGCCGTCGGGGCGCATCGTATGCCAGCTGCCACGGCGACCATCCGGCACCCGCATGACGATGTCCGGCGCGGCGATGCTGACGATGCGGCCTTGCGACGACAGCACTTGCCACGAGCGGTCCAGTGTTTCGCCGCCCACCAGATCGAACACCAGGTCGACATTCTTCGCCACGTCCTCAAAGCGCGTGGTTTTGTAGTCGATCACTTCATCGGCGCCAAGGCTGTGCAGCAGATCGGCATTGCGGCCTTGTGCGGTGGCCAGCACACGGGCTCCGGCCTGCTTGGCAAACTGCACGGCGTAGCTGCCGACGCCACCGGCGGCGCCGTGGATCAGCACCGTCTCGCCACGTTGCAGCTGGCCCGTTTCAAACAGCGCCTGCCATGCCGTCATCGATGCGACCGGGATGGCCGCAGCAGTCGCATCTTCAAGCGCGGCCGGTATCGGCGCCAGCTTGGATGCGGCAACCGCCACGTAACCGGCGTAGGCGCCCAAGCCGCCAAGCGCGCCAAAGACACGGTCTCCCACAGCGAAGCCTTCGACGTCGGTCCCCACCGCTGCCACCTCTCCGGCCAATTCAAGGCCCAGCGTGGCGGGCAGCGGCAGCTGGAAAACATCCTTGACCAGGCCATCGCGGATTTTCCAATCGAGCCCATTGACGCCGGCGGCGATTACCCGCACCAACACCTCGTCCGGCTTTGGCTGCGGCATCGACACTTCATCCCACCGCATCACCTCCGCGCCGCCATAGGCGTGGATACGCAGCGCGCGGTTGGACGCGGCGTCGACCAGCGCCGGATAGTCGATATAGCCCTGCGCCCCCGGCGCATAGAACAACGCAGGATTGGGCGCGTTAAGCGGCGCATTCAACGCGAAACGGCGTGGCAGGTCAGGGTTGGCGAGGAAGGCGCTGCCATAGGCCACGGCATCCGCTTCGCCCGCCGCGACGCGCTGTTCGCCGGATTCGCGGGTCTGGCCGCCGCCCAGGATGTAGGCGCCGTTGAACAGGGGACGCAACACACCGTGATAATCGTATTCCGCATTGAACTTGGCCACGTGCAGGTAGGCCAGGTTCAGCGGCGCGAGCTGGCGCACCAGGTAGGTGTAGGTCTCCACCGGCGCGTCATCCTTGATGTCGTTGAAGCCCATCTCCGGCGAGATCTTGATGCCGACACGGTCGCTGCCCGCTTCCGCAATCATCGCGCCGAGCACCTCCAGGATGAAGCGCGCGCGATTGGAAATCGAGCCTCCATACTGGTCGCTGCGCTGATTGCTGCCCGACGTCAGGAACTGCTCCGGCAGGTAGCCCGACGCCGCATGCAGTTCAACGCCATCGAAGCCCGCCTCCAGCGCGCGCCGCGTCGCAAGGCGGTATTCCTCCACGACGCCCGCCACTTCCGAAGTCTCCAGCGCGCGCGGCGTGACGAAATCCACCATGCCATTGACGGTAAAGGACTGCCCCGCAGGCTTGATGGCGGAAGGCGCCACCGGCAATGCGCCACCAGGCAGCATGCTCGGATGCGAGATGCGGCCAGTGTGCATCAGCTGCATGAAGATGCGGCCACCTTCGGCATGCACCGCCTCAGTCACCTTCTTCCAGGCGACCACCTGTTCGTCGCTGTAGATGCCCGGCGTGCGCACATAACCCTTGCCCATCGCGCTGGGGAAAACGCCTTCGGTGACGATCAGGCCTGCCGTGGCGCGCTGGCGGTAGTAGGTAACGGCCAGTTCGGACTGCACGCCGTCCGCATCGTTGGCGCGCGAGCGGGTCATGGGCGCCATGATCATGCGGTTGCGCAGGGTGTAACGGCCGATTTGCACTGCTGTCGATAAGGTGTTCATGGAGAACCTCGCTAAGTGAGTGAATGTGCAGCCATCATCCATTGATTCTCCCTTGGGATAAATAGCTTAAAATGAAATCACTGATCCACTGATGGAGCAATCGAAATGTCACTCTTATCGAGCATGGAATTGTTCGTGGCGGTCGCCAACGCCAGGGGGTTCCGGCGCGCAGCCGAGACGCTGGGCATGCCCAACTCCACGCTGTCGCGCCGCATCTCGGAGCTGGAAAAAGAAATCGGCGTGCGCCTGTTCCACCGTTCCACCCGCAAGGTCGAGCTGACCGAGGCTGGCCAGGCCTACTTCCGCCGCTGCGAAAGCATCGTCGCCGAGGCGCGCATCGCGCACGAATCGCTGCAGGAACTGGCCGAGCGCCCCAGCGGCACGCTGCGGGTATCGATGCCGGTGGATCTGGCGATCTCCTATCTGGCGCCGTCGCTGAAGGCCTTCGGTGAACAATATCCGCAAATCGATTTTGAAATGGACCTGACGCCGCGCCGTGTCGACCTCGTGACCGACGGCTTCGATTGCGCGATCCGCATGGGCACACCGCCGCCAACGCCGTCGACGCTGATCGCCAGGCAGGTTGGCCTGCTGCCGCGCTATCTGTATGCGTCGCCGGTATATCTGCGTGGCGCGCCGCCGCTGAAACATCCCGATGACCTGGTGAACCACCAATGCATGATCCAGTTTCCTGGCGGAGGCAAGGCGCAATGGACGCTGTCCTCGCGCAAAAAGACAGTCACCGTCGACGTCAGTGGGCGCTACACCGCCAACAACGTTAGCATGTGCAAAAAGATGGCGGCACTGGGCATGGGCATCGCCATTTCCGCCGGTCCCGAAGCGCTGGAGGAACTGGAACGCGGCCAGTTGCAGCGCGTGCTGCCGCAATGGGACTTCGCGCCGATACCCGTGTATGCGATCATCGAATCGCGCCTGATCCCGTCGCGGGTAAGGCTGTTCATCGATTTCGTGCAGGCCAGCTTGAGGGGATACTCCGCGCCTTCGTAGACGCGGAGCTTGTGCTTACTGGGCCTTGTTGAGCCGACACCCAGGATCGGCAGCACGGCGCCCGCGAGCGGCTTGAGAATGTTCATTAGTGAATCTTAGTGGATGATACGGGCGAGAAAGTCGCGCGCCCGCTCCGAGCGGGGCGCGCCGAAGAATTCATCCTTGCCGCAATCTTCCAGGATGCGGCCTTGGTCCATGAACACCACGCGGTTGGCCACTTTGCGGGCGAAGCCCATTTCGTGGGTGACCACCATCATGGTCATGCCTTCCTGCGCCAGGCCGACCATCACGTCCAGCACCTCGTTGATCATTTCCGGGTCCAGCGCGGAGGTGGGCTCGTCGAACAGCATGGCGATCGGGTCCATCGACAGCGCGCGGGCGATGGCCACCCGCTGCTGCTGGCCGCCGGACAGCTGGCTGGGGAACTTGTCCTGCTGCGCCCGCAGGCCGACCCGGTCCAGGTACTTCAGGCCGCGCGCGGTGGCTTCCTCCACGCTGCGGCCCAGCACCTTGACCTGGGCCAGGTTCAGGTTGTCGCGCACCGATAAATGGGGAAACAGCTCGAAATTCTGGAAAACCATGCCGATACGGGCCCGCAAGGCCGGCAAATCGGTCTTTTTGTCGCCGACGGCGACGCCATCGACGGTAATTTGCCCCTGCTGGAACGGTTCCAGCCCGTTGACGGTCTTGATCAGCGTCGACTTGCCGGAGCCGGAAGGCCCGCAAATGACCATCACATCGCCCTTTTCCACCCGGGTGCTGCACTCTCCCAACACCTGGAATTGGCCATACCATTTACTGACGTTGTTGATTTCGATCATATGTACGCTGAAATAAAAACCCGGCCCGAACCCGCGTGGGTGCGGCCCACCATGCGCTTGACAGCGCCTCTGCCCACAAGGATACTGCGGAACTTGCCCATAGTTTCACCAGCCGGACCATAAAATACCGGTTGCAGCCAATGCAGAACCACAGCAGCGGCGGACACCCCGCCCTCTGCGCAGGCCCAGAGAGACACTACCACAGGAAGCTCATAACATGCATAAACAAAGCCGATTGACCACCTACATCCTCGTCGGACTGACGCTGGGTATCTTCGCCGGATACCTGGCCAATACCAACCTGGCCAAGCCGACGGAATTTGCCGACTACATGTCGCTGATCACCACGCTGTTCCTGCGTCTGATCAAGATGATCATCGCTCCGCTGGTGTTCTCGACGCTGGTATGCGGCATCGCCAAGATGGGCGACGCCTCCGAAGTGGGCCGCATCGGCATTAAAACGCTGGGCTGGTTCTTCATCGCCTCGGTGATGTCGCTGAGCCTGGGCCTGATCCTGGTCAACCTGTTCCGCCCTGGCGATGCGCTGCTGGGCCAAATGGCCGCCACCACCGCCAAGTCCGACCTGGTCGTGAGCGGCCTGACGCTGAAGGAATTCGTCGTCCACCTGGTGCCGGCCTCCATCGTCGAAGGCATGAGCAAGAACGAGATCCTGCAAATCGTGATCTTCTCGCTGTTCTTCGGTTCGGCCGCCGCGGCGGTTGGTGAGAAAGCCAACGTCATGGTCGCCGCGCTGGACGGCGTGGCCCACGTGATGCTGAAGGTCACCGGCTACGTGATGCAGTTCGCACCGTTCGCCGTGTTCGCGGCCGTGTCGGGCGTGATCGCCAAGAGCGGCCTGAGCGTGCTGTCGACCTACGGCGTGTTCATGGCGGAGTTCTACTTCGGCATCGCGCTGCTGTGGGCGCTGCTGATCTTCATCGGCTTCATCTTCCTGAAGGGCCGCATCTTCGGCCTGATGAAAGAGCTGCGCAGCCCGGCGCTGCTGGCTTTCTCGACCGCGTCGAGCGAGGCTGCCTATCCTAAAACGCTGGAAGGCCTGGAGCGCTTTGGGGTACGCAACCGCCTGGCCGCCTTCGTGCTGCCGATCGGCTACTCGTTCAACCTGGACGGCTCGATGATGTATTGCACCTTCGCCACCGTGTTCATCGCGCAGGCTTACGGCATCGAGATGTCGCTGGGCCAGCAGATGTCCATGATGATGGTGCTGATGCTGACCTCCAAGGGCATGGCCGGCGTGCCGCGCGCCTCGCTGGTGGTGATCGCCGCGACGCTGGGTCAGTTCAACATTCCGGAAGCGGGCATGCTGCTGTTGCTGGGCATCGACCACTTCCTCGACATGGCGCGCTCCGCGACCAACGTCATCGGCAACGGCGTGGCCACCGCGGTGGTCGCCAAGTGGGAGGGCGAGCTGGCCGCTCCCGGCGAAGTCGAGTTAGTCAAAGCCGCGTAACAAGCGCGCGCCAGCAAGAAGGCCACCTCGGTGGCCTTTTTTTCGTCACAACCAGGTGCGCTTACCCTCGGGCTTGGCGCCCATCCCACGCAATCTGCGCCGCAAACGCACGTTGTCCGCAAGGGCAAAAACCAGCGTCACCAACATGAGGACGCTGAACGCTTCGTTGCCGAAGAATCTGAAGAACAGCGCCGCGCCGCCTGCGCAAAGCAAGCCGACTATCAACAGCATCAAACCATCTTTCACAGGTCTCTCCTCGGAATCTCGCGATGACACATCATAATCCGCCTTGCCCACTTATGCGGAATCATTATCTGACTTGGTGAGATTTGCAATTGCGCCGGCCGGTGCGCTGATGCACCATCTACGCACATTTTGCACAGATGGAGACAGCATGACCTCATCCCGGCGCGCGGCGCTCAAGACGATATTGGCCGGCGCAGCAATCGCTCCGCAACTGACCCACGCGGCGGAGCCGAAATGGGGACGCGGCATCGAAGGCCAGCGCAAGGCGGACCTGGGCAATGGCACCTACCTCAATCCCATCCTGTCCGGCGACCATCCCGATCCCACCATCCTCAAGGACGGCGAGGATTACTACATGACGTTTTCGTCCTTCCTGTCCTACCCCGGCGTCATCCTCTGGCACTCGCGCGACCTGGTGAACTGGGAACCGATCGGCCCCGCGCTGACCAAGCCGATCGGCAGCGTCTGGGCCATGGACCTGGTCAAGCACAACGGCCGCTACTTCATCTACATCCCCGCCACGCCGGACGGCAAAGGCACCATCTTCGTCATCTGGGCCGACAACATCAGGGGCCCGTGGAGCGATCCGATCGACCTGCACATCGACGCCATCGATCCCGGCCACGCGGTCGGCGAGGACGGCAAGCGCTACCTGTTCGTCAACGGCGTGCGCCGCATCGGCCTGACCGACGACGGCCTGGCCACCGTCGGCACACTCGAAAAAGTCTACGAGCCGTGGCGCTACCCATCCGACTGGGTGGTGGAGATGTTCGCCCCCGAAGGACCGAAGCTGTTGCGCCGCAACGGCTGGTACTACCTGGTGCTGGCGGTCGGAGGCACCTCCGGCCCGCCGACCAGCCACATGGTGATCGCCGCGCGCTCGCGCTCCATCCACGGACCGTGGGAGAACTGCCCCCAGAATCCGCTGGTGCGCACCAAGAGCGCCGACGAGAGGTGGTGGTCGCGCGGCCACGCCACGCTGGTCGAAGGACCGGCAGGCGACTGGTGGATGGTCTACCACGGCTACGAGAACGGCTACCGCACCCTCGGTCGCCAGACGCTGCTCGAACCGATTGAATGGACAGCAGACGGCTGGTTCAAACCCAAGGGTGGCGACCTGTCATCACCGCTGCCGATGCCGAAGAATGGCAGCGCCGTTCAGGCAGGATTCGCCAAATCGGACGACTTCACGAAAAACAAATTCGGCGTGCAATGGTGCTTCTTCAATCCGGGGCCGGACGAAATGAAACGCGTGCGCTTTGAAAAGGGGGCGGTCAGCATCGCGGGCAAAGGCACATCGCCGACCGACTGCTCGCCGCTAGCCTGCATCGTCGGCGACCACGCTTACGAAGCCACCGTCACGCTTGAGATCAGCGGCGCAGGCCATGGCGGCCTGCTACTGCACTACAACGAGCATATGTTCGTTGGCGTCGGCTTCAGCGCCACGCACATGCTGACCTACCAGTACGCCCGCGAACAGAGCTGGATGCGCGAAGCCGTGAAGGCCGCCACTGTGCGCATCCGCGTCAGGAACGACCGGCATATCGTAACGTTCTTCTACGCGCTGGACGACGGCAAATGGATACAGCACCCGTGGCAGATGGAGACCTCGGGCATGCACCACAACGTCTTCGGCGGCTTCCTCAGCCTGCAGCCGGCGGTGTACAGCGCCGGCGAAGGCGCTGTACACATGCGAGACTTCCAGTACCGCGCGCTGGCCTAGTTCTGGCCGGCGTAGACCTTCACCAGGTCGTACAGGAAGGTACGGCCCTCCATCAGCGACTGCACGCCGATGTATTCGTTCAGGCCGTGGATGTTGCCCAGGTCCGGCGTCAGGAAGATGCCGCTGATGCCGTAGGTCGGAATGCCGGCCGCGTTCAGGAACTGGCCGTCGGTGGCGCCCGATTGCAGGATAGGTAGCACCGGCACGCCGGGCCACATCTTCGCAGTCAGTTTTTCAACCGGCTCCATGATGGCGCGCGTCAGCTCCGGCGGCGCTGAATTCTCGCCGCGGATTTCCAGCGTCTCCACCTTCACGGCCGGATCGTTGATGGCCTTGACCAGCGCTTCGCGCACTGTCTCCTGCGTCACCCCAGGGAAAATGCGGCAGTTGATGTTGGCGCGTGCGCGCTGCGGCAGCGCGTTGGTGGCGTGGCCCGCGTCAAGCATGGTCGCCACGCAGGTGGTGTGCAGCATCGCGCCCCAGCTGGTGTCGCGGCCGGAGACCAGCGCCACCGCCTTGGCATCCTTGGGATTCTTCACCACCGCCAGCATCGCCGCCGCCAAGTCCTTGTGGCCCTCGGCCGCCTGGATCTTCGACATGCCGGTCAGGTAGCCACGGCTGCCGTCGGCCAGCTGGATCGGGAAGGTGTAGCCCTCGATCCTCTTCAACGCGCCGGCCAGGTGGTAGATCGCGTTGTCCTTTTGCGGACGCGAGCTGTGGCCGCCGCGATTGGTCACTTCCAGCCGATAGTTCTGCGATACCTTCTCGCCCGCTTGCACCGTCATCGACACGCGCTTGCCCGCCGCATCGAGCTCGCCGCCGGCGCCTTCGTTGATGGCGAAGCCGGCGTCGATCAATTCGCGACGGTTCTTGGTCAGCCACTCGGCGCCGTTGAAAGCGCCGCCGGTCTCCTCGCCGCAAGTCAGCGCCATCTTCAACGTGTGGCGCGGCACGTAGCCTTCGTTCTTGAAGCGCACCAGCGTGTCGGCCCAGATGGCCGCCTGCGCCTTGTCGTCCAGCGCGCCGCGCGCGTAGAACTTGCCGTCTTCCTCGATCAGCGTGAACGGATCGCGCACCCAGTCTTCACGCTTGGCTTCGACCACGTCGATGTGCGCCAATAGCAGGATGGCTTTCGCCTTCGGATCGCTGCCCGGCATGACGGCCACCAGCCCGCCCTCCTTCGGATGCGCAGGATCGGCGAACAGATGCAGCTGGGAATCGGCAAACCCCGCCGTTTTCAATCGCGCGGCGATGCGCTCCGCAGCCAGCGTGCAACTGCCCGCAGACAGCGTTGTATTGGTTTCGACCAGCTCCTTGTACAGGGCGCGGAACTGCGGTTCCGTAGGGTCGGCATACGCATTCTGAACACAAGCCATCAAGACAGTTACCGCACCCAGCGCAAAACGAGACTTCATAGTCGCTTCCTTAGTTAGACTGCATCCACGACGTCGTCGGGGGACGACGCCAATTCTTCATCGGCCTTGGCCTGCTGCCGTTGCCACATCTGCGCGTACAAGCCGTCCGCCGCCAGCAGCGACTGGTGCGTTCCGCGTTCGACGATGCGGCCGTGGTCCAGCACCAGGATCTGCTGCGCGTCCGCCACCGTGGACAGGCGGTGCGCGATCACCATCGTCGTGCGGCTCTTGGCGATTTCCTTCAACTGCGCCTGGATCGCCTGCTCGGCCTTGGAGTCCAGCGCGGACGTGGCTTCGTCGAAGATCAGGATGGCCGGATTCTTCAACAGCGTGCGGGCGATCGCCACGCGCTGCTTCTCGCCGCCGGAGAGTTTGAGACCGCGCTCGCCAACCATGGTGGCGTAACCGTCCGGCAGGCTGTCGATGAAGTCATGAATGGAGGCTGCGCGCGCCGCTGCCACGATCTGTTCCTTCGTCGCGCCGGGCTGGCCGTAGGCGATGTTGTATTCGATGGTGTCGTTGAACAGCACCGTATCCTGCGGCACGATGCCGATCGCGTGGCGCAGCGTGTCCTGCGTGATCGCGCGCAGGTCCTGGCCGTCGATGGTGATGCCGCCGGCGTTGACTTCGTAGAAGCGGAACAGCAGGCGCGACAAGGTCGACTTGCCCGACCCGCTGTGGCCCACCACCGCCGTCGTGGTACCCGGCGCGATGGTGAAGTCGACGTCGAACAGGATCTGGCGCTTGGACTCGTAGCTGAAGTCCACATGGTTGAAGCGCACCTGCGCGCCATGCGTGACCAGCGGCTGCGCGTCTGGCGAATCGGCCACTTCGCGATTCTGGTCCAGCAGCGAGAACAGCTTCTCCATGTCGGCCAGGCTTTGCTTGATCTCGCGATAGATCACGCCGAGGAAGTTGAGCGGTATGTACAGCTGGATCATGAAGGAGTTCACCAGCACCAGGTCGCCCAGTGTCATCTTGCCGTCGATGACGCCTTGCGTGGCGCGCCACAGGATCAGCGTGACGGCGGTGGCGATGATCAGCGACTGCCCGGTGTTCAGCAGCGACAGCGACGTCTGCGATTTGACGGCGGCCGATTCGTAGCGCTGCAAGCCTTCGTCGTAGCGCCTCGCTTCGTAGTCCTCGTTGCCGAAGTATTTGACGGTCTCGTAGTTGATCAGCGAATCGATGGCCTTGGTGTTGGCCTTCGAATCCAGTTCGTTCATGGTGCGGCGGAAGTGCGTGCGCCAGTCGGTGACGAAGATGGTGAAGGAGATGTACGTCACCAGCGCGACAAAGGTGATCACCGAGAACCAGATGTCGTAGTGCGTGACGAGGTAGCCCAGCACCAGCGTGATCTCCACCAGCGTCGGCAGGATATTGAACAGCGTGTAGGAAATCAGCGAACCGACGGCGCGCGTGCCGCGTTCGATATCGCGCGTCATGCCGCCGGTCTGGCGGTTCAGGTGGAAGCGCAGCGACAGCGCGTGCAGGTGGCGGAACACCTGCAACGCGATGGTGCGCACCGCGCGCTGCGTGACGCGCGCGAACAGGAACTCGCGCAACTCGGTGAACAAGGTGGTCGACACGCGCAGCACGCCGTAAGCCACCAGCGCGCCGAGCGGCAGCACCAGCAGCGCCTGCGGATGCGACGGCGAGATGCTCAGGCTGTCGATCAGGCGCTTCATCACGACCGGCACGCCGACGTTGGCCAGCTTGGCGCCGATCAGGCAACCCAGCGCCAGCAGCACGCGCCATTTGTAGACCCACAGGTAAGGGAAGAGTGTTTTCAGCGTCGCCATGTCGCTGCGCGGGGCGGCGGCATTGCTGGCGTTGGCTGGCGGAGTGTTCGGGGAGTACGTAGTACGTCGCATGGCGGATGTCGGCTTTTTATGGTTCAATCCCGGTAATTGTAGCCCTTCAAGAGAATTCACGATGACCACCCCCGAAAATCCCCCCACCATCAAAGCCGAAACCGTCAACCGCGGCCTGCCCGCCGGGAAGATGCCGGAACTGCGCATGATGCCGGCGCCGTCCGACGCCAACGTCTACGGCGACGTGTTCGGCGGCTGGATCATGGCGCAGGTCGACATCGCCGGCTCGCTGCCGGCCACCCGCCGCGCCAACGGCCGCGTGGCGACCATATCGGTGAACTCCTTCGTGTTCAAGAATCCCGTATTCGTGGGCGACCTGCTGTCGTTTTATGCTGATATTGTCAAGGTTGGCAATACGTCCATTACCGTCAACGTCGAGGTGTATGCCGAGCGCAATCGCCTGCAAGCCTGCACCGTCAAGGTCACCGAGGCCACGCTGACCTACGTCGCCACCGACTCGGACCGCAAGCCGCGCAAGGTGCCGCCGATCGAAACGCTGATCCGTTCCTGATCCGGCGCGGCATGCAGCATCCTCGCCGCGCATTTCTCCAAAGCGCCAGCCGCCTTACGTCACTGGCAGCGCTGGCAGCCTCCTGCGGCGCCGGCGCCATCCACGCCGCGCCATCCAGCGCCAGCAACGCCTATCCGTTCAGCCTCGGCGTCGCCTCCGGGTCGCCGCTGCCGGACGCGGTCATCATCTGGACCCGCATCCTGCACGATCCGCTCAACGCGGCCGCCACGCCGCAGCTGGCCTTCAGCGTGCGCTGGGAGGTATCCGAGGACGAGCGCTTCGGCCGCATCGTCGCCAAGGGCACGGCCAGCGCCGCGCCGGAGCTGGCGCACAGCGTGCATGTCGACGTCACCGGCCTGGCGCCGGCGCGCTGGTACTGGTATCGCTTCATGCTGGGCGACGCGGTCAGCCCCGTCGGCCGCACGCGCACCGCGCCCGCCGCCAACGCCATGCCGGACCAATTGAAGCTGGCAGTCGCCTCGTGCCAGCATTGGGAGTTCGGCAGCTATGGCGCGCACCGCCACATCGCGGCCGCAGCGCCCGACCTGGTGGCCTTCCTGGGCGATTACATCTACGAGTGGGGGCCATACCAGCTCAAGCATCCGCAAACCGCGCTACGGACCGCTGAGAGCTTCACGCTGGCCGATTACCGCGCCCGCTACGCCCAGTACAAGACCGACCGCGATTTGCAGGCCGCCCACCTTGCCGCGCCATGGATCGTGACCTGGGACGATCACGAAGTAGCCAACGACTACGGCGGCGACCGCGACGAGCGGCTCGACCCGCACTTCCTCGACCGCCGCGCGGCGGCCTATCAAGCCTTCTACGAACACATGCCGCTGCGCGTGGCGCCGGCCGACTTCGCCAAGCTGCGCATGTACCAGCGTTACGACTGGGGCCGGCTGGCGCGCTTCCATGTGCTGGACGATCGCCAGTACCGATCCCATCATGCCTGCACGCCGGCCGGACGCGGCGGCTCCAGCTCGGTGCTCAAACGCGATTGCCCGGCGCTGGTCGATCCTGGCCGCACCATGCTGGGTGCGGAACAGCAGCGCTGGCTGGAACAAGGCCTGGCCTCGTCGCCGGCGCGCTGGAACATCCTGGCCCAGCAAACGCTGATGGCGCAGAACAGCCAGGTGCCTATCATCAATGAATCCAACGGCCGCTTCTGGACCGACGGTTGGGACGGCTACCCGGCGGCGCGCCAGCGCCTGTTCGACGCGCTGCACGCCAGCAAGGCCGGCAACCCGCTGATACTGGGCGGCGACGTCCACAGCTTCTTCGCGGCCGAGCTCAACCGCATCCCCACGCGCCCGCGTTCGGCCGCCAATCCCGTCATCGCCACCGAGTTCGTCGGCACCTCGGTGACGTCGCCGTCGCGCCCGCAGGCGCGCACCGAGCAGTATGTCGCCATGAACCACAGCATCAAGTACGGCCGTAGCGACAAGCGCGGCTTCATGCTGCTCAACATCACGCCGTCCGACACCACCACGCTGTTCCTGGCCTTGGACGAGGTCCAGAATCCAGCCAGCCCCATCAAGACCATCGCCAGCTTCCTGGTGCGCGACGGCCGGCCCGGACTGGTTAGCGCTTGAATCGGGGCTGGCACGGCCTATACTGGCTAGACCATCACCGTATGGAGGCGCTACATGTTGAAAGTAACAGAGAGTGAAATTGCGCAAGAGCTGGATAGCTATTTGCACCAGGCTTTGACGCAAACGATAGTCGTTGAACAGGCCGACCGCGATGCCGTGGTCGTGCTGTCGCTATCCGAGTTTGAAAGGCTGCAAGACGTCGACGACCAGCACTGGGCCGATTGCGCCCGCAAGGCCAACATCGAAGGATATGTCGATCACGATCATGAGGTGCGGCAGCGGCTGGCCGCCGCCATGAGGGACAAACGGCTCGCTTGCATCAAGAAAGGGCCGCGTTTCGAACACCACTAGCATAAAAAAATCGCCTGTCTCAGCAGGCGATTTTTTCTTTGTTACGCTGCGACTTTTTCGTCGCGCAGTTGACGGCGCAGGATCTTGCCGACGTTGGTCTTCGGCAGCTCATCACGGAACTCAATGTACTTCGGCTTCTTGTAGGCGGTCAGTTCGTGCTTGCAGAAGTCCAGCAACTGCTCGGCGGTCAGGTTCGGGTCCTTGCGCACCACGAACAGCTTGACGGCTTCGCCCGAGTTCTTGTCCGGCACGCCGATGCACGCCACTTCCAGCACGCCCGGATGCGAGGCCACCACGCCTTCCACTTCGTTCGGATACACGTTGAAGCCGGACACGATGATCATGTCCTTCTTGCGGTCGACGATGCGGGTGAAGCCCTGCTCGTTCATGATGCCGACGTCGCCGGTCTTGAAGAAGCCGTCGGCCGTCATCGACTTGGCGGTTTCGTCCGGACGGTTCCAGTAGCCGGCCATCACCTGCGGGCCACGAATGGCGATCTCGCCGGTCGCGCCCAGCGGCAGCGCATTGCCGTCGTCGTCCAGGATGCAGACGTCGGTCGACGGAATCGGCAGGCCGATGGTGCCGGTGAATTCCTTGATGTCGACCCGGTTGGCCGTGGCCACCGGCGAGGTTTCCGACATGCCGTAGCCTTCGATGATCGGCGTGCCGGTCAGTTTGAGCCAGCGGTCGGCCACGGCCTGCTGCACGGCCATGCCGCCGCCGTTGCAGATCGAGTAAGACGAGAAGTCCAGCTTGGCGAACTCGGCGTTGTTGAGCAGCGCATTGTACAAGGTGTTCACTGCGGGGAACACCGCCACGCGGTACTTGGCCAGCTCCTTGACGAAGCCGGGGATGTCGCGCGGATTCGGCACCAGCAGGTTCAGTCCGCCCATGCGCATGCCCATGAAGGAGCTGATGGTCAGCGAGTAGATGTGGTACAGCGGCAGCGCGCACACAAACACCAGCTGCTCGGCCTGCGGCTTGAATTGCAGCCAGGCTTCGTTCTGCAGCACGTTGGCGATGATGTTACGGTGCAGCAGCACGGCGCCCTTGGACACGCCAGTGGTGCCGCCGGTGTATTGCAGGAAGGCGATGTCGTCATGGCCCTGCTTGACCGGATTGAGCGTCAGGCGCGAACCCTCGGCCAGCACCTGCTTGAACGACACCGCGTTCGGCAGCGAGAACGACGGCACCATCTTCTTGACATTGCGGACCACGAAGTTGACCAGCGTGCCCTTCAGCGTGCCCAGCATGTCGCCCATGGTGGCGACGATCACGTGCTTGACCTGGGTGTGCGCCAGCACCTGCTCCACCGTGGTGGCGAAGTTTTCCAGCACGATGATCGCTTCCGAACCGGAGTCCACCAGCTGGTGCTGCAACTCGCGCGGCGTGTACAGCGGATTGACGTTGACCACCGTGTAGCCGGCGCGCAGGATAGCCGCCATCGCCACCGGATATTGCAGCACGTTCGGCAACATGATCGCCACGCGCGCGCCCGGCTTCAGGCCCTTGCTTTGCAGCCAGGCGCCCATTTGCAGCGACAGCTTGTCGAGCTCGCCGTAGGTGACGAACTTGTCCATGCAGACGTAGGCGTTGCGGTCGGCAAACTTGCGGAACGATTCTTCCAGCAGGTGCGTCACCGAGCGGTACTGCGTGCTGTCGATCTCGGCGGGCACGCCTTCGGGATAGGACTTCAGCCAAATTTTTTCCATGTCTTACGCAGCTTTCTTGTTCTGGCCGGGTGGTTCATCGCGCAGCATGCGCCGCAGGATTTTCCCGACGTTGGTTTTGGGCAGCTCCTCGCGGAACTCGATATATTTTGGCTTTTTATAGCCGGTAAATTGTTCTTTGCAATAAGCCATCAACTGCTCGACCGTCAGGTTCGGATCCTTGCGCACCACGAAGATCTTGACCGCCTCGCCCGAGTGCTCGTCCGGCACGCCGATGCAAGCACACTCCAGCACGCCCGGGTGGGCCGCGATCACGCCCTCCAGCTCGTTCGGATACACGTTGAAGCCGGACACCAGGATCATGTCCTTCTTGCGGTCGACGATCTTCACGAAGCCGTTCTCGTCCATCACACCGACGTCGCCGGATTTGAAATAGCCGTCGGCCGTCATGACCTTGGCGGTTTCGTCCGGACGGTTCCAGTAGCCGGCCATCACCTGCGGACCGCGGATCGCGATCTCGCCTGGCTGGCCCAGCGCCACTTCATTGCCGTCGTCATCGAGGATAGCGATGTCGGTCGACGGCACCGGCAAACCGATGGTGCCGGTGAAGGCCGAGCTGTCGGCGCGGTTGCAGGTAGCCACCGGCGACGTCTCGGACAAGCCATAGCCTTCGATGATGGACACGCCCGTCACCTTCAGCCATTTATCGTTGACGGCCTGCTGTACCGCCATACCGCCGCCGTTGCAGATCTTCAGCGCCGAAAAGTCCAGGCCGCCGAATGCAGGATGGTTCAACAGCGCGTTGTACAGCGTGTTCACCGCCGGCAGCATGTTGAACCTGTACTTGCTCAGTTCCTTGATGAAGCCGCCGATGTCGCGCGGATTCGGGATCAGGATGTTCAGCGCGCCGACGCGCGTGCCCCACATCGCGCAGCAGGTCAGCGCGAAGATGTGGTACAGCGGCAGCGCGCAGACGATGGTGATCTGCTCGGTCACATTGCCCAGCGCCGGCTTGGACCAGGCCTCGTTCTGCAGCAGGTTGGCCACCAGGTTGCGGTGCGTCAGCACGGCGCCCTTGGAGACCCCGGTGGTGCCGCCCGTGTATTGCAGGAAGGCCGGATCGGTGGGCTCCAGCGATACCGGCGTCAGCTTCATGCGGCCGCCTTGCGACAGCGCATCCTTGAAGCGCACCGCGTTCGGCAACGAGAACGGCGGCACCATCTTCTTGACGCTGCGCACCACGAAGTTGACCAGCGCGCCCTTGAGGCCGCCGAGCATCTCGCCCATGCTGGCCACCACGATGTGCTTGACTTGCGTGCGGCCCAGCACCTGCTCCAGCGTGGTCGCAAAATTTTCCAGGATCAGGATGGCTTCCGTGCCCGAGTCGTTGAGCTGGTGCTCCAGTTCACGCGGCGTGTACAGCGGGTTGATGTTGACCACGGTGTAGCCGGCGCGCAGGATGGCGGCGATGGCGATCGGATACTGCAGCACGTTGGGCATCATGACGGCGACCCGCGCGCCCTTCTTCATGCCGCGGCTTTGCAGCCACGCGCCCAGGCGCTTGGAATACGCGTCCACTTCGGCATAGGTGAGGAATTTGTCCATGCAGACGTAGGCGTTGCGGTCTGCGAACTTGTGGAAGGATTCTTCCATCAATTGCACCAGCGAGCGGTATTGGCCCGTGTCGATCTCCGTCAGCATGCCGGGCGGGTACGACTTCAACCAGATTTTTTCCATCCTGTGCCTCGTGTCTCGATTATCGTTGTAAGGTCCGGCGCACAGTGCCGGTTCAGGGTCGGGCGATTCGTCTATGCGAACTTCCGGAGCCTACTTATGACGATGCTATCGGGCAGCAAGCTCAGACGCAAGCGCATTTAACCATATTTGAACGCGGCTTCTAACGGCTTTTTATGTTGCACTGCAACATCAATGCATGCCTTCCAACCCGGTGGCCGGCTCCTTGGCGCTCTCCGCGTTGAGCATTACCGGGCGGCCCAGTTGCTGCAGCTGCTGCTGGCGTTGAACTAGATCAAGAGAAGCTAATTTTTGCACTGCACCATAAAATCGCACGAACGTTCGTTCCTGCTTTAACAAGGAACGGAAGGCGGGCAAAAAATCGTGGTAAGTTCCCACAGCGCTGAGGTGAGCGTTGGTCAACGGCTCGGCAAACCAACGGTCGTAGCCGGCGTAACCGCCCCAGCTGTCCTTCAACTTTTGGTACTCGGTTTTCAGGTGGGCGAAGATGCGCGCCTTCTCCGCCCGCTTGTGGCGGGTGCTGGTTTTGCTGGCGTAGGTGTCGGCCAGCATTTTGCGGTGGTGCACCAGCAGTTCGAGGAAATCCTGGCGGCGCGCGTTGTAGCGGGTGTAGGCCTCGCGCATCGGATCGGTGCCGTACAGCTCCAGCCAGCGCGCCACGCCGGCCTCCTCCACCGCCGTCGCGAAGCCTTCGTTGAACTGCGAATCGCCCTGCACGTAGACCACCTGGTGCGCCAGCTCGTGGAACACCATGCGCGCCAGCTCGGCGTCGGAATAGTTGATGAAGGTCGACAGCAGCGGATCGCTGAACCAGCCCAGCGTAGAATACGCCGGCACTCCGCCGACCTGGACGTCGTCGTTTTCCTTGCGCAGCTCGTCGGCGTAGGCCATCGCGTCTTCCTTGCTGTAGTAGCCGCGATAGCTGACGCAACCGGCGATCGGGAAGCACCACTGGATCGGCCGCAGCGACAGCTCCGGCGTCGCCACCACGTTCCACAGCACGAAGGGGCGCGTCAGCGCGGCGTAGTTTTTATAGCTGGCGTTGTCGGGCAGGCCCAGTTCCTTGACGGCGAAGCGGCGTATTAACAACGCTTTTTCCAGGCGGGCCTTGAGTTGGGGGTCGGTGGACGGATCGCCCAGCCAGTCTTCAATCGGACGGGCGTCCGACCACAGCGCATACTGGCCTTGGGCAGCTTGCATGTAATACTTGAGTTGAGCGCAACCGGCCAGCATAATTGTTGCGCAGCCCGCCGCCACCCAGTATCTGGCGCGGACGATTCGGCGGGCTAAGTTGCGCATACATTACCTTCAAGCAGCGACTCTTTCGACTTGTACCAGTGTATCGTAAAAAGTTGGTGCGCGGCCCATATCAGTCAACTGTTGGCTGGTAACCTCATTGGCGTTCTTACCATCCCTGCCTAGTTTTTTCCACCATACTGACAAGCCTACAACGAGGCCCGCGCGCGCCTTGTCCGTGACGCGCGCCTTGGCGATGAAGGTGCCGCGGTCATTGAAGATGCGCACCATGTCGCCGTCGGCGATGCCGCGCGCCGCGCTGTCGGCCGGGTGGATGTCCAGGTGCGGCTCGCCCTCCGCCGAACGCAGGCTCTTGACGTTGACGAAAGTGGAGTTGAGGAAGTTGCGCGCCGGCGGAGAAATCATCGCCAGCGGATAGCGCTTGGCCAGCTCCGGATTGCTGGCCACCGATTCATACGGCGGCAGATAGGCGGGCAGCGGATCGAGTCCGTCGGCCGCCATCGCGGCGGAATAAAACTCGCACTTGCCGGACGGCGTGGGGAAGCCGCCGTGCTCAAACGGCGCATCGGGCACATTCAGTTTCTGCCAGCCCTTCTGCTTCAACGACTCCCAATCGAAGTTGACGGCGCGCACGTCCTGCGCGTTGAAGGCCATGGCCGCCAACTGGTCGTCGCTGTCGCGGAAGCAGGGATCGTCAAAGCCCATGCGCGCCGCCAGCAGGCGGAAGATTTCCGTGTTGGCCTTGGCCTCGCCCATCGGCGCGATGGCGGCGTTGTTGGCCATCATGTACAGGTGGCCGTAGGCGGTGTGCGTGTCGACATGCTCCAGCTGCGTGGTGGCCGGCAGCACGATGTCGGCATAGTCCACGGTGTCGGTCTGGAAGTGTTCCAGCACCACGGTGAACAAATCCTCGCGCGCGAAGCCGGCCATGACCTTGCCCGAGTCCGGCGCAATCGCCAGCGGGTTGGCGTTGTAGACGATCACCGCCTCCACTTCCGGCCCGAACTGCGGCGACGTCGGGCGCAGCAGGTCGTCGCCGATGGTGGTCATGTTGATGGTGCGCGGCTGGCTCTTGAGCAGGTCCGGCCGCTGCAGCGCCGCCTTGTTGGTCGGGAAGGAACCGCTGGACGACAACTGGATGCCGCCGGCCGCATGGCGCCACGCGCCCACCAGCGCCGGCAGGCAGGCGATGCTGCGCACCGACATGCCGCCGCCGCGCACGCGCTGCACGCCGTAGTTGGTGCGGATCGCCACCGGCTCGCCGGCGCGCGCCATGCCGCCGTACAGCCGCGCCAGCTCGACCACTTCGGCCACGCTGATGCCGCAGGTTTCGGCGGTGCGTTCCGGGGTCCATTCGGCCACGCGTTGTTTCAGTTGCTCGTAGCCCAGCGTGTGCTGCGCGATGTAGTCGTGATCGAGCAGGTCCTCGGCGATCAGCACATGCATCAGGCCCAGCGCCAGCGCGGCGTCGGTGCCGGGCAGCAGCGCGATGTGCTGGTGGCACTTCTCCGCCGTCAGCGAGCGGTAGGGATCGATGGCGATCAGCTTGGCGCCGTTGCGCTTGGCTTCCTGCGCGCGGGTCCAGAAGTGCAGGTTGGAGGCGATCGGATTGCCGCCCCAGATCAGGATCAGCTTGGCGTTCTGGAACTGCTCCAGGTCGATCCCGATCGAGGCGCCGATGGTGTATTTGTAGCCGGTGGCGCCGGCCGTCGCGCAAATGGTGCGGTCCAGCAGCGACGCGCCGATCTGGTTGAAAAAGCGCGAGGACATCGACTCGCCCTGCACCAGCCCCATGGTGCCGCAGTAGCTGTAGGGCAGGATCGCTTGCGGCGCGCGCGCGGCGATCGCCTTGAGCCTGGTGGCGATGGTGTCCAGCGCCTGGTCCCAGCTGATGCGCTCGAACTTGCCCTCGCCTTTTTTGCCGACGCGGCGCAGCGGATGCAGCAGGCGGTCCGCATGATAGGTGCGCTCGGTGTAGCGCGCCACCTTGGTGCACAGCACACCGGCCGTGGTCGGATGGTCGGGGTCGCCCTTGACGGCGGTGGCCACGCCGTCCTCCACCGTGACGAGCAGCGCGCAGGTGTCGGGGCAGTCGTGCGGGCAGGTCGCGCGGACTTGTGTCGTTGTCATGTGAAAATCCAAAAACGTGGAGGCAAAGGCATATCGTAAACGATTCTCCCCACTCTGGATTTGTTTGCGCCACAAGGGCTACAATGGCTGTTCTCGATGCCCAAAAGGCAAGCGAACCCGATATTGGAGAAGCAGATGAAACTAGTTGATCCCATCATTGCATTTCAATCTGAAATACAGCAAATCCGGCGTGACCTGCACGCCCATCCCGAGCTGTGCTACGAAGAAAAACGCACCTCCGAAGTCGTCGCCGACAAGCTGAGCGAATGGGGCATCCCCGTGATCCGCGGCCTGGGCCTGACCGGCGTGGTCGGCATCATCAAGCACGGCAGTTCCAAGCGCGCCATCGGCCTGCGCGCCGACATGGACGCGCTGCCGATGCAGGAAGTGAACACCTTCGCCCACGCCTCGCGCCACCCCGGCAAGATGCACGCTTGCGGCCACGACGGCCACACCGCCATGCTGCTGGGCGCGGCCAAGCACCTGGCCGAGCACCGCAATTTCGACGGAACGGTTTACCTCATTTTCCAGCCGGCCGAGGAAGGCGGCGCCGGCGCGCGCCGCATGATCGAAGACGGCCTGTTCGATCAATGCCCGATGGACGCGATCTACGGCATGCACAACTGGCCGGGCGCGCCGGTCGGCACGATGAGCGTGGTCGAGGGGCCGATGATGGCCTCCAGTAACGAGTTCTACGTCACCGTCAAAGGCAAGGGCGCGCACGCGGCCCAGCCGCACAAGGGCATCGATCCGGTGATGGTGGCGGTGCAGATCGCACAGAGCTGGCAGACCATCATCAGCCGCCAGAAGAGCCCGCTGGATACGGCCGTGCTGTCGATCACGCAGATCCACGCCGGCAGCGCCACCAATGTGATTCCCGACGAAGCCGAGCTGGTCGGCACGGTGCGCACCTTCACCCAGCCGGTGCTGGACATGATCGAGCAGCGCATGGGCGAGATCGCGCAACACACGGCGGCCGCGTTCGGCGCCGAGGTGGACTTCAAGTTCCGCCGCAATTATCCGCCGCTGGTCAACCATCCGGCCGAGACCAAATTCGCGGTGGAGGTGATGAAGTCGGTGGTGGGCGCGGACAAGGTCGACGACCAGGTCGAGCCGACCATGGGCGCGGAAGACTTCGCGTTCTTCCTGCAAGCCAAGCCGGGCTGCTACGTCTTCATCGGCAACGGCGAGGGCGAGCACCGCGACGGCGGCCACGGGCTCGGCCCGTGCGTGCTGCACAACGGCAGCTACGACTTCAACGACCACCTGCTGCCGATCGGCGCCAGCTTCTGGGTGCGCCTGGCAGAGCAGAGCCTGCCGCTCGCTTAAGCCAGCTGGTCCGGGGCGGTGCCGACGCGCTGTCCGGGATTCAAGGCTTCCAGTCCCAGCAGCGCCGCCGAATGATCGGCCTGCGGGACCGTCTCCACCAGCGCCTGATAGCGCTCGGTCACCAGCTGCGTCACCGGCAAGGTGATGCCAGCCGCCTGCGCCGCCGCCAGGATGTTGCGCTGGTCTTTCAGCTGGGTCTTCACCTGGCCGCCGGCGACAAAATTCCGCTCCAGCATGCGCTGGCCGTGCACCTCGAGGATTTTGCTCTCGGCGAAACCGCCGCGTATCGCCGCCCGCATCGCCGCCGGGTCGGCGCCGGCCGCCTGCGCCAGCAGCAAGGCCTCGGCCACGATGTTGATGGTGGCGCCGACGATCAGCTGATTGCACAGCTTGGCCACCTGGCCGCTGCCGGCCGGGCCCACCAGCGTCGGCCGGCCCATGGCCGCCAGCACCGGTTCCAGCTCGGCGAAGTCGTGCGCGCTACCGCCCGCCATGATGGCCAGCGTACCGGCCGCCGCACCGCCCACACCGCCGGACACCGGCGCGTCGACAAAGCGCCGGCCCGGCTCAAGCAGCAGCGCGTGGAACTCCTGCGCCTCCGATTGGCGGGTCGAGCTCATGTCCACCCACAAGGCGCGCGGCGCCAGCGCCGGCAAGGCTTCGCGCATCACCGCGCCGACGACGGGGCCGGCCTCGAGCATGGAGATGACGATGTCCGCATCGCGCACCGCATCGCTAAGCGCCGCCACCGCGTGCGCGCCGGCGTCGGCCAGCGCCGCGGCCTTGGCGTAGGTGCGGTTCCAGACCGTCACCGCATGGCCGGCCGCCAGCAGGCGCCGCACCATCGGGTCTCCCATCAAGCCGATACCGAGAAAGGCAATTCGCGTAGACAATTCCAACTCCTGAGATGATCAAAATAATAGCCACGCCGGAATTATTCCACGAACCCCGGTACAATCAAGCCAGCCGTATGAATATGAGATATGGCACTTACATTGCAAGGATACTATGTTCGCGAAACACATGATTGCAGCAGCGGTAGCACTGATCGCCGCACAGGGCGCGTTTGCCGATGACAAACTGATCGATTCCGTGGCCATCGATTATGGCAACGCCGCCAAGGTACAAATGGTGCGCTTCAGCGCCGCCAAGGACTGGAGCGCACGCTGGTTCCAATCGAACGGCACGCACCTGAGCGGCTACTGGGAAGCCAGCGCCGGTCTGTGGAAGGAAAGCCAGTACCAGAACATTTCGGGCAACACCGCCCACCTGTGGGATGTCGGCTTCACGCCGGTGTTCCGCTTCGAGAACGACAACAAGAAGGGGATCTACTACGAAGGCGGCATCGGCGTGCACCGCCTGTCCAAGCTGTACGATAACGATACCTACCGTTTATCGACGCACTTCCAGTTCGGCGACCACATCGGCATCGGCTACGTGTTCGACAACAACTGGGAACTCGGCGGCAAGATCCAGCACTTCTCGAACGGCGGCTACAAGAAGCCCAACACCGGCGTCAACTTCGTCGAAATCAAAGCGGCTTACCACTTCTGATCGAAAAACAAGCTGGGGTCAGATACCGTCTTGAATGGCAAGCCCTTTCGATAAGTAATTGGGATCGAAAGGCTTGTCATTGTGTATCACCCCATAAATCAAATGGGCCAGTTTGTGCATGACTGCGCCAATCACCGCTTTCTTCGCCATTCCGGTCGCAGCAAGTCGTTCTGCAAATTGGCTCAGAATGGGATTATGACGACGCGCCACCAGGCTAGGCATGTACAGGGCAGCGCGCAATGCGGTGTTGCCGGTTCGACTGATGGTCGTTCGTCCCCGCACTGAGCTTCCAGAGTTGCGTTGCTTGGGTGTCACGCCAAGAAAGGCGGCGAAGGCTTTCGCACTGCCAAAGCGGCGGATATCGCCGAGACTCCCCAGCACTTTGGCCGCCGTGGTCATCCCCACGCCCGGAATCGTGGTAAGCAAATCGGCATCATGCTTGAGACGGGGATGACGATCTATGTGATCGTTGATGTCACTTTCGAGCTTGTTAATTTCTGTGCTGAGCCAGGCGATATGCTGGCGCACGTGTTGCATCACCTCGTCCATTCCACCGATGGTCAATGCCTCCAATCGGTTTTCTTCCTGCTGGCGGATATCCTTCAAGGCTTGAACGCGCTGCGACCAAGCCCGCAACTGGCGCTGTTCCAGTGGCGGCGGGGTCCAGGGCGCAGGCCGCATTGCTGCGCAGTAGCGCGCAATCAAACCGGCGTCGATGGCGTCGTTCTTGTTGCGAATATTCTCGCTGTGGCCAAAACCTTTGATGCAGGCCGGGTTCGCCACACTCACCAACAGGCCG